>JBFXIT010000010.1:17404-24115 GCA_050175655.1 Leucobacter sp.
GGCATCTCGGTCGCCGGCATCTACTTCACCACCGCGTTCATCGACATGACCTCGACCACGCCCATGCTCGCGCTCATGCTCGGCCTCGCCGTCGGCATCGACTACACGCTCTTCATCGTGAGCCGGCATCAGGAGCAGCTGCGCACCGGTCTGCCCGTCGGCGAGTCGATCGCCCGCGCGACGGCGACGAGCGGCAGCGCGGTCGTGTTCGCCGGCATCACGGTCATCATCGCGCTCCTCGGCCTCTCGGTCGCCGGCATCCCGTTCCTCACCGCGCTCGGCGTCGCGGCGGCGGCCGGCGTCGCCGTCGCGGTGCTCATCGCCGTCACGCTGACACCCGCGATCCTCGCGATGGCCGGCCCGAGAATCCTCTCCCGCAGGCAGCGCAAGGCGCTCGTCGCGCAGTCCGCCGAGCCCGATTCCGAGCCCGAGACGGGCTCCGCTCTAGGCTCCGGCGCTCAGCCCTCCGCCCCTCGCGCGACCAGGGCCGACCGCTTCTTCGGCGGATGGGTGCGCGCCGTGACGGCGAAGCCCATCGTCACCGTGCTCGCGGTGCTCGTCGTGCTCGGCGTCGCGACGATCCCGGCGCTCAGCCTGCGCCTCGCCCTGCCGGGCGCCGAGACCCTCGAGGCCGGCGACCCCGCCCGCGTCACCTACGAGCTCACCGGCGAGCACTTCGGCGAGGGGGCCAACGGCCCGCTGCTGCTCACCGGCTCGATCATCACCAGCACCGACCCGCTGGGCCTCATGGACGACCTCGCCGACGAGGTGCGAGCGCTCCCGGGCGTCGCCGACGTGCCCCTCGCGACCCCCAACCAGGGCGCCGACACCGGCATCATCCAGGTGATCCCTGAGGAGGGCCCGCAGGCCGAGAGCACGGCCGCGCTGGTCGCCGAGCTGCGCGCGCACCACGACGAGTGGCTCGACGAATACGGCGTCAGCCTCGCGGTGACCGGCTTCACCGCGGTCGGCATCGACGTGTCGCAGCTGCTGTTCGAGGCGCTGATCCCGTTCGGAGTGCTCGTCGTCGGGCTGTCGCTGATCCTGCTCGCCATGGTGTTCCGCAGCGTCTGGGTGCCGATCAAGGCGACCCTCGGCTACCTGCTCTCGGTCGGCGCGGCGTTCGGCGCGGTCGTCGCGGTGTTCCAGTGGGGCTGGTTCGCGGATCTGCTGAACGTGCACCACGCCGGCCCCGTGCTCAGCTTCATGCCGATCATCCTGATGGGCGTGCTCTTCGGCCTGGCCATGGACTACGAGGTGTTCCTCGTCTCGCGCATCCGCGAGGAGGTGGTGCACGGGGCCGACTCGCGCACCGCGATCCGGAGGGGCTTCGTCGGCTCGGGCCGCGTGGTCACCGCCGCCGCGATCATCATGTTCGCGGTCTTCGCGGCGTTCGTGCCCGAGGGCGACCCGTCGATCAAGGTGATCGCCCTCGGCCTCGCCGTCGGCGTCTTCGTGGACGCGTTCATCGTGCGCATGACGCTCGTCCCCGCGGTGCTGCAACTGCTCGGCGACCGGGCCTGGCGCATGCCGCGCTGGCTCGACCGGCTGCTGCCCGTCTTCGACGTCGAGGGTGAGGGCCTCGCGCGCGAGCTCGAGTTCGCCGAGTGGCCGCAGGATGCGCCGGGAGCGAGGATCGCGTCTTCGCGGCTCGTGCTGCCGGGGGCGCCGAAGGGCTCGGCGCAACCGGGCGGCCTCACGGTGCCCGACCTGCGCGTCTCGGACGGCCAGGCGCTGCGCCTCGACCCCGCCGATCCCGCCTCGGCGCCCCTGGCCGCCGTGCTCAGCGGTCGCGGGCCGCTGAAGGCGGGCGCCCTGAAGACGATCGGGCTGCTGCTGCCCGAGCGCGCCTCGACCCTGCGGGCCCGCTCGGCCTGGGCGACGCCCGCGACGCTCGCCGACGCCCTGAACGACGAGCCGGAGCTGCTCGTGCTCGACCTGCGCGGGTGGGGCGCGGCGAACGGCAACCTCCACACCGCCGAGCAGGCCGAGCGCGCTCGCGAGCTGCTCGCCGCTCGCGGCTTCTGGGCGGCGCGCGGCGACGAGCGCTCGCTCACCGTCGTCGTGCTCGGCGACCGAGCCTCGGCCTCCGCGGTGCTGCCCGCGGACACCGAGCTGGTAGAGCCGGGCGACCCTGCAAACGGCCGGATCGCGGTATCTGCAATACCCGTGGAAGGAGCGGAACGATGAGCGTCACACTTCAGCGTCTCAACGGCGGCCGCGCCATCACCTGGCGCACCGTACTCGGCCTGCTCCTGGTGCCCCTGACAGCGGCCGGCGTGCTGCTCTGGGGCCTCTGGAACCCGACCGACCGTCTCGACACCGTCACCGCCGCGGTCGTCAACCTCGACGAGCCGGTCACGCTCGACGGGCAGCTGGTGCCGATGGGGCGGCTGCTCGCCGGCGAACTGGTCGGAGGCGACGCCGACACCAACTTCACCTGGCTGCTCACCGATGAGGCCGACGCGGATGCGGGCCTCGAAGACGGGCGCTACGCGACCGTCGTGACGATCCCGAAGAACTTCTCGGCCGCGGCCACCTCGGCCTCCCGGGGGGCCGACGAAGCCGAGACGGCGACCATCGACATCCGCACGAGCGAGCGAGGCCGCCTGCTCGACTCGGCGCTCTCGAACATCGTCACGAGCACCGCGACGGCGGTGCTGGGCGAGCAGCTCGGCGTGCAGTTCGTCGGCAACGTGTTCGTCGGGATGACGCAGCTCGGCGACGGCATCGGCGAGGCGGCCGGGGGTGCGCGTCAGCTCGCGGCCGGCGGATCCCAGCTCGCCGACGGCGCCGACGGGCTGGCGGACGGCGCAGCGCAGCTCGCCGACGGGGCGACCCGCCTCGCAGGAGGATCGGGCCAGCTCGCCTCCGGCGCGAGCGACCTCGCCTCGGGGGCGGCGCAGCTCGCCGGTGGGCAGCGCGCCGCCGCGAACGGCGCGGCCGAGCTCGCCACGGGCGTCGAGCAGTACGTGGGAGGAGTCAACCTCGCGGTGGGCGGGCTGCAGGACCAGACCGCGCCGCTGATCGCGCAGGTGCTCGCCGCCGTGCAGGCCGACACGATCCCTCCCTTCTATCCCGCCAACGCGCCGACCAAGGAGGCGACCGAGGCGATGCTCTCCGCGGTGATCCATCAGCTCACGCCGCAGGACCCCTCGACGGTGCCGCAGGATCAGTGGACCGACCTGACCAAGCTGATCGCCGGAGGCACCTCCCTCGCCTCGGGCGCCAGAGCATCCGCCGATGGACAGGCCCAGCTCGCCACCGGAGCCGAGGGCCTCGCCGGAGGGCTCGGGCAGTACGCCGCCGGCGTCGCGCAGTACACCTCGGGCGTGAGCCAGCTCGCGGCGGGCCCCCCCGCCCTCGCCGAGGGCGCCGCGCAGCTGGCCGACGGATCGAGGCAGGCCGCCGACGGCACCCTGAGCCTCGCCGAGGGTCTCGCCGAGGCCGCCGACGGGGTCCCGAGCTACAGCGACGAGCAGGCCGAGACGATGGCGGAGGCCATGGTGCGCCCGGTCGAGGCCGAGGGCACCGGCGACGAGCTCTTCAACGCCGCCGGCGTGCCGCTCTTCGCGGGGATCGCCCTCTGGGCCGGTGCGCTCGCGTCGTTCCTCGTGCTCGCGCCGCTGTGGCGGCGCACCCGGGAGGCGGCCCGCGGCGTCGGCTTCGTGACGCTGCGCAGTGCGCTGCCCGCGGTCGCCATCGGCGCGGCGCAGGGGCTCCTCGCCGGCGTGATCCTGCCCCCGCTTCTCGGCTACGATCCCGCGCAGTGGCTCGGCTTCCTCGCGCTCGCCGTGGTCGCGGGCGTCTCGTTCGCGCTCGTGAACCAGGGCCTCTCGGCGCTGCTCGGGGGCTTCGGCCGCTTCCTCGCGTTCGCCCTGCTCGTGGTCGCCTTCGCGATCGGCGTCATCTCGACGGCTCCGCCGCTGCTGCAGGCGATCGGCGACGCCAGCCCGGTCGGGGCGCTCTTCGCGGGCTTCCAGGCGGTCGCGATGGGTGCGACGGGCGGGGGGCCGGCGATCCTCTCCCTCGTGCTGTGGGGCCTCGGTGGCCTCGCCCTCACCGCCTTCGCGGTCGCCCGCGAGCGCCGCAGAGGCTTCTGATCGCTCTGCCGCCGGTGTTTCAGCGGTTCCTTCTCAGCTGGTCGGGGATCCTGCGGGGTGTCGGCACCCGGCCCGGCGCAACCTGAAACATCGACTCCGCTATTCTAGTTTATATATCTAAGGCAGAATACAACAATCAATGCTTCACCCTGGAGGCCCGATGAGCGCGACAGGCGGATGGCCCCCGCACCGCACTGAGGTGCGCCCCTGGCGGCAAGCGCAGCGCGGTGGGACCCGCGAGGATCGCATGCTGTCGCAGGTCGCCGTCGCCATCCCGCCGCTGATCGCCGAGCAGGCGGCACTCCCCGCGGCCGCGGTTCTCGCGGTGGCGGAGCAGGCCGTGAACGCGATCGCTCATGCAGACTCGGCGGCCGGCGTCGGGTCGGGCGCACTCGGGCGATTCATGGTGCGCAGCGAGTCGGTCGCATCGTCGAAGATCGAGCATGTCGAGGCCAGCGGCGAGGACCTCGCGCGCGCGATCGCGGGAAGCCGGGCGAACGCGAGCGCGAGCGCGAGAAGCATGGTGGCGGCGACCGCAGCCCTGCAGGAACTCGTGCTCCGAGCCGGGCGGAGCGGAGCTATCGAACTCGCCGACCTGCTCGGTGCTCACCGGGTGCTCATGCGCGACGACGAGCATCCTCTCGAGCGGCGGTGGGCGGGCCGGCTGAGAGAGGAGCAGAACTGGATCGGCGGGAGCGACCACAGCCCTCGGGGGGCGGTGCATGTGCCGCCTCCGCCGGAGCTCGTGGTCCCGCTGCTCGACGACCTCCTCATCTACGCCAACCGGGATGACGTGCCCGCGTTCGTTCAGGCCGCCATCGTGCATGCTCAGTTCGAGTCGATCCATCCGTTCACCGACGGCAACGGCAGGATCGGGCGCGCGCTGCTGGGGGCGGTGCTGCAGCGCAGAGGGATCATGCGCAATGCGGTGGTGCCGACCGCCAGCGGCCTCTTCGCGCTGCGAGCCGATTACTTCGCCTCCCTGAACGCCTATCGCGAGGGTGACCTCGATCCGCTCATCGGCGTGATGGCCCGGGCGGCGTCCGCCGCAGCGACCGAGGCCGTGGAGAGCTTCCGACGGTTGCAGCAGCTCCCCGAGGAGTGGCGGAGCGAGATCGGCGGCCGGGGCGACGCGGCGGCCGTGCAGATCCTGAACCAGATCTTCGAGCGCCCGACCCTGACCTCGGGCGACTTCTCAGAGATCGTCACCGGAACCCTGGCCACGAGGTACACGGCGATCGACACACTCGAACGTCACGGCATCATCCGCGAGGTGACGGGCCGTAAGCGCGACCGAATCTGGGTGGTCTCCGATGTCGTCGACGAGCTTGAGGATCTCGACCGGCGCATCCAGCGCCGCCTAGCCTGAGCCCGGGAAGCCCAGTGCCTGCTCGGCTCCGGGATCAGGGCACGCGGCGCAGCCAGGCCTCGGTGTCGAACTTCTCTGCGACCAGCCGCTCGGCCTCCGCGTACGCCGCGTCGTCGAGCTCGGCCGGCGATCCGCCGTGCCGCTGCACGAACACCTCGAGCATGCGGTCGATGATCGCCTCGCGCGGCAGCCCGGTCTGGCTGCGCAGCGGATCCACCCGCTTCTGCGCGCTCGTGGTGCCCTTGTCGCTCAGCTTCTCGCGCCCGATGCGCAGCACCCGCGTCATGGCGTCGGCGTCCATGTCGTACGCCATGGTCACATGGTGCAGCACCGCGCCGCTCGCCAGCCGCTTCTGCGCCGCCCCGCCGATCTTGCCCAGCGGGCTCGTGATGTCGTTCAGAGGCTTGTAGACGGCGTCGATGCCGAGCGAGCGCAGCGCCTCGAGCACCCACTCGTCGAGGAACGCGTACGAGTCGGCGAAGCTCATCCCCTGCACGAGCTCGCCGGGCGCGTAGAGCGCGTAGGTGATCGACGACTCGGGCTCCATGAACATCGCCCCGCCGCCCGAGATGCGGCGCACCAGCTGCGCGCCGCGGGCCGCGAGCTCGTCCTCGTCCACCTCGTTCCGCACCGATTGGAAGCTGCCGATGATCACGGCCGGCTCGTCCCACGCCCAGATCCGCAGCGTCGGCCGGCGCTCGCCGCGCCCCACCTCGCCCGTCAGCACCTCGTCGAGGGCCGCGTTCATCATGGGCGAGACCGGCCGGCTGCGCACGATGCTCCAGTCGTAGTCCCGCCACTGCGCGGCGCCCGTGAGCGCCCGCCGCACCGCGACGCCCACCGCCTCGGGGGTGACGCCGAGCAGCTGCGCCCCCTGGGGCAGCGCGCCCTGGATCGCGGTGGCGATGAGCTCGATCGAGGCGTCCGCGGGCAGGCCATCCACCGCGCGGTCGATGTGCTCGAGCACGTCGTCGGGTTCGAGGAAGAAGTCGCCGCTCAGGCGGAAGTCCGCGATCAGGCCGCCCCCCGCGGCGGAGTCGTCGACGTCGAAGTCGACGACCACCAGCTTGCCGCCCGGAACCTTGTACTCGCCGTGATGGGTGCTCATGCCCTCAAGCGTAGGGCCGTCTACCCGTTCGGCGCCGATTCGGCCCGCGCCTATGCCGCGACGAGTCGGTCGGTGATCCAGGTGACGATCTCGGCGGTCACCTCGTCGCGGATCGTCTCGTTGAGCAGTTC
>JBFXIT010000011.1:0-22603 GCA_050175655.1 Leucobacter sp.
CGCGGCCTCGTTCCGCAAGGGCGAGCGCGTGATCGTCAGCGGGCGGCTCAGAGTGCGCAAGTGGGAGAACGACGAGAAGTCCGGCACCTCGGTCGAGGTGGAGGCCGACGCGCTCGGTCACGACCTGCGCTGGGGCGTGAGTCGTTTCGAGAAGCGCACCGGGCCCGCAGAGAGCGGAAGCGCGACGGCCGAGGGCGGGAGCGAGCCCGGCGACACCGGGACCGCGGACGATGGGGTCACGGTCGATGGAGCCACGAGCAACGGGGAGCCGAGCCGAGACGGCTTCATGCCGCTGGCGGCGTAGCGGTCAGCGCAGGTACTGGGCGAAGGAGGCGCGCACCTTGTTCACCTTGGGCACCGCGACAGCGAGGCAGTAGCCCTGCGTCGGGTTCTTGGCGAAGAAGTCCTGGTGCTCCTCTGGGGCGGGATAGACGGGCCCCAGCGGCTCGATCGAGGTGACGACCTCGCCCGGCCAGAGGGCCGCGGCGCGTGCGCGAGCGGACTCGAAGAGCTCGCGCTGGGCCTCGTCCGCATAGAACATGGCCGAGCGGTACTGGGTGCCGACGTCGTGCCCCTGCCGGTTCAGCTGGGTGGGGTCGTGCATCGTGAAGAAGGCGTCGAGCACGACACCCGCCGGCAGCACCTCCTCGTCGAAGGTCACCGCCACGGCCTCGGCGTGACCGGTCGCGCCGGTGCACACCTGCTCGTAGCTCGGGTCCGGAGTGACGCCCCCGGTGAAGCAGGAGTGCACCTCGATCACTCCGTGCAGGGCTCGGTATGCGGCGTCGAGGCACCAGTAGCAGCCGCCGGCGAGCACGAATGTGGTGGTCATGGCCCTACCCCTGCTTCCACCACGCGTCGTCCGGAGCCACGGGCAATCGGCGCTTGTGCTCGGTAGCACGGTACTTCTGCTCGATCCGCTCGGCGACCTCTGCCTCGACCGCTTGCCCTTCGAGGTAGGCGTCGATGTGCTCGTAGGCGATGCCGAGGTTCGCCTCGTCGCTCTGCCCGGGAGTCCCGTCGAGCAGGTCGGCGGTCGGAGTCTTCCGCCAGAGGCGATCCGGCGCACCGAGATGCTGCAGCAGACTCGCACCCTGTCGCTTCGACAGCCCCGAGAGCGGGATCACGTCGACGGCGCCGTCTCCGAACTTCGTGAAGAAGCCCGTGACGGCCTCGGCCGCATGGTCGGTGCCGACCACGAGCAGGCGACGGTCGCCGGCGATCGCGTATTGCGCCACCATTCGAACGCGCGCCTTCACGTTGCCCTTGTTGAAATCGCTGACCGGCTCTCCCAGCGCATCCGACACCTCGGCCGCGAGAGCGTCCACCGACGCCGCGATGTTGACCGCGACCGCGCGATCCGGTCGGATGAACGAGAGCGCCAGCTGCGCGTCATCCTCGTCGTGCTGCACCCGATAGGGCAGCCGGACCGCGATGAACTCGGCTTCCGCTCCCTCGGCTCTCAGGCGTTCCGCCGCCAGCTGGCACAGCCGCCCCGCGAGCGACGAGTCCTGCCCTCCGGAGATGCCCAGCACGAAGCCTCGCGCCCCGGGGACCGAGCGGGCGTAGTCGGTGAGGAACCCGACCCGGCGCTCGACCTCGGAGGCCGGGTCCACATCCGGCCTCGCACCCAGCGTCTCGATGATCTGCTGCTGCATCTCGCTCATGGCGTCCACCATACTCTTCGCGCGTTACGGGATTGTGTCGTTCCCCCCGCTTCGCCGGGCATTGTCAGGCGTCGACCAGGCAGCGCGGCCCGAGCAGCCCCTTCAGGTCGCCGTAGAGGTCGGGGGTGACTCGCACCTTCTGCGGGAGCTCGAAGACCCGGACGCCTCCGGAGGTGAGCAGGTTGAGCCGCACCTCGCTGTCGCCGCGGTGCCGCAGCAGGGTCTCCTTCAACCGATCCACCAGCTCCTCGGTCGCCCGGGTGTCGGCCAGCGAGATCGTGAGCGAATCGGCGTCCTCCTGCACCGAGGCGTCGATGGGCTTCACCCCGTAGGCGTGCATCGACATGCCGTCGTCCCGGGCGTTCAGCTTGCCGCGCAGCGCGACGATCGAGTCGGGCTTCAGCAGATGCCCGAACTCCTGGTACGACTTCCCCATGAAGAGCCCCTGGATCTCGCCGGTGAAGTCCTCGATCGTGACCATGCCGTAGAGGTTGCCCGACTTCGCGGTGCGATGCTGCACGCTGGTGAGCAGCCCGGCCACGGTCACGATCTCCCCGTCGGAGTTCCCGTCGGGGTTGGTCGCCTGCTCGATCGTGATCGAGGCCTCCTTCGCGAGGGAGCTCTCCAGCCCGCGCAGCGGGTGATCCGAGACGTAGAGGCCGAGCATCTCGCGCTCGAAGGCCAGTTTGTCCTTCTTCGACCACTCCGGCCGATCGGGTACGAGCGAGACGGCTCCCCCGCCGCTGTCGACGCTCTCGGCGAAGAGGCTGTCGAAGTCGAAGCCGACGTTGCCGTGCTCGGCATCGCGCTTCTCCTTCACCGCACCCTCGACCGCGCCCTCGTGGATCTCGAGCAGGGCGCGCCGGGTCGCTCCGAGCGAGTCGAAGGCCCCCGCCTTGATGAGCGACTCGACCGTCCGCTTGTTGAGCACGGTCATCGGCACGCGCTTCAGGAAGTCGTGAAAGCTCTCGAAATCGCCGCTCTTCTCGCGGGCCTCGCGGATGCCCTGGACGACATGCGCACCGACGTTGCGCACCGCGCCGAGACCGAAGCGGATGTCGTTGTCGACAGCCGCGAAGTTCGCGAACGACGCTCCGACGTCGGGCGGGAGCACCTTGATGCCCATGCGACGGCACTCGTTCAGGTAGACGGCCAGCTTGTCCTTGGAGTCGCCCACGCTGGTCAGCAGCGCGGCCATGTACTCGGCCGGGTAGTGCGCCTTCAGATAGGCGGTCCAGTAGCTGATCACCCCGTAGGCCGCCGAGTGGGCCTTGTTGAAGGCGTAGTCGGAGAAGGGCAGCAGGATGTCCCAGAGCGCCTTGATCGCGGCGTCGGAGAAGCCCCGCTCCCGCATGCCCCCGGAGAAGCCCTCGTATTGCTTGTCGAGCTCCTCCTTCTTCTTCTTGCCCATGGCGCGCCGCAGGATGTCGGCTTGGCCGAGCGAGAATCCGGCCACCTTCTGCGCGATCGACATCACCTGCTCCTGGTAGATGATGAGGCCGTAGGTGGTGTCGAGGATCTCGCGCAACGGCTCCTCGAGCTCGGGGTGGATCGGCGTGATCTCCTGCAGCCCGTTCTTGCGCAGGGCGTAGTTCGTGTGGGAATCGGCGCCCATGGGGCCCGGCCGGTAGAGCGCCAGCACGGCCGAGATGTCCTCGAAGTTGTCGGGCTTCATGAGCCGCAGCAGGCTCCGCAGCGGGCCGGAGTCGAGCTGGAACACGCCCAGTGTGTCGCCGCGGGCGAGCAGTTCGTACGAGCCCGCGTCGTCGAAGGGCAGGTGCTCGAGGTCGAGCTCCTCCCCCCGGTTGAGCCTGATGTTCTCGAGGGCGTCGGAAATGATGGTGAGGTTGCGCAGCCCCAGGAAGTCCATCTTGATGAGTCCGAGGCTCTCGCAGGTCGGGTAGTCGAACTGCGTGACGATCTGCCCGTCCTGCTCCCGCTTCATGATCGGGATGATGTCGATGAGCGGATCGCTCGACATGATGACGCCGGCGGCGTGCACGCCCCACTGCCGCTTCATCCCCTCGAGGCCGAGCGCGGTCTCGTAGACGGTCTTCGCGTCGGGATCCACCTCGAGCACCGCACGGAACTCCGCCGCCTCCTTGTAGCGCTCGTGCTTCGGATCGGTGATGCCGGCGAGCGGGATGTCCTTCGCCATCACGGCGGGAGGCATGGCCTTCGTGAGCTTCTCGCCCATGCCGAAGGGGAAGCCGAGCACGCGGGAGGCGTCCTTGAGCGCCTGCTTCGACTTGATGGTGCCATAGGTGACGATCTGTGCGACGCGCTCGTCGCCGTACTTCTCGGTGACGTACTTGATCACCTCGGCGCGGCGGCGATCATCGAAGTCGACGTCGAAGTCGGGCATCGACACGCGGTCGGGGTTGAGGAAGCGCTCGAAGATGAGGCCGTGCTGCAACGGGTCGAGGTCGGTGATCCTCATCGCGTAGGCGGCCATCGAACCGGCCCCCGAGCCTCGGCCCGGGCCCACGCGGATCCCGTTGTCCTTGGCCCAGTTGATGAAGTCGGCGACGACGAGGAAGTAGCCGGGGAAGCCCATCTGGGTGATGACGCCCGTCTCATACTCCGCCTGCTTGCGCACCGCGTCGGGGATCCCGTTCGGGTAGCGGTAGTGCAGCCCCCGCTCGACCTCCTTGACGAACCAGCTCTCCTCGGTCTCGCCCTCGGGCACCGGGTAGCGGGGCATGTAGTTCGCGCTCGTGTTGAACTCGCTGTCGCACTTCTCGGCGATGAGGAGCGTGTTGTTGCAGGCCTCCGGCAGCTCGCGGAAGAGATGCCGCATCTCGGCGGCCGTCTTTAGATAGTAGTCGTCGCCGTCGAACTTGAAGCGGTTCGGGTCGTCGAGCGTGGATCCCGACTGCACGCACAGCAACGCCTCGTGGCCCTTGGCGTCATGCTGGTGGGTGTAGTGGAGGTCGTTGGTGGCGACGAGCGGGATCGAGAGGTCCCTCGCGATCTCGAGCAGCTCCTTCTGCACCCGGCGCTCGATCTCGAGGCCGTGATCCATGATCTCGCAGTAGAAGTTCTCCTTGCCGAAGAGATCCTGGAACTCGGCGGCGGCCTCGCGCGCCTCCTTGAACTGCCCGAGCCGCAGCCGGGTGTGGATCTCGCCCGAGGGGCAGCCGGTCGTCGCGATGATGCCCTTCGCGTAGCGCTGCAGCAGCTCGCGGTCCATGCGCGGCTTGAAGTAGTAGCCTTCGATGCTGGCGAGCGACGAGAGGCGGAAGAGGTTGTGCATGCCCTCGGTCGACTCCGCGAGCATCGTCATGTGCGTGTAGGCGCCGCCGCCCGACACGTCGTCACCGCCGCCGTCGCCCCAGCGCACGCGGGAGCGGTCGCCGCGGAAGGTGCCCGGCGTCAGGTAGGCCTCGATGCCGATGATCGGCTTGATGCCGGCGTCGCGCGCCGTCTTCCAGAAGTCGAAGGCACCGAAGGTGTTGCCGTGATCCGTGACCGCGATCGCCGGCATGCCCTGCTCCTTGGCGGCATCGATCAGCGGTTTCACCCGAGCCGCCCCGTCGAGCATCGAGTACTCGCTGTGCACGTGCAGATGGACGAAGCCGTCTTTCTCAGACACCGATGAAGCCCCTTTCGCCGACCTCCTCTAGGCTACCCCCCGAGCACGTCGAGCGCGTGCTGCAGGTCGGCGGGGTAGACGCTCTCGAACTCGACGTGCTCCCCCGTAGCCGGGTGCCTGAAGCCGAGCCTCATGGCGTGCAACCACTGCCGTGTGAGGCCGAGCCTCCGGGTGAGCGTCGGGTCGGCGCCGTACATGGCATCGCCCACGCACGGGTGCCGCTGCGCCGACATGTGCACGCGGATCTGATGGGTGCGGCCCGTCTCGAGCTCGATCTCGAGCAGCGAGGCGTAGGGGAACGCCTCGAGCGTCTCGTAGTGCGTCACCGACGGCTTGCCGTCCCGCGTCACCGCGAACTTCCACTCGCTGCCGGGATGGCGCCCGATCGCCCCCTCGATCGTGCCGGAGAGCGGATCGGGGTGGCCCTGCACGACCGCGTGATAGATCTTCTCGACCTCGCGCTCCTTGAACGCGCGCTTCAAGGCGCTGTAGGCCCCCTCGCTCTTCGCCACGACCATCAGCCCGCTCGTGCCGACGTCGAGGCGGTGCACCACGCCCTGGCGCTCGGGCGGCCCTGAGGTGGCGATCCTGAACCCCGCCCCGGCGAGCGCCCCGACCACGGTCGGGCCGTCCCAGCCGAGGGAGGGGTGGGCGGCGACGCCGGCCGGCTTGTCGACCACCACGATCTCATCGTCGTCGTAGACGATGCCGAGGTCGGGCAGATCGACGGGCACGATCTCGGGGCCGGTCCGCTCCGTCCACGACACCTCGAGCCAGCCGCCGGCCGCCAGCCGATCGCTCTTGCCGAGCGTCCGCCCGTCGAGGGTCACTCCCCCGCCCTGGGCGACCTCGGCGGCGAAGCTGCGCGAGAAGCCGAGCATCTTCGCCAGGGCCGCGTCGACCCGCTCGCCCGCCAGGCCGTCGGGCACCGGCAGCGACCGCTCAGGCATGCTCCGGATCCTCCTCGGCGGGTTCGCTCGCGCCCGCCTCTTGCGCACTCGCATCGTCGGCATCCGCAGCATCCGCGCTCGCGTCATCCGCGCTCAACGCGTCGGCGCCCGGCTCCTCGGCGTCCCGCCGCCGGGGCGATCCGTCGATCGGCAGGCCGAGCAGCGAGACCACGATGAAGAGGATCATGCCCGTGACGATGGCGATGTCCGCGACGTTGTAGATCGCCGGGTTGAAGCCGAGCCACATCCAGGGCGTCAGGATGAAGTCGATCACGTGCCCCTCGGGGAACCCGGGCTCGCGGATGAGGCGATCCGTCAGGTTGCCGGCGACGCCGCCGAGCAGCAGGGCGAAGAAGATCGCCCACGAGCGCGAGCCGAGGCGGCGGGACTGCCAGAGGATCGCTCCGACCACCACGACGGCGAGCAGAGTGAAAACCCAGGTCATGCCGCTCGCCATCGAGAACGCGGCGCCGGGATTGCGCACGAAGTGCCATTGCAGGAAATCGCCGAGCACGGGCACCGTCCGCCCCTCGGGCAGGTTGGCCACCACCCAGTTCTTGCTCAGCTGGTCCGCCGCATAGACCACGACGGCGAGCAGGAGCAGGGGCAGAGCGCGCGCCCGGCGCCTCGGCATGGCGACGGCCGCCGATGCGTTGGCTTCGGCGGCCGTCTCAGGCTGTTCGTTCACGCTGCGGATCAGTCGAGACCCTTAGGGGCGCCCGCGGGCTCCGGCGAGCCCTCGAGCTCGCGCAGCTGCGCCTGGATGTACGAGGAGAGGGTGCTGCGGTACTCCGACTCGAAGTCGCGCAGCTCCTTGATGCGGCCGGCGTAGTCGGAGCGCTCGCCCTCGAGCCTGCGCAGCTCGTCGGCGCGCTGCTTCTGCGCACCCTCGACGAGCTGGGCGGCGGTCTGCTCGGCCTTCTTGATCAGGCGGTCGCGCTCGTCCTCGCCCTCCTGGATGTACTTGTCGTGCAGTTCGAGCGCGAGCTGCAGCATCGCGCTCGACTTGACGGCGGTCGGGGTGGCGCCGCTCTCTTCCGACGCAACGGCGGGCGCTGCGGATGCCGCGGGAGCGGCGGGTACCGGCTGCGCGGGCTTCGCGTCGACGACGATGGTCTGCTCGGAGACGCTGCCCTGGGCATCGCCCTTGGCCTCTGCCTCGCTCTCGAGCTCTGCGATGCGCTCGTTCGCTCGGTCGAGCTCGGCCTGCAGATCGGCCAGCTCCTGATCGCGGCGGCGAAGCTCTTCGACGATGCTGTCGAGGAAGTCGTCGACCTGATCGAGATCGTAGCCGTCGCGGAACTTCGTGATCGTGAACCGCTGGTTCACGACCTCTTCGGGTGTCAGGGCCATTCGTATGTCACTTTCGGATCGGGTCCACGTACGTGGTCAGGAACAACGGTAGCAAAGATGGGCGCTCTACGGGTCGGCTACCCCGGGATGACCGCCAGAAGGATCCAGCAGACGAGCATCGTGAGCATCCATCCGAGGTCGAGCGAGACCTGCCCGAGCCTGATCGGAGGGAGGATCTTCCTGAAGAACTTGATCGGCGGATCGGTGAGCGTGTAGACGACCTCGACGATGACGAGCAGGGGCCCGCGGGGTCGGAACCTCGGGTTGAAGACGCGCACCCATTCCAGGATGAAGCGTATCCACAGCACCCAGGTGTAGATGCGGAGAGCCCACGCCAGGACGGCGAAGAGCACCCCGAAGACAATGCCCACCGCGTTCAGGCGGAGGCGCTGACGAAGAACGAACCGCTGTCGTTCTGCGACTCGTTGTCGCTGTTGGTCGCGACGTGCTCGGGCGAGAGCAGGAAGACCTTGCTCGTGACGCGCTCGATGCGTCCGCGCAGGCCCATGGAGAGGCCGCTGGCGAAGTCGATGAGGCGGCGCGCGTCGGCGTCGTTCATCCGCGAGAGGTTGAGGATCACGGGCACGCCGTCGCGGAAGCTCTCGGCGATCGTCGCGGCGTCGCGATACTCGGTGGGGTGGACGGTCAGGATCTCGCTCATGGCCTGGGCGGGGGTCTGGCGCGTGGGCGTGACCTTGCGCAGCGGGGTCACCTGCGCGCGCGGGGCCGCCGGTGCCGGCCGCGCAGCCGGCGCGGCCGCAGGGGCCTCGCTCACGACGCCGGTCTCCTGGGCGTCGAGATCCTCCTCGGCGAGCCCGAGGAACACCATAGTCTTCTTCAGCGGGTTGCTCATCATTGTCTCCTCGAAGGTCTCGTTGAGGGTTCCGGATCGGCCCGGTGTCTTCCGAGACTAACCCGCCGCGGGGCGATTTCCCGTGATTGCGCTGCCGATGCGAAGGTGTGTCGCACCGGCAGCGATCGCCTCGACGTAGTCGTGCGTCATCCCGGCCGAGATCGCGGTCGCGACTGGCTCGAGGGCGCGCACGCGATCGGAGTAGCCGCGCAGCCGCTCGAACGCCGAGGCCGCGGCCTCTTCCTCTGGCAGCGGCGCGACGGCCATCACGCCGCGCAGCCGCAGCGTGGGAGTCTCGAGCACCCGCTCGGCGATCCGCTCGATCTCCGCGGGCGGGGCCCCGCCGCGATCCGGATCCTCGGTCAGGTTGATCTGCACGAAGGCGTCGATGGGGCGTTCCACCTGCGCGGTTGCGAGCGCTTCGACGAGTCGCTCCCGGTCGATCGAGTGGATCGCGTGCGCGTACTGGGCGGCCTGGCGGGCCTTCTTCGTCTGCAGCTGACCGATGAAGTGCCAGCGCAGATCGAGGTCGGCGAGTTCCGCCGCCTTCGCCTGCGCCTCCTGATGCCGGTTCTCCCCCACGTCCGCGACGCCCAGCCCGGCGAGCTCGCGCACGAGGCTCGCGGGGTGGAACTTGGTGACGACGATGAGCGTCAGCTCGTCGGGATCGCGCCCGGCCGCGCGCGCGGCGTCGGCGAGGCCCTGCTGCACGCCGCGCAGACGAGCGCCGAGCGGCTGCGCGCGCGGGTCGGGATCGCTCACCGCCGCCTACCGCAGGAACTCGGGGATGTCGAGGTCGTCGTCATCGGCCTCGAACGCCGCGTCGACGAGCTGCTCCTCGACCGGAGGGTGGATGACCGTCTCGCCGAACTCGGCGTCGAAGTCGTCTCCGAGGCCGCTGCCGCCCGAGCCGGGGACGATCGTCGCCGCTCCGCCGAGCACCGTGCCCGAGACGGGGATCGAGGGCGTCACGTCGTCGATGGTCTCGACGTGGCTGCCGCGACGGCCGCGACCCTCGCTCTGCCGCGCGGTGTGCGCGGCGAGCTGCTCGGGGTCGAAGCCGGCCGCGATGACGGTGACGCGCACCTCGTCGCCGAGCGTGTCGTCGATGACCGTGCCGAAGATGATGTTCGCCTCGGGGTGCACGACGTCCTGCACCAGCTCCGAGGCCTCCGTGATCTCGCTCAGGGCGAGGTTCGACGAGCCCTGGATCGAGAGCAGCACGCCGTGCGCACCCTCGATGCTGGTCTCGAGCAGCGGCGAGGCGACGGCCAGCTCGGCGGCCTTGATCGCGCGGTCGGCTCCGCGCGCCGAGCCGATGCCCATGAGCGCGCTGCCGGCGCCCTGCATGACCGACTTGACGTCGGCGAAGTCGACGTTGATGAGGCCGGGAGTCGTGATGAGGTCGGTGATGCCCTGCACGCCGGCCAGCAGCACCTGGTCGGCGGCGGCGAACGCCTCGATCATGCTGATGCCGGGCTCGCTGATCTCGAGCAGGCGGTCGTTGGGCACGACGATGAGGGTGTCGACCGCCTCGCGCAGCGTCTCGATGCCCGCGTCTGCCTGGGCGGCGCGGCGCTTGCCCTCGAAGCCGAAGGGGCGGGTGACGACCCCGATGGTGAGCGCGCCGACCGAGCGGGCGATGCGCGCGACGACGGGGGCTGCGCCGGTGCCGGTTCCGCCGCCCTCGCCTGCGGTCACGAAGACCATGTCGGCGCCGGTGAGCGCCTCCTCGATCTCGTCCGCGTGGTCCTCGGCCGCGCGGCGGCCGACCTCGGGATCGGCTCCCGCGCCGAGCCCGCGGGTGAGCTCGCGGCCCACGTCGAGCTTCACGTCGGCGTCGCTGAGCAGCAGCGCCTGCGCGTCGGTGTTCACCGCGATGAACTCGACGCCGCGCAGGCCGAGCTCGATCATGCGGTTGACCGCGTTGACCCCGCCTCCGCCGACACCGACGACCTTGATCACCGCGAGGTAGTTCTGGTTCGTTGACACGTGGGTCCTCCCCCTCAACTTTCAACTTCTACCTGAAGTTCAAAGTTAGTATTCGGGTATACATTTATCGGTCACCAAACTATGGGCAATCCGAGTCCGATCCGCTCCGACACACCGCGGGCCGCGCGGATTCACCGGAACGCGGATCACTGGAAGACGGGCGCCCCCGGGGCGCTCACGTCGATCAGGGAGACCGCCCCCACCGCGGCGAGCATCGAACGCAGCACGATGGCCTTCCGCTGCGTCTCGACGGCCTCGCCCCAGATCACCTCGGTGCCGGTCGTCAGCGTGAAGGTCACGTCCTGCGCGCTGGTGGCGGAGACCGAGGCAAGCAGCTCGCGGATGTCCTGCGGCAGATCGCGGATCACCTTGCCCGCGGCCTCGAAGGCGGGCGTCGAGGGGTTCGCGGCGGCGCTCCCGCCGAGCGGGACGCCGAGCGGCCGCTCGGCGGCGGTCGCCACCAGCACCCCCGCCGGATCGAGCAGGTCGAACCCTCCGTCGGCCTCGACCGCGATCACCGCGTCCCGCTCCTCGATGCGGACGACCAGGGTGTGCGGCGGTATCCGCTCGATCGAATAGCGCTGGATGAGCGGGAAGGGCTCCAGCGCCCGATGCACATCGCCCTCCTGCACCAGCGCCAGCGGCACGCCCTCGAAACGGGAGAGCGCGGTCTGGATGTCTTCGACGTTGACCTGGGAGGCCCCCACGAGCCGCACCTCGCGCACCGCGGTCAGCGGGCTCAGCACCCCGATCGCGACGAACAGCGCGAGCGCGAGCACCGCGCCCCCCGCGATCAGCCACTGGCGCCTGCGCCGTCGCAGATGCCGGGTGAAACGGCGCTGCTCCTGCTTCTCGCGCGAACGCACCGAGCGCCGAGCGCTCTTGAGCTCGCGCTCGGCGACGCGCACCGGATCCTCCGGCGCCTCCGGCTCCGGAACGGCGAGGTCGCCGAGCGGGACGGTCGCCTGCTCGAGCGCCGCGTTCGGAAGCGGAGGGCCCTGGCCCGGCGCGGGCTCATCCGCCGATACGGGCTCATCCGCCGGTGCAGACTCGTCGGCAGATGCGGGATTCTCGCCGCCATCCCGGCGCCATGCACGCAGCCTCACCACCGACTTGCGCACGGCCGGCGCGGGTCTATCCTGCACGGCCGGGTCGATGGCGTCACCGACGATGGCGTCACCGTTGAAGACGCCACCGTCGGAGGCGCTGCCGTCGCGAGCGCCGTCGAATCCGCCGGGCCGCTTCACTGCGCCTCGTTCACTGCGCCTCGTTCACTGCGCCTCGAACCGCCCGCGCAGCGCCTCGACCACCTGCGGGATGATCTGGTACACGGTGCCGCAGCTCATGGTGACCATCACGTCGCCGGGCCGGGCGATCTCCGCCAGGTGGTCGGCCGCGCTCTGCCATTCGGGGCGATAGGCGACCCGGGCGGGATCGACGAAGTAGTTCGAGACGAGCTCGCCCGTGACGCCCGCCACCGGATCCTCCCGCGCCCCGTCGACTGCGAGCACGACGGTGTAGTCGGCGCCGGCCTCGAGCACCTCGGCGAACTCCCGATGGAAGTGGCTCGTGCGACTGAAGAGGTGCGGCTGGTGGATCGCGATGAGGCGCCCCTCCCCGACGACGGCGCGCGCGGAGTCGAGCAGGGCCGCGACCTCGGTCGGGTGATGGGCATAGTCGTCGTAGACGCGCACCCCGCCCACTTCTGCGTGGAACTCGAAGCGCCGCTTCGTGCCGCCGAAGCGCGCGATCGCGTCGAGCGCGGGGCCCGCGTCGAAGCCGAGGCCGGTCAGCACCGCGAGCGCGCCGACCGCGTTCACCGCGTTGTGGCGACCGTAGACCGAGAGCTGCGCCTCATGGCGCTGCACCGACGCGTCGGCCGCGGCGATCTCGACCGCGAAGCGCACGGGGCCCGAGTCGTCGACGGACACGAGGCGCACATCGGCGCCCTCCGCCTCACCGAAGGTGCGGATCGCGGGCAGCGATCCGCGATCCTCCGCCCGCAATGCGGCGAGCACCTCGAGCGCACCCGGGTCGTCTGCCGAGAAGACCACCTGCTCCCTCGCGCCGCGGGCGAAATCGACGAACGCCTGCATGAACGCCTCGCGCGAGCCGTAGAAGTCGAGGTGCTCTGGGTCGACGTTCGTGATGAGCGCGACGCTCGTGTCGTAGAGCAGGAACGACTTGTCGCTCTCATCTGCCTCGATCACGAAGAGATCGTCGGCGCCCGCGCCCGACGAGGTGCCGAGCGACTCGATGATGCCGCCGTTCACGAACGACGGATCGGCGCCGACGCCCTTGAGCCCCGTCACGACCATGCCGGTCGAGGTGGTCTTGCCGTGGGCCCCTGCGATCGAGACCACCCGGCGCCCGCGCGCCAGCCAGGCGAGCGCCTGCGAGCGGTGCAGCACGGGCAGGCCGTTCGCGAGAGCGCGCTGGTACTCGGGGTTGTCCTGCCAGAGCGCGCCCGTGACGACGAGCGTGTCGGCGTCGCCCACGTTGGCGGCGTCGTGCCCGATCGCCACCGGGATGCCGAGCTCTTCGAGCGCCCTCGTGCTGTAGTTGGCGCTGCGGTCGGATCCGGTGACCGGCACCCCGGCCTGGTGCATCATCCGCGCGATCCCGCTCATGCCGGACCCTCCGATGCCGACGAAGTGCACGCGCCCGAGCTCCGAGGGGATCTCCATCTCGAGATCGGGGTAGATCATCTGGTCTCCTCTGGATGAGCGGTGCGGGCGGGCGACGAGCCCGGGCGCCGGTCGGATCGACACTCAAGAATATCGCGCCCGGCACTGTGGCCTCTCAGCGGGGCGGCATGTTCACGAGAGCGGCCGCTCGGCCCGCGCTCCCGGGACGATCGGGGCGGCGAGCGCCGGCGCGAGGGCGACGACGGCGAACGCTGCGGGGATGCCCACGAGCGAGATCAGGCCGCCGATCACCGGCCCCACTGCGGCCGCTGCGAGGAATTGCCCGGTGTTCTGGATGCCGAGCGCCCGCCCCGACCAGCGAGCGCCGGCGCGCTCGGCGACAGCGGTGAACGCGAGGCCGTTGTCGGCGACGCTGATGCAGCTCGCGATGACGAAGGCCACGGCGGCGGGCCAGGCCCAGTCGAGCAGCCCGAAGGCGGCGGTCACGAGCATCGCGACGACCCCGGCGAGGGCGACCTGGCGCAGAGGGCGCAGCCGCGAGAGCACGCGGTCGCTCCACAGGCCCACCGCGATCCGGCCGACGGCGCCGATCAGCTGCGCGACGGCGACCACGGCGCCCGCGGCGAGCGCGCTCCAGCCGAAGCCGAGCGTGAACCAGACGAGGCCGAACGTCGAGAGGGCGAACTGCGGGATGACGAGCAGCACCGATGCCAGGTGGATGCGCTGCAGCACGGCGCTGTCCCGGTAGGGGTTCGGGGTCTCGGCATTCGCGGAGCAGGGCGCGCGATCCGGGTCGACCACCACGAAGAGGCAGACGGCGAGGCTGAGCAGGGTGAGCGCACCGCCGAACAGGAGCGCGGCCCCGACCCCGCCGCCCGTCGCGAGCGCCGGCACGGTCAGCGAAGCCGCGGCGATGCCGATCGGCTGGCAGGTCTGCCTGATCCCCATTGCGAAGCCCCGGCGCTCAGCCGGGAACCAGCCCGCGATGAGGCGCCCGCTCGCGCTGTTCGTGCACGCCGACATGGCCCCGCTGAGCACGAGGGCGAGCGTCAGCGCCAGGGTGCCGGTGGCGAGCGCCGAGAGGCCGACCGCCGCGGTCGTGGCGGCGAGGCCGAGGATCACGACGCGACGCTCGCCCCACCGGTCGGTGGCGGCGCCCCAGAGCACGAGGGTGAGCACCAGCCCGAGGTTCGGGGCTCCGGCGATGAGCCCGGCCGAGACGAGGTCGAAGCCCAGCTCGGTGTGCAGGTGCGGGATCAGGAAGGCGGGCGTCGCCGCCACCACGGTGGTGGAAGCCTGGGCGAGCACCATCGCGGCGAGCATCAGCCACGGGCGAGGGCGGATGTGCATCGGTCTCACTATCGATCGGCGTGGAGCACCAGGGTATCGCGTGCGGTTCGCCTGCCGGGCGGCTCTCCGACGGAAGCCCCAGACGGTCAGCCCAGCGCCTCGCGCACCAGCGAGTGGAGCCGCTGCGTGCCGTCGAGGCGACCCACCGCCTTCGCGCGATCCGCCATGTCCGCGAGTCTCGCGTCGTCGAGCAGCAGCGGGATCAGAGTGCCTTCCACCCATTCGGGGGTCAGCTCGGCGTCGTCCGCGATCAGCGCGCCCCCCGCCTCGACCGCACCGCGGGCGTTGAGACGCTGCTCCCCGTTGCCGTGCCCGTAGGGTACGAACACCGCAGGGATGCCGAGGCCGGTGAGTTCGCTCACCGTGGTGGATCCGGCGCGCGACACGGCGAGATCGCAGGCGGCGAAGGCCAGGTCCATCCGGTCGCAGTACGGCAGCACGATGTAGCCGGCGACGCCCGGATCCTCGAGCTCGGTGAGACCGCCCCAGACGTGCAGCACCTGGACGCCGGCGTCCACGAGCGGCTGCGCCGAGCCGCTGATCCCGCGGTTCAGCGCGCGGGCGCCGAGGGAGCCCCCCGTGACGAGCAGCGTGCGCCGATCGGGGTCGAGGCCGAAGTGCTCGCGGGCGGCGGATCGCGCCTCCGGGTCGCCGATCCTCTCGCCGAGCGCGACGATCTCGGGGCGCAGGGGCATGCCGGTCTGGACCGCCTCGGTGCTGCGTGAGCCAGTGCTGCGCGCGCCGGCGATGGGCGTGCCCGCGAACGTCACCGCGACGTAGGGTGTGCCCCGCGCGCCGAGGCGGTTCGCGAGGCCCGGCCTGGCGTTGGCCTCGTGGATGACATAGGGGACGCCCTCGCGCGCGGCTGCCCGGTAGGCCGGCGCCGAGGCGTAGCCGCCGAAGCCCACCACGACGTCGATGCCGCGCGATCGGATCAGCTCTCGCACCCGGGCGACGGCCCGGCGGTAGCGGGCGGGGAAGCGCAGCGCGTACAGGGAGGGCCGGCGCGGGAAGGGCAGGCGCTCGATCGTCTGCAGTTCGTAGCCCCGCTCGGGCACGAGCCTCGCCTCGAGCCCCTCCTCGGTGCCGAGCACGACGATCTCGGCATCCGGCTCGACGTCGCGGATGAGGTCCGCGAGCGCGAGCAGCGGGTTCACATGGCCGGCGGTGCCGCCACCGGCCAGCAGGTAGGCGGTCATCGGATCGCCCCTCCGTTCAGCTCGGCCTGGTACTCGGCTCCGTCGCGCGCGATCGAGATGACGACGCCGATGGCCAGGAGACCGGCGATGAGCGCCGTGCCTCCCGAGCTGATGAGCGGCAGCGGCACGCCGAGCACCGGGAACACCCCGATCACGACGCCGATGTTCACGAACGCCTGGCCGATGATCCACACGAGGATGCCGCCGACCACCGCCCGGCCGAAGCGGTCCCTGGCGCGGCCGATCACGCGGAGCATCACGATGGCGAGCACGACGAAGAGCGCGATCACGAGAACCGCGCCCACGAGCCCGAGCTCCTCGCCGATGATCGCGAAGATGTAGTCGTTGTCGGCAGCGGGCAGCCACGACCATTTGGCCTTCGATCCGCCGAGACCGACGCCGAAGAGCCCGCCGCCCGCGAGCGCCCACAGTCCGTGCGTCGACTGCCAGCCCAGGCCGCTGTAGTCGTCGTTGCCCGAGGCGTGGCTCAGCAGGCGATCCATGCGGTTCTGGCTCGAGAGCACGAAGAAGGCGGCGCCGAGGACCGCGCCGAGCACGATCACGCCGAGCGAGCGCCAGCTCACTCCGCCGAAGAACATGGTGCCGATCAGCGCGGCGCCCATGATGACGGTCGTGCCGAGGTCGCGGCCCGCGAGCACGAGGCCGAGCACGATGAGGGCTCCGGGAATGATGATGGGGATCAGCTCGTGCTTCATCTGGCCGAGCAGCCGCTCCTTCGCCAGCAGCACGGCGCCGATCCAGATGATGAACGCCAGCTTGAGCATCTCGGAGGGCTGGCCGCTGATCGGTCCGATCTGGATCCAGTTCCGGTTGCCGTAGGCCTCCACGCCGAAGGGAGTGAACACGAGCAGCTGCAGCAGGATGCCGAGGACCAGGAGAGCCCAGGCCCACTTCTTCCAGACGCGGACGGGCATCGCCGCGACGATCAGCATGAGCGGGATGCCGATGAGCGCGTAGGTGGCCTGTCGCCAGAAGCCGCCGAGGAAGCCCTGGTCGGCCAGGTACGAGGTGATGGACGACGACGACAGCACCATGATGAGCCCGATGCCGACCATGAGCAGCGTGATCGCGTAGAGCAGCACGACCGACGGGTCGGAGGAGAAGGAGAGGCCGCCGCCGAGGCGGATCCTAGCGAAGCCGGAGGCCGGATTCCCTTCGGCTGCGGGCTCAGGCTTGGGGCGCGGCGGCCGTGTCGTCGTCATCCGCGCCGCCTTCCCCGAGCGCCCGCACCGCCGCCTGGAAGCGACGGCCGCGATCCGCGTAGTCCGTGAACTGGTCCATCGATGCCGCGGCGGGGGCGAGCAGCACCGTGTCGCCGGTCTCGGCCAGCGACGCGGCTGCGGCAACCGCCTCGGTCATCGTGTCTTCAGTCTGCCCCGCCGCGACCTCGATCACGGGCACCTGGGGTGCGTGTCGCCGAAGCGAGGCGACAACGCCCTCGCGGTCGACGCCGATCACGACGGCGCCGCGCAGGCGGTGCGCGTGGCGCTCGACCAGCTCGCCGATGTCGGTGCCCTTCAGCAGGCCGCCCACGATCCAGACGACGTGCTCGAACGACCGCAGCGCGCCGTCGGCGGCGTGCGCGTTGGTCGCCTTGGAGTCGTCGACCCACCCGATGCCGGGCAGGGCGGGGATCTCTCCGAGCCGCTGCACGCGGTGCGCGTCGAGCCGGAAGCTCAGGATCGCCCGCGCGACCTCGTCGGGCTCCACGCCTCGCGCCCGGGCGAGAGCGGCTGCGGCCAGCACGTTCTGCACGAAGTGCGGTGCTGAAAGGCCCCGATCCGCGAGCTCGTGGACGGTCACGAGCTCGAAGGCGGTCTGCCGCCGGTCGGCGTGGTAGCCGCGGTCGACCAGGATCCCCTCGACCACTCCGAAGCCGCTCGGAGGCGGGCTGTCGAGGCCGAAGCCGATGGCACGGGCGCCTTCGACCACGTCGGCCTCCTCCACCATCCGCTCGGTCTCGGCGTCGGCGCGGTTGTAGACGCAGGCGACCTGGACGTTCTCGTAGACCTTCGCCTTGGCGGCGATGTAGGCTTCGGCCGAACCGTGCCAGTCGAGATGGTCGTCGGCGATGTTGAGGCACACGCTCGCGTAGGGCGAGAGGGGGCTTGCCGACGAGCCCGGGCCCAGGCGGTGCAGCTGAAAGCTCGACAGCTCGACCACGAGCGCGTCGTAGCCCTGCGGGTCGCGGAGCGCGTCGAGGATCGGCACGCCGATGTTGCCGACGGGGGCGGCGCGCAGTCCCCCGGCCAGGAGCATGTGCGCGGTGAGCTGCGAGGTCGTCGTCTTGCCGTTGGTGCCGGTCACGCAGATCCAGTCTGCGATGCGGGTGGTCTTGTCGCGCAGCCGCCAGCCGAGCTCGATGTCGCCCCAGACCGGGATGCCACGATTCTCGGCCCACACGGTGAGCGGGTGGTCGGGGCGATAGCCGGGCGAGACGACGACGAGATCGGGGTCGAACTCCGCGAGGTCGGCGAGCTGCGCATCGTCGTCCTCGAAGCGGGCGCGCTCCGCTCCGATGACGTCGAGCAGACGCTCGCGGTCGGGATCCTGGCCGCCGTGGATCACGCGCACACGGCTGCCCAGCTCGACCAGTGTGTCGGCGACGGAGAACCCGGTGACCCCGAGGCCGAGCACGGCGACGCGCAGACCCGACCAGTCGTGGTGCCAACTGGTGAGCCCGAGCACCCGGTCCGCCGCGTGCCCGCTCGGCACTCGCTCACTCACTGCTGCAGCACCCACTCGGCGTAGAAGAGCCCGACGCCGGCCATCACGAATACGCCGGCGATGATCCAGAACCGCACGACGACGGTCGTCTCGGCCCAGCCCTTCAGCTCGAAATGGTGGTGGATGGGGCTCATCAGGAAGATGCGCTTGCCCTTCGTCACCTTGAAGTAGGCGCGCTGAAGGATCACCGAGCCGACCTCGATGATGAAGAGGCCGCCGAGCAGGAGGAGGAGGAGTTCGGTGCGGCTGAGGATCGCGAGCGCCGCGATGGCTCCGCCGAGGCCGAACGAGCCCGTATCCCCCATGTAGATGTGCGCCGGGCTGGTGTTCCACCACAGGAAGCCGATGAGGCCGCCGACGAAGGCCGCCGCGACGACCGCGAGATCCATCGGATCGCGCACCAGATAGCAGCCCGGCTCGACCACTGCGGCCACGCAGCGCTGCGAGGCCTGCCAGAAGCCGATCACGAGGTACGAGCTGAACACCAGGATCGAGGATCCGGCTGCGAGCCCGTCGAGGCCGTCGGTGAGGTTGACGCCGTTGGTGGCCGATGTGACGATCGCGATGACCCAGATCAGGAACAGCCCGATCCCGATGACGGAGCCGAGGACCAGGAAGTCGACCGGCAGGTCGCGGAAGAGCGAGATGGAGGTCGAGGCCGGCGTGAGGCCCGCGGCGTTCGGGAACTGGAGCGCGAGCACGCCGAAGAGGATCGAGATCAGCACCGTGCCGATGATCTTCGACCACCCGCCGAGGCCGAGCGACTGCTGCTTGCGGACCTTCAGGAAGTCGTCGATGAAGCCGATCAGCCCGCACCCGGCGGCCAGCAGCAGCACCAGCATCGCGGACGGGCTCGGCGTCTCGCTCATGATGAGCTTCGCCGCGAAGTAGGCGATGACGGTGCCCGAGAGGAACACGATGCCGCCCATGGTGGGGGTGCCGCGCCTCGAGAAGTGCGACTGCGGCCCGTCCTCGCGGATGAACTGCCCCCAGCGGAGCCGCTTGAATCCGCGGATGAAGAGGGGCGTGAGCAGCAGCGAGTAGAGCATCGAGATCGCGCCCGCGATCAGCAGCGCGATCATGCGTAGGCCTCCCCGAGTCGGTCGCCCAGCGCCTGCAGGCCCGCGGCGTTCGACGACTTCACCAGCACCGTGTCGCCGGGTCGCAGCGTGTCGACGAGGTAGTCGAAGGCCGCGTCATGGTCTGAGAAGAACACGCTCTCACCATCCCACGAGCCCTCATTGATCGCCGTGATGTGCAGTCGGCGCGCCGCATCGCCGACGACGACGAGCTCGGAGATGCCGAGCCGGACGATCTGCAGGCCGATGCGGTCGTGCTCCTCGCCCGAGTACTCGCCGAGCTCGCTCATCGCGCCGAGCACGGCGACCGTGCGCGCGCCCGGCCGGGCGATCTGAGCGAGGGTCTTGAGCGCTGCGCTCATCGAGTCGGGGCTGGCGTTGTAGGCGTCGTTCACGATGGTGACGCCGTCGCGCCCGCCGAGCACCTGCATGCGACCCGGCGCGGCGAGCTCGGCGGCCTCGAGGGTCTCCACGACCGAGTCAAGGGCCAGGCCGAGCTCGA
This sequence comes from Leucobacter sp., assembly GCA_050175655.1. GTDB lineage: Bacteria > Actinomycetota > Actinomycetes > Actinomycetales > Microbacteriaceae > Leucobacter. Next base: position 19,937 of record JBFXIT010000011.1, read on the forward strand.
GCCCCACGGCGGCTGCGGCGAGCGCATTGGCGACATGGTGCTCGCCGAGCACCCGGAAGCGCACCTGGCGCGACTCGCCCTCGGCGTGGATCGTGAAGGTCGTGCCCGAGGCGGTGGCGTCGATCCCGTCGGCGCGCACGTCGGCCTCGGGGTGCTGCCCGAACCAGCGCACGCGAGCCCGGGTGAGGCCGGCCATCTGCGCCACGCGGGGATCGTCCCGGTTCAGCACCGCGACCGCGCTCTCGGGCAGGTCGCGCACCATCTCGCTCTTGGTGCGGAACGTGGCCTCGATGCCGCCGAACTCGCCCGCATGGGCGAGGCCGACTGAGAGCACCACGCCGATGTGAGGCGGGGCCATGGCGGTGAGCCGCGCGATCTCGCCCTCGGCGCTCGCTCCCATCTCGGCCACCAGCGTGCGGGTGCTCTCGTCGACCCGCAGCATGGTGAGCGGACCGCCCACCTCGTTGTTGAACGACTTGGCGCTCGCGACGGTCGGGCCGAGGCGCTCGGCCATGGCCGCGACCAGGTTCTTGGTGGTGGTCTTGCCGTTCGAGCCGGTGATGCCGACGATCGTGAGCCCGCCTGCCGACCGCACCCGCCGCACGACGTCGGCGGCCAGGCGGCCGAGCGCGAGGGTGGCGTCGTCGACGACGATCTGCGGAGCCCTGCCCGAGAGCTCGCCGAGCTCCCGCTCGACGACGAGCAGCGCGGCGCCGCGCTCGACGGCCTGCCCCGCATAGAGGTGTCCGTCGGTCTCCTCGCCCCGGCGGGCGAAGAAGATCTGCCCGGGGGCCACCTCGCGCGAATCGGTCTGGGCTTCCCTCGACACCACGAGATCGGGATCGGCGGATCCGGCCACGAGCCGCCCGCCGACCGCCTCGGCGATCTCGGCCACTGTCAGTGCGATCACAGCATTCCCGCCTCGCGCAGTGCCGCGCGTACCTCGTCTCTCGCCGAGTACGGGAGGTGCTGCCCGGCGACTTCCTGATAGTCCTCGTGCCCGGGACCGGCATACAGGATAACGTCTTCGGGCCCCGCCAGCGAAATGGCGCGGCGCACGGCCGCGCGGGGATCCGCCTCCTCGAGCACCTCGGCGCGGCCCGCCGAACGCGCGCCCGCGATCAGCTGTGCGCGGATGGCCGCCGGATCCTCGGTGCGGGGATGGTAGTCGCAGACGATGAGGATGTCGCTGCCCGCAGCGGCGATCCTTCCCATCTCCTCGCGCTTCGAGGTGTCGCGGTCGCCGTCGGCCCCGAACATGAAGATGACGCGGCCGGGCGCGACCTCGCCGAGCGCGTCGAGCATCGCCTGGAACGCACCGGGGGTGTGCCCGTAGTCGACGTAGAAGCGCGGGCCCTGGACGGACGGCAGCGACGGGTTCATCGCCTCGAGCCGGCCCGGGATGTAGACGGGGATGAGCCCGCCGTCGAGCCCCGCCTCGACCCGCTCGAGGGGGATGCCCGCCTCGTGCAGCATGATGAGGGCGAGCGCGGCGTTCTCGGCCATGAAGCGGCCGAAGACCGGCACGCGACCGCGGAAGTGCGCGCCTCCCGGCCCCTGCAGCACGAAGGCGACCCCGTCGAGGTCCTGCCTGGTCACGGCCAGGTGCCAGTCGGCCGACTGGCCGTACTCGGTCGCGAGGGTCGTCACGGGGATGCGCGCCTCGCGCGCGATCCGCTGCCCGTAGGGCGAGTCGACGACCACGACCCCGCGTTCCGCGTGCTCGGGCGAGAAGAGCGCGAGCTTCGCGGCGAAGTAGGCCTCCATGTCGCCGAAGTCGTCGAGGTGATCCTGCGAGAGGTTGTTGAATGCGACGACGTCGAAGCGCACGCCGTCGATGCGGTGCCGCTCGATCGCGTGCGCCGAGACCTCGAGCGCGACGGCGTCGACCCGCTCCTCGAGCATCCTGGCGAGCAGGCCGTGCAGCTCGGGCGCCTCGGGGCTCGTCAGGTTGCTCGTGATCACCTCGTCGCCGACGCGGCGCTCGGCGGTCGAGCTCAGGCCGGCCCGCAGGCCCGCGGCTTCCAGCAGCTCGGCGAGCAGGTAGACGACGCTCGTCTTGCCGTTGGTGCCGGTCACCCCGAACACGGGCACGCCGCGCCCCCCGTTGTCGGCACTCGCGGTGTCGACAGTCGCGGTGTCGAGTCGCGCGGCGCCGAGCCGGGCGGTGCCGTAGACGGCGGCGGCGACCTCGCCGAGGATCCCTCGGGGGTTCGCGGGTGCGATGAGCACGGGAAGCTCGACGCCGGCGGCGCGCACCAGCTCGGCGCCGGCGGCATCGCTCAGGATCGCCACCGCCCCGCTCTCGGCCACCTGGGCCGCGAACTCGGCCCCGTGCCTCCTGGATCCCGGCAGGGCGGCGTAGAGATCGCCCGGGCGGACGTCTCGCGAGTCGAGCGTGATGCCGGTAGCGGCGAGCCCGCGGTCACGGTCGTCGATCGAGAGCCCGAAGCGGTCGGCGAGCGGTCCCAGCGGGGCCGGTCTCGGGTCGCGCGGTCGGATGCTGATGTCACCCTCGATGCTGCTCACCCCTCGATCCTAGGCCGTGCCCGAGCAGTGCCCGCGCACCCGTGCGTCCGCGCCGCTCAGTCGCCCGTCGGCAGCGGCTGGTACTGGCCGCTCGAGGGCGGGATGTGGAAGGTGCGGATCGTGGCCTCCGCCGCATCG
>JBFXIT010000012.1:0-10043 GCA_050175655.1 Leucobacter sp.
GCCGGGCCTCAGCGCGTCGGCGTCGCCGCGCTGCGCAGCGCGCCCTGCTCGACGCCGTGCCCGAGCATCACCAGCAGCGCGTCGCGCAGCGCGTCGCCCGCCTCGGGCGTCAGGCTCTCGAGCAGCAGCGTCTCGACCCGGTCGACGCGCGGCCGCAGCTCGTCGAGGGTGCGCACGCCGAGGGCGGTGAGGGTCAGCACCTTCCGGCGGCGATCCTCGCTGCTCTGCTCCCTCGCCACGAGGCCGTTGCGCACCATCCGCTCGACCAGGTCGGCGATCGTGGAGCGGTCGAGGTCGAGCTCGCCGCCCAGGTCGGCCTGGCTGACGCCCGGCCTGCGACCGAGCACGGCGAGCGCCGCGAACTGCACGCTCGACACCTCGACCGACACCTCGCGGTTCCACAGCGCGAGGTGCAGCTGCTGCGCTCGCCGCAGCAGGTGGCCCGTGTGGTACCGGGTGATCGATTCGGGGTTCATCGCTCTCCAGTGTGGCAGACCGGCGGGGGATGAGTAGGAACTACTCATTGCACGCGCTCGCGGGCCTCTCGAGAATTGCAGTGCATCAGTCCCCCGGTGCAGAAGATGAAGTCAGGGAGAACAACCATGCGCAGACCAGCTTGCGGCATCCTCGGAGCCACGGCGCTCGTCATCTCGATCGGCCTGACCGGATGCGCGAATCCAGTCGAACAGATCACCGAGAAGATCATCGAGGATCAGACCGGTACCAAGATCGACTCCGACGGCGACGGCGGTTTCACGATCGAGTCCGAGGACGGCAAGGTGCAGGTAGGTGCGGGCGTCGAGAAGCCGAGCGACTTCCCGAGTGATGTTCCCTACCCGAACGGCGTCCTCAATAGTTCGGTGCAGGTCGACGGGGGGTGGTCGCTCACCTTCGAGGGAGTGGACGCCGCGGAGATCGACCGCATCGTGGGCGATCTGACCGCTGCAGGGTTCGAGGAGACCTACGTGGGCAAGCAGTCGAACGCCTTCCAGGGCAACTATTCGGCTGACAAGTGGACCGTGACCCTCATCTGGGACGGTTCGGATGGCTCCTCCTACGCTCTCGTATATGCGGTAGCCGCCAGGTAGGGCCGCCACCCGGAACTCGACGAACAGAGACCCCCGTGGACACCGCCGGATCGCTTTCGCGCCCGCGCACCGTCGTGCTCCGACCGTTCGCGGTCCTCATGCTCACCGCCTGAGGAGCGAACGGCGAGTCCCAGCAGGCCGAGGCGAGCACACCGGGGCGTGCCGTGGTCCTCTCGCCGGGCGTTTGTCCGAGGCGGATCACGGGCTGTACATTGAGGCATGGTTCCACCCGGAAGCGCTCGTAGAGAATGGCCGATCATGTCTCGTCCGAGCATCGTGTCTCCCCTGTCCGCCGCGCTGCGCGAGCGACCGCCGAGATCGCAGCTGTTGCGCGGTGGAAGCGGCTTCGGCAAGACGGTCGTCGCGGCGCAGGTCGCGGAGCACCTGAAGCGACGGGGCAAGCAGATCGTGCCCGTCGTCGGAGTCGAGGAGCTGTCGGGGATACCGCTCGCCGCGCTCGCGCCACTGCTGGGTTCTCGGGAGATGGCGAACCGTGGCGGCGAGACCTCCGACCGCCTGCAGGCGCTCGTCGGCATCGTCGGCGCCGCACCTGAGCGGTATGTGCTCGTCCTCGACGACGCGCCGCTTCTGGACGGGGTATCCGCATCGGTCGTCTATCAGCTCATCAGGGTCTACGGCGTCGCAGCCCTGCTGACCGCAAGGGATGAGCACGAGCTGAACGGCCCGATCGCCCGCCTGCTCCATGAAGATCTGGTGACGGTCACCGATCTCGATCCGCTCACAGCAGGTGACACCGCGGACCTGCTCGAACGGTACCTGGGCGCGCCGTTGCGCCCCGACACCGCCCGCTCCGTGTTTCGCGCCACCGCCGGGAACCCGCTCTTCGCGCGCGAGATCGCGCTCGCGGCGGAGCGGTCGGGCGGCGTGCAGCCCACCAGATTCGGCATCGAGCTCGACCAGGCTGCGCTGCCGGAGCATGTTCTCGCCCCCCTGCGCAGTCGAATCACGAGTCTCGGCTCCGAAGAACTGCACCTCGTCCGGCTGCTCGCGCTCTCGCAGCCCTGGCCGGCGGAACTCGTCGGGGATCGCTATTCGACGCCCTTCGCACTCCTGCGCGAGAAGGGGATCGTCGTCGGCGGCGATAGGGAGCGGGTCCGGCTCGCGCATCCTCTGCTCACCGAGGCCGTGCGAACCGACGACCGTCCGGTGCAGGAGGCTCTGGCGGTCGAAGCGGCGGCGATGCTCGCCCGAACCGGCGAGCCGGCCGATCGGCTCACTGCGATCTGCCTCATCCGGGAGCACACCTCGCTCCGCTCCGGTCTCGGCTCCTCCGAGTCGCTCGAGTGGGCCGCGGGCCAAGCTCTTTCCGGCGGTGATCCGTCGACCGCGCTCGGTCTCGCCCGAGCGGCCGCCGAGAACGGAGGCGGGTTCCTGTCCAAGCTGCTGGTCGCGGGCTCGCTCTCAGCACTGGGGGGCGACGCCGACTCCGCCTTCGAGGTCGCCCTGGGCGAAGCGGCCGGCGACCATGAGCGCGCCCTCACTGCCTTGAGGTGGGGGCAGCACACGGCATACCGGAGACGCGAGCCGGCGGTGGCGGTCGCTCGAAGCCGGGAGATCATGGACGGCCTCGCTGCGGAGTCGTCGGTCGCGCTCTCGGCGGAGGTCATCAAGTGGCGGCTCATGGCCGGAGCGGGGGACAGCCCCGTGCCGGTTTCGAGCGCGCCCTCGCATGAGGATGCGCTCAGCGGCCTGGCCACGGGGACGACGGCGGCGATGCTCGGCGCGATGCGCGGCGACAGCGCGGAGACGCGATCCGCGATTGCGAGAGCTCGCCCGCTCGCGGCGCTCTGCCGGCTCGAGCTGCCCTATGCCGAGGAATTGCTCGCGCTCTCGGAGCTGCTCTCGGAGATCGCCGACGGCAATATCGCAGCGGCCAGATCGATCGCCGAACAACGCCGTCTCATCGGTATTCCGGACGCCGCAGGCCAGTGGTCGTATGTACTCGCACTCATCGAACTCCACGCGGGGAACATCGAGCAGGCCGGGCGACTCGCCGCGCTCGCCGAGCAGCAGCTCGCTTGGCGCGATTTCACCGGCTTGTCGGTCGCCGCGGTTGCGCTCAACGCCCTGGCCCGGGCGTACGGCGGTGATGGGATCGGTGCTCGAGAGGCCCTCGACCGGATCGATGAGGAAGCCCGCAGCGATGTCAAGGTTCTGCTGCACGCCGCCGAGGCCGAGGCGTGGCTCGCCCATGGGTCGGGAGATTCGGGGAAAGCGGGTGCGCTCCTGTGCGAAGCCGTCGACGAGGGTGTGCGGCAGGGGCATCAGCTGCTCGCCGCGCTCGCCGCTTCCCACGCCGTCCTCCTGGACTGCACGAGCGATCTGCGCGATGCGATGGAAGCAGCGGAGCGCACCAGCCCATCGCGGTTCGTCGCTCTGGTCGCGAGGGCGGTCGATGCTGAGACCGGCGCTCGGCGCGACGAACCGCACGGGCACATCGCCGCCCTTCGGGGCGCGGGTCTCACCGCGGTCGCGGACCATGCGACGCGGGGTGGGCGGGAGAGAGGGGGCCTCGCCCTGCTGTCGCCGCGCGAGCAGGAGATCGCACGCGCTGCGGCCGATCGAGCGCGCACCCGCGAGATCGCCGACCGCCTCGGCATCTCGCAGCGCACCGTGGACAACCATCTGGCCCGCATCTACAGCAAACTGGGGATCAGCGGGCGCGACCAGCTCTCCGAGGCCTTGAACATCTCCAGGCGTGAACCAGGGGAGTAGCGGACGGGAAGACGTCGACCCCGCGGCGACCGCTACCGCAGGATGCCCGCGAAGTACGCCGCGACGGTCTCGCGGTCGTCGAGCGGCAGCACGTCGGCGACGTACTGGTCGGGTCGCACGACGACCATCGCGCCGCGATCGCGGTCGATGCCGCGCTTGTCGTAGATGTCGAGCACCAGGTCGTTGTTGTTGTCGCGGCTGACGGCCGAGAACGCCTTCTCCTGGTCGATGAGGCCGTAGCGGCCGGTGCGCGGGCGCAGCAGGCTCGGCAGCTCGTTCGGATCGACCTCGCGGTGCGGGCGCTGCACGATGCCGCGCACGTCGATGACGCTGTCGATGTCGGCGCCGGCGGGCGTGTGGCGCACGACGGGCGAGGCGGGATCGTTCTCGAGCCATTCGCACGTCGCGTCGAACGCGGTCTCGTCGCGGTCGGCGAAGAGGTAGACGCGGAAGCGGCCGTCGGCGCGGTGCACGTGGCCGAGCTCGAGGCGCCGGGCGTCGGCGATGCGGGTGACGGGAGCCGAGTGGAAGCGGCGGCCGACCTCGTAGCCGGTGGCGAGCGCCTGATGGGCCGCATCGCCGGTCAGGCGCGAGGCCGTGTACTGCACGCCGAGGCCCGCGGTGTAGCGGCCGGCCTGCATGAAGTACGCCTGCAGCTCGTCGGGGTCGACGCCGCCGCGCTCGGGGTGCTCCGGATCCTTCGGCCCCGCGGCCATCATCGCCGACCACTCGCGGTCGAAGTCGATGAGGCGCTGCGCCACGGGCTGGCGCTCATCGGAGTAGGTCTTCAACAGGCTCGGATCGGCGAGTCCGCCGAGCACGGCGCTCAGCTTCCAGCCGAGATTCAGCGTGTCCTGCGTCGACACGTTGAGCCCCTGGCCGGCCTTCGCGCTGTGCGTGTGGCAGGCGTCGCCCGCGATGAAGACGCGCGGATCCTCGCCGTCGGCGTCGCGGCCGGCGAGCTGTGCGGGGGTGTCGGGCCCCCGACCGGCAACGTCGTCGAAGCCGTCGGTCACGCGCTGCGCGACCTCGTAGATCGACCACCACACGGTCTCGCGCACCTCGATCGAATAGGGGTGCAGCACGCGGTTGGCGGTCTCGACCATCTGCTCGAGCGTCTGGCCCCGCACCTCTGCGCGGTTCTCGTCGTCGATCTCCCCGAGGTCGACGTACATGCGCACCAGGTAGCCGCCCTCCCGGGGGATGAGCAGGATGCTGCCGGCCTCGGCCGACTGGATGGCCGACTTCAGGCGGATGTCGGGGAAGTCGGTGACGGCGAGGATGTCCATGACGCCCCAGGCATGGCCGGCGGCGTCGCCGTGCAGCTCGCGGCCGATCGATCCCCGGACTCCGCTGCGGGCGCCGTCGGTGCCGACGAGGTACTTGGCGCGGATGGTCCTGGTCTCGCCGCTCTCGACGTCGCGCAGCTCGGCGGTCACGGGGTACTCGGCCGAGCGGTCGATCTCGAGGGAGACGAAATCGAGCCCGTAGTCGGGCGCGAGGCGCGACGGGCTGCGCTCCATGAAGTCGAGCAGGTAGTCGTGGATGCGGGCCTGGTTGACGATGACGTGGGGGAACTCGGAGAGCTCGTCCTCGACGTCCTGGATCCGGCCCGTGCGCATGATGTTCCCGGGCTGCGACGTGTCGGGCCGCCAGAAGGAGGTCTCGTTGACCCAGTAGGCCTCGTCGACCAGCTTGCTCGCGAGGCCGAATGCCTCGAGGGTCTCGACGGTGCGGCAGGCGATGCCGTCGGCCTGGCCGTGCGTCATGCGGCCCGCGCGGCGCTCGACGATGCGCGTGCTGATGTCGGGGAACTGCGAGAGGTAGGCGGCGAGCAGGTTGCCCGCGGGGCCGCTGCCGACGATCAGCACGTCGACCGCGTCGGGTCGCTCCTGGTCGAGGGCCCTGCCTGCGGCGGCGGGGACGATGGTCGGATCGCCGGGGGTGAAGCCGTCTCTGTAGAACTGCACGTGAGCTCCCTTGGTCGGTGCGGATGCGGCGGGCGCCGTGTTCTTCGCGGGTGATGCGAGCATATAGTCAGTACCCCAACGATTGCAAGTGCTTTCTCGGAGAGCTCTCCGGGGCTTCGTCGTTCTCCGGGGCTTCGCCCGCAGTGTCTACGGCCGCGGCTCGAGCACGAACCGGGGCCGCCCGGCGAAGATCCCCACCACCAGCTGCACCGCGAGCACCGCCCACACCAGCGCGAATGACCAGATCCAGCCTCCGGTCAGCCCGTGCAGCCACCCGAACGCGATCGGGCCGAGCATGGCGATGAGGTAGCCCACCGACTGCACCATGCCCGACAGCGCGGCCGCCTGCTGCTGCGTGCGCGCGCGGACGGAGGCCAGCATGAGGGCGGTGGTCAGCGAGGCGCCCGCGGCGATGCCCCCGACGATGAGCCACAGCGGGAGCATTGCGGGCGCGGCCACGTAGCCGATCGCCGAGACGAGGGCCACGAGAGCCACGAGGGAGTGCGTCCAGCGGAGCATCCTGCCCCTGGCGAGGAGGGGCAGGAGCATGGAGCCCGCGATGGAGAGCAGCTGGAACAGCATCACGTCGAAGCCCGCGACGACGGCCGAGCGGCCGAGCGAGGCGGAGTAGGGGGCCAGCCAGGTCGAGAGGATGTAGAAGGAGGCCGACTGGGCACCCATGTAGAGCGAGATCAGCCAGGCGAGCGGGTCGCCCCAGATCCTGCGGCCCACGCGGAGATCTCCCGGCGCCTTCGGCGCGGAGGGTGCGGCCTCGCGCTCGTCGGCGGCCCGTGCGCGGCCCCGGCGTCGATCCGCCCAGACCCAGACCACGAGCGCCACCGGCAGCAGCGCCCCGGTCATGAGCAGTGCGGCCTGCCAGCCGAGCGCCGAGCCCGAGGGACCGAGGGGGAGCTGCGAGATCGGCACGGTCGCGCCCGCCGCCAGTGCCGCCGACCCGCCGAGCAGCGCGGTGTAGACGCCCATCACCAGCGGCAGGCGATCGCTGAAATCGCGCTTGATGACGGTGGGCACGAGCACGTTGCCGAGCGCGAGGCCGAAGCCGATGAGAGCGGTGCCGAGCCAGAGGTTCGCCGGGCTGCCCGGCAGGGAGCGCCAGACCGTGCCGAGCGCGAGGACGAGGAGCGCCCAAGAGATCGCACGGGAGAGGCCCACGCGGGCGCTGATGCCCTGGGCGAGCGGCGAGAACAGGCCCCACGCGAGCAGCGGCACCGAGGCGAGCGCGCCGAGGGCGGCGGGGCTGACCCGCCGATTCTCGGCGATCTGATCGAGCAGCGGCCCGACACCGGTGATGGTCATGCGCAGGTTCGCCGCGACCAGGCAGACCGCGACGAAGAGCAGCACCCAGGGGTGCCGTTCGGCTCGGGTCGCGGTGGTCATTCACGAACCCTATCGGGGTGCGCCGCTTCTGCCTCGCCGCCGCCCCGCGAGCGGCGGAGGGACCCGGCGGCTCGCCGGACGAGTTCCCTTCGCGAGGCGATTGGGTTACCCTGGAATTCGGAAAACGAAATACTTTTCGCACAGCGAAATTAAAGTGCGAGACGGCGGGCCACCGAGACCACCGAAGGCCACCGAGAACGAGGACCACCGAGGGCGCGGACGCGATGCGGCCGCGCGAGGGGAGATGCGCAGGGCATGATCGACAAGACAGTCACGTCGGTGGAGGAGGCCGTCGCGGGCATCCCCGACGGCGCCACCGTGATGATCGGCGGCTTCGGCCGCGCGGGTCAGCCGGTCGAACTGATCGACGCGCTGATCGAGCAAGGGGCCGGCGACCTCACCATCGTCAACAACAACGCCGGCAACGGCGACGTGGGTCTCGCCGCGCTGCTGGCGAAGCGCCGGGTGCGCAAGATCGTCTGCTCGTTCCCGCGGCAGAGCGACTCGTGGGTCTTCGACGGCCTCTACCGCGAGGGCGCGATCGAGCTCGAGCTCGTGCCCCAGGGCAACCTGGCCGAGCGCATCCGGGCCGCCGGCGCCGGCATCGGCGCCTTCTACTCGCCCACCGCGGTCGGCACCGAGCTGGCCGAGGGCAAGGAGGTGCGCGAGATCGACGGCAAGACCTATCTGCTCGAGTACCCCATCCGCGCCGACTTCGCCCTCATCAGCGGCCTGAGGGCCGACCGCTGGGGCAACCTCGTCTTCCGCGAGACGGCGCGGAACTTCGGCCCGATCATGGCGACCGCGGCGACGACCACGGTGGTGCAGGTCGACGAGGTCGTGCCGCTCGGCGCGCTCGACCCCGAGAGCGTCGTCACGCCCGGCATCTTCGTCGACCGCGTCGTCGCGGTGGGGGAGCGGCGCTGGCTGCAGGGCGGCGAGTTCGTCGGCGGGGTGGACATCGAGGGCAGACCGCTGGAGACGAAGGACGAGGAGGCAGCGAAGTGAGCGAGAGGATCAGCAGGCAGGATCTCGCGGCGCGCATCGCCGCCGACATCCCCGAGGGGTCGTACGTGAATCTCGGCATCGGCGCTCCGACGCTGGTCGCCAACTATCTGCCCGAGGGCCTCGAGATCATCCTGCACACCGAGAACGGCATGCTCGGGATGGGCGGCGCCCCCGAGGAGGGCAGGATCGATCCCGACCTCATCAACGCCGGCAAGCAGCCTGTCACCGCGCTGCCGGGAGCAGCCTACTTCCAGCACGCCGACTCGTTCGCGATGATGCGCGGCGGGCACCTCGACGTGTGCGTGCTCGGCGCCTTCCAGGTGGCGGCGAACGGCGACCTCGCGAACTGGTCGACCGGCGCGCCCGGCGCGATCCCGGCCATCGGCGGGGCGATGGATCTCGCCATCGGCGCGAAGTCTGTCTACGTGATGACCGACCTGCTCACCAAGGCGGGCGAGTCCAAGCTCGTCGAGCGCTGCAGCTATCCGCTCACCGGCGTGGGCTGCGTGACGCGCGTCTACACCGACCACGCCGTGTTCGACGTGACGCCCGAGGGCTTCGCCGTGCGCGAGGCGTTCGGAGGCAACACGGTGGCCGGGCTCGAGGAGCTCACCGGCCTGAAGCTGATCGACGCGACTGGACCGACTGACGAGAGCAAGGGGAACTGAGACATGACCTCCACTCACATCTACGACGCCGTCCGCACCCCGTTCGGGCGCGCGGCGGGCGCGCTCTCGGGCGTGCGCCCCGACGACCTCGCGGCGGTCGTCATGCGCGCGGCGGTCGACCGAGCCGGGATCGATCCTGCCCGCATCGAAGACGTCATCTTCGGCGACGCCAACCAGGCGGGGGAGGACAATCGCAACGTGGCCCGCTTCGGCGCGCTGCTCGCGGGCTTCCCCACCAGCGTCACCGGCGTGACGGTCAACCGCCTCTGCGCCTCGTCGGTCGAGGCGGTGATCCAGGGTTCGCGCGCGATCGAGTCGGGCGACGCCGACATCGTCCTCGCGGGCGGCGTGGAGTCGATGAGCCGCGCCCCGTTCGTGGTCGAGAAGTCGCCGAAGCCCTGGCCCGCGGTCGGCAACCAGACCCTCTGGAACACCTCGATCGGGTGGCGCATGGTGAACCGCGCCCTGCCGAAGCAGTGGACCATCTCGAACGGCGAGGCCGCCGAGAAGACCGCCGGCGAGTGGGGCATCACCCGCGAGGAGCAGGACGAGTTCGCGGCGCGTTCGCACGCGCTCGCCGCCGCCGCATGGGCCGAGGGCATGTACGATGCCGAGATCGTGCAGGTGGAGGGCCATGAGCTGGCGCGCGACGAGGGGATCCGCGACGACACCTCGGTCGAGAAGCTGGCCGGGCTGAAGGCGCTGTTCGCCGCGGACGGCACCGTGACCGCAGGCAACTCGTCGTCCATCAACGACGGCGCCTCGGCGGTGCTGCTGGGCCGCGAGGGCGCGATCGACGCCGAGCCGCTGGCCCGGATCACCGGCCGCGCCGCGCACGGCGTCGACCCCGACGACTTCCCCATCGCGCCCATCGAGGCGGCGGGCAAGGCGCTCGCGCGTGCGGGCCGCACCTGGGCCGACGTCGACTTCGTCGAGCTGAACGAGGCTTTCGCCTCGCAGTCGCTCGCCTGCCTGAAGGGCTGGCCCGAACTCGACCCCGAGAAGCTGAACATCCACGGCGGCGCGATCGCCATCGGTCACCCGCTCGGCGCCTCGGGCGGCCGCATCATCGGCCACGCGGCGCACGAGCTGAAGCGCCGCGGCGGCGGCGTCGCGGTCGCAGCGATCTGCATCGGCGTCGGCCAGGGCCTCGCGGTCGTCATCGAGCGGTAGCC
>JBFXIT010000012.1:10143-21788 GCA_050175655.1 Leucobacter sp.
GTCTTCTCCGAGACTGAGATCGGCGGCGTGCCGGTGCTCGAGCTGCCGGGCGATCCGTCGCGCGGCACCGTCCTCTTCGCCCACTCCGGCGGCTACGTCGCAGGCAGCGCGGCGGGATCGTTCGGCCTGGCGGCCGGGCTCGCGCAGGTGACCGGCCGCCGCGTGGTGTCGGTCGACTACCGGCTGGCCCCCGAGCATCCGTTCCCGGCCGGCCGCGACGACGCGCTCGCGGTCTACCGCGGCTTGCTCGCGGCGGGGCACGCTCCCGCCGGCATCGCCTTCGCGGGCGCCTCAGCGGGCGCGGGCCTCGTGCTGCATGCGATGCAGCACCTGCGCGATGCGGGCGAGCCGCTGCCCGCGGCGGGGGCCCTGCTCTCGCCCTTCAGTGACCTCACCGTCTCGGGCTCCTCGTACGCGCTCAACGCCGAGCGCGACCCGTCCCTCACCCGCGAGGGCCTCGCGGCGGCGGCGCGACACTATGCGGCGACCGGTCTCGCGGCCGAGCGGCCGAGCGCCGCGGGCCTGCGCGGCCTGCCGCCCCTGCAGGTGCACGCCGGGTCGATCGAGATCCTGCTCTCCGACGCCGTCGACCTCGCGGCCGAGGCCGCCGCGGCCGACGTGCACGTCGAACTCGAGGTGTGGCCGGGCATGGTCCACGTCTTCCCGACCTTCGCCGCGCTGCTGCCCGAGGGCGGCGAGGCGCTGCACCGCGTCGCGGCATTCGTCGAGCGCTGGATGCGCTGAGCGCGATTCCGAAGGGGGCCAGGGCTCTGGCCTACCATTGCACCATGAACCGTGATGCTCGAGAACTCGATCCGCCGGCGTACGCGCTGGGCTCGGTCGACAAGACGCTGCGCGTGATTCATATGCTGCGCGACGGCAACCCGCTGCGGGTGAGCACGGTGGCGCGAAGTCTCGGCATCGGCGTCTCGACCGCGCACCGCATCATGGCGATGCTGATGTTCCACGGCTTCGCGGTGCAGGATTCGCAGCGGCGGTACCTGCCCGGCCCCGCGCTCGGTGCGCCGGTGCTCATGGCCAAGGACATGGATCTGCTGCGGCAGGTCGCCGGGCCGATCATCGAGGATCTGGCGAAGCAGGTGGGCGAGATCGTGAACCTCACCCTGCGGGTGGGGCCCCATGCGCGCGTGCTGCTCGTCGTCGGCGTGCAGGCGCGGACCGAGCTGGATCAGAGCGGCGCGGTGCTGCCCGCGTACTCGACCGCGGCCGGGCTGGTGGCTCTGGCCGGGGCGAGCCGGGAGCAGCTCGAGCATCTCTTCCGCGGCCCGGCCGCCGAGCGGGCGAGCACCGCGCTCGACGACGAGGCCTTCGAGGAGCTCGTGCGCGAGGTGAACCGCACGCGCGCACGCGGCTACGCGGTCTCGCGCGAGGCGGCGGTGAAGGGCGTGAGTGCGGTCGCCATGCTGGCGGCCACGGCGCGGGTGCGCATGATCACGATCGCGGTGCTCACCCCGTCGGAGCGCTTCGACGCGCTGCTCCAGGACGAGGAGCGCATGAACGCGATCAGGCGCGCGGCGTCGCTGCTCGGCGAGCAGCTGAAGATCGAGGATTGAGCCGAAAAGCGAGGCGCCGCTCTCGGGGAGAGCGGCGCCTCGTCGTTCGGGCCGGATGCCTATTTCGCCATCAGATCCGGCAGCCAGGTGGCGATCGCCGGCATGACGACGATGAGCAGCATGCCGAAGAGCAGCACGCCGACGAACGGCATGATCCCCTTGAACAGCTCGCTCATGCGCACGCCGCCCGGCACCGCGTTCTTCAGGATGAGCAGGTTCATGCCCACCGGTGGCGTGATCAGGCCGATCTCGACCGCGATGGTGACGATCACGCCGATCCAGATCGGGTTGAAGCCGAGCTGCATCAGCACCGGGAAGAAGAGCGGCATGGTGATCACGATGAGCGACATGGGGTCGAGCACCGTGCCGAGCAGCAGCAGCACGACAATCATGAAGATCAGCACGGCCCAGGGGGCGAGCGATGCGTCGGTGATCCACTGGCCGATGCCGCGGGCGATCCCGAGCCGGGCAAACAGGAACGACAGGCCGAAGCCGCCGATCACCAGCAGCATGATCATCGCCGTCGTCTCCGCGCCCGAGCGGAGCGCGGCGTAGAGCTTCCTGAAGCTCAGCGTGCGCTGCAGCAGGGCGATTACGAGGGCGCCGATCGCGCCGACCGCGGCCGCCTCGCTCGGGGTGGCGATGCCGGTGTAGATGGTGCCGATCACCAGGAGGAACAGCAGCGCGATCGGCCAGAGGCCGGCCAGCGACTTGATCTTCTCCTTGAAGGTGAACGTCCGGTCGATGCGGGGCGCCAGCTCGGGCTTGATCAGCGCGGCGAGCGACACGAAGATGATCAGCAGGGCGGCGATCATGATGCCGGGCAGGATGCCGGCCATGAACAGCGCGCCGATCGACGTCTCGGTGACGAGGCCGAAGATGATCATCGCGATGCTGGGGGGCAGCAGGATGCCGAGTGTGCCGCCGGCTGCGACCGCACCCACCGCGAACGACTTCTTGTACCCGTGCTTGATCATCTCGGGCACCGCGAAGTAGCCCACCGCGGCGGCGGTCGCCGGGCTGGATCCCGAGACCGACGCGAACACCGTGGCCGCGAACTGCGAGCTCACCGCGAGGTTGCCGGGGAGCCTGCCGAACCAGGCCATGCCGGCCTTGAACGCCTTCTCGGTGGTGCCCGAGGTCGCGGCGATGAGCGCCATCATCACGAACAGCGGGATCACGCTGAACATCTGATCCGACGCCTTCTCGAAGGCGATCGTGGGGATCGTGGTGATCGCGGCCGGCCCGACGAAGAGCAGCATGCAGACCACCACGGTCGTGATCATGGCGAGCGCGACGGGCATCCCGGTGGCGATGAGCGCCAGGAGCATGCCGAAGATGATGAGAGCGTTGAGCTCCCAGCTCAGTTGCAGGTTCATTGCAGGCGCTCCAACTCTTCGGCGGCGAGCTCCTCAGGGCTGATCTCGGGCGTCACGCCTTCCTTCCATGTGCGCAGCCAGATCAGCAGGTACGTCAGGGTCAGGAGGCCGAAGCCCAGGATGAGCAGCCACTGCACCGTCCACAGCGGAATGCGGAGGATCGAGATGTCCGTCTCCCCACTGTTCAGCACCTTGGTGAAATGATTGACGCTGAGCCAGCAGAGCAGGCCCGAGACGGCGACGCCGAGGGCGTCGCCGATCTGCCGCACGATGAGGGCCGCCTTCGGCGGCATCATCTCGGTGACGAACTCGATGCGGATGTGGGCGCCGTTCTGCAGCGCCCCCGCCATGGCGAGGAACACGATCGCCAGCAGCACGTACTCCGTCGACGGCATGACGAACCGGAACGGTGCACCGAGCACGTACCGGCTGACCACGCCGGTGAAGACGACGATCGCAAGGATCAGCACCCCCACCGACGCGACGGCCAGCAGTGCCCGGTTCACCGCCCGAATGGATCGATCGATCATTACTTGCAGGCGTCAGTGGGGCCGTAGGTGGGCGTGAAGACCATGCGATCCTGGAAGCTGTCCGACAGGGCGATCAGTTCGGCGCCGGCCGGGCTGTTCGCCGCCTCTTCAATGGCGGGGCGCACGGTGAGGGCGCTCTTCACCTTGTCCTCGATGACGGCGTCGGTCGGGCGGCAGAACTGGCCGCCGGAGGCGATCATCGAGTCCATCAGCGGCTGGCCCTCGCTCTGCAGCAGCTCGATGGCGTAGTCGCGGGCGGCGATGCCGGCCTCGAGCAGGATCTGCTGATCCTCTTCGCTCAGGCTGTCCCAGGCCTGCTGGTTCATGTTGACCGCGTTGAAGTTCGCACCGAAGTCGAGGCGGTAGATGTAGGGAGCCACCTCGGCGAGCTTGAGCGAGTCGACGAGGTTGTAGACCTGCAGCGCGCAGTCCACGGTCTTGTTCTGCAGCGCGGTGTAGAGCTCGGCGGTGCCCATGGTCACCGGGGTGCCGCCCCAGGCCTCCATGACCGCGCCCTGCCACGGGCCGGCCGTGCGGACGAGCTTGCCGCTGAGGTCGACGTCGGCGGGGAGCTCGGTGTTGCAGAGGATCACGCCGGGCATGATGGCCGGGTTCGTGAAGACGAGCTGCTGGTTGTGCTGCGAGAAGATGTCCTCGAGGATCGGCTGAGCGCCCTCGTGGAACTCGAGCACGGCCTCGGGCTCGGCGGGGCCGCCGAAGGGCACCTCGAGCACCGCGAGGTCGGGGATGGCGCCCGATGCGAATGAGGTGGTCTGGAGGCCGATGTCGACGGTGCCGGTCTCGACGGCCTCGAGCACCTGGTCGGGGCCGAACAGCGAGCCCGCGAAGTGCGGGTTGATGGTGATGCGGCCGTCGCTCTTCTCGGCGACCTCGTCGATGAACTTCTGGTTCACGCGCGAGATGGTGTCGTTCTCGCCGGTGTGCATCGTGAAGTCGAAGGTGTGGCTCTCGCCGCTGGCAGCGGAATCCCCGCCGTCGGTGCTGCCGCCGCCATTCGAGCAACCGGTGAGCACGAGGCCCATCGCCGCGGCGATGCTCAGGGCGCCGAGGCCGATCTTGCGGTGATGTGACTGCATAATTTTCTCCTCGTTGAGATGATCAGAGATTCTTGCGGTGAGATTCGAGTGCGGTTACGGCGGCTTGCGGGCGCGCCGAAGTGCGACGTCGACAGACCGCCGCATGCGGGCAGGTCTCCGGTCAATACAGCCATACACTCCTCGGCGATCAAAGCACTTTCCAGCATGCGGAAAGCCTCCCAAGGAGTGCGACATGTATATCACATAATGATAATATCAGCGTCGCTCGACATGCGCCAGTTGGGCGGTCTGCGCGTGTCTTCGGTGTTTTCCCCATCGCAGAAAGAATTATGCCGCAGCGCGTGCCACGTCATACCGTGATGACAGCCCCGTTCACCGGCCGTCGCACGCGGCAGAGGCCGCACCGGTGCGAGGAGCCGACCGCTCCGCCCGCAAACCGGCGGAGCGCTGTTTCAAAGGAGAAGTCAGTGGCGAGCACGATCGATACGCCCGAAGCCGACCAGCAGGCCGCGCCGGCCCCGATCGACACCAGCGGGTCGCACCACGCGGTGCGCGACCGCGAGTGGCGGTTCCTGGTCGACGGCCGGCTGCGCCCCGCCGTGAACGGCGGCACCTTCGAGCGCATCAGCCCCTTCACGCGCGACGTGATCGCCACCGTGCCGAGCGGCGACGCCGACGACGCCGAGGTGCTCGCCGAGGCGGCCTGGGCCGCCCGCAAGGGCTGGGCGCGCACGCCGATGCCCGAGCGCATCGCCGCCCTGCGCCGAGCGATCGACATCATCGAGGCCCATGCCGACGAGCTGGCGTTCCTCGACGCGATCGACGCGGGCTCGACGCTCGCCAACGCGCGCATGGACATCACGCTCGCGCTCGAGCACATGCGCCTCTTCGCCGGCCTCGCCATGGAGGTCAAGGGCGCCACCATCCCCGCGAGCCGCGGCCTCCACCTCACCGTGCGCGAGCCCATCGGCGTCGTCGTGCGCATCGTGCCCTTCAACCACCCCTTCATGTTCGCCGCGAAGGTGTTCACCGCGATCGTGGCCGGCTGCCCGACGATCCTCAAGTCGCCCGAGGCCGCCCCGCTCTCGGCGCTGCGCATGGGCGAGCTGATGAAGGACGTGTTCCCCGCCGGCGTGCTGCAGGTCTCGACCGCGCGCGGCCGGGCCCTCGCCGACGCGCTGGTGCGCCACCGCCGCGTGGCGAAGATCGCGTTCATCGGCTCGGAGTCGACCGGTGCGGCCATCTCGCAGGCCGCCGCGGCATCCGGCTTCAAGCGGGTGACGCTCGAGCTGGGCGGCAAGAACGCGATGATGGTGTTCGAGGACGCGGATCTGGATCGCGCCGCTCAGGGCGCCATCTTCGGCATGAACTTCACCTGGTCCGGCCAGTCGTGCGGATCGAACTCGCGCCTGCTCGTGCAGCGCAGCGTCCACGACGCGCTGGTCGGGAAGATCGCCGAGAAGCTGCAGCACCACCGCCTCGGCGACCCGCTCGACCCCGCTGCGAACCAGGGCACCATGATCCACGAGCGCCAGTTCGACACGGCGCTCGAATACATCGAGCAGGCGAAGCAGGACGGCGGCAGCATCGTCACGGGCGGCGGCAGGCCCGACGACCCCGCCCTCGGCGACGGCCTCTTCGTCGCCCCGACCGTCATCACCGGCCTGCCCCTCGACAGCCGCGTCGTGCGCGAGGAGATCTTCGGCCCGGTGCTCTCGGTGATCCCCTTCGACACCGAGGAGGAGGCGCTCGAGATCGCCAACTCCCTCGACTACGGCCTCACCGCGAGCGTCTGGACCTCGGATATCAGCCGCGCGCTGCGCGTGGTGCACGAGGTCGAGGCCGGCTTCACCTGGATCAACGACTCGTCGAAGCACTTCACCAACGTGCCCTACGGCGGCGTGAAGTCGTCGGGCGTGGGCCGCGAGGAGAGCATGGAGGAGCTGCTGAGCTACACCGAGCTGAAGACCATCAACATCGCCTACTAGGCCCGTCGGGGCCGCCGGATCGACCGGGAGCCGCCGCGCCGCGCGAGAGCCCCGGCACGACGGTGCACGCAACAGAGCAAGAGACAGCAAGAGCAACGAGAGGAACCCGAAGGTGGGATACGCAGGATTGGATCAGAAGGTCATCGTGGTGACCGGAGCAGCGCAGGGCATCGGTGCCGCGTATGCGCGCAGGCTGGTCGCCGAAGGGGCGACCGTGATCGTGGCCGACCGCAACATCGAGGGGGTGCAGCAGCTGGCCTCCGAACTCGGTGAGCGCGCCGTCCCCTTCGAGATCGACGTCTCCTCAGTGGAGTCGTGCAAGGCGCTCGCCGACTTCATCGGCGCCGGATACGGTCGTCTCGACGGCCTCATCAACAACGCCGCGATCTTCTCGACCATCCGCATGGCCCCCTTCTGGGAGATCACCGAGCAGGAGTGGGATGCGGTCACCCGCGTCAACATCAAGGGCGTGTGGCTGCTCACCTCGGCGCTGATCGACCTCTTCAAGGCGTCGGGCCATGCGAGCATCGTCAACATCGGCTCGGACTCGGTGCCGATGGGCCGCACCAACTACCTGCACTACACCGCGAGCAAGGCCGCGGTCACCGGCATGACCTACGGCATGTCGAAGGAGCTCGGCGGCTTCGGCATCCGCGTCAACACGCTCTCCCCGGGCCCGGTCTACACCGGCATCGCCCGCGACACGGTGACCGAGGAGCAGACCCGCGCCATGCTCGCCGCCCAGGCGATCCCGCGCAAGGCGGGCCCCGACGACATGACCTCGGTGGCGGCCTTCCTGCTCTCCGACGACAGCGGCTACGTCACCGGCCAGACCTTCAGCGTCAACGGAGGGTTGTACCACCGATGAGCACTTCGACGCAGATCGAAGAGATCAAGACGCTCGTCTCCCTCTCCTCCCGCGTGCTCGGCGCCGCCGGGCTCGACGACTTCATCTGGGGCCACTCCTCGGCCCGCGACCCCGAGGGCCGGGGCGCATGGCTCAAGCGCTCGGGCATCGGCCTCTCCGAGATCACCCCCGACGACGTGCAGCTCGTCTCGCGCGAGGGCGAGGTGCTCGAGGGCTGGGGCGACCGCCACATCGAGTACCCCATCCACACCGAGATCCTCGCGGCGCGCCCCGACGTGGGCGGCGTCGTGCACATCCACCCGCCGCACGCCGTCGCGCTCGCCGCAGCCGGCGTCGAGCTGCGGCCGGTGAGCCACCAGGCCACGCTCTTCACCCCGCCCTCGGTGCCCCGCTTCACCGCGACCACCGACCTGATCCGCTCGCCCGAGCTGGGCGCCGCGGTGGCGGAGTCGCTGGGGGATCGCAACGCCGTGTTCCTCGTGAACCACGGCATCGTCGCCGTGGGCCCCGACCTGCAGACCGCGACGATCACGGCGCTGCTGCTCGAGGAGGCGTGCGAGCAGCAGCTGCGCACGATGGGCTACGGCGGCATCGCCGCCTGGACCGACGACGCGGAGTCGCTGGAGAAGCGCGACCGCATCTACTCGCCCAAGGCCCTCGACCGGGTGTGGGATTATCTGGTGAGGAAGCTGGGCGACTGATCATGGCCGAGAAGAAGCAGTATCTCGTCACCGGGGCGGGCATGCTCGGCGCGTACACCGCGCGCCGGCTGCTCGACGCCGGGCACGGCGTCACCCTGCTCGACCGCCAGGTGCCGCACGAGTACCTGAGCGCGGTGCTGGAGGGGCGCGAGTTCGACACCGTCGAGGTGGATCTGACCGACGTCGAGGCGACCGAGCGCGTGCTCGCGGGCGTGGCCGAGCGGGGGATCGACGGCGTGGTGCACACCGCGGCGCTCATCGCCGCCCGTGCCCAGCACGACGTCATCGAGACCCTCGAGGTGAACGTCGCCGTGCCGCTGCGCCTCGCGGAGTGGGCTGCGGCGGCCGGCGTGCGGCGCTTCGTGCCGATCAGCAGCTGGAGCGTCTTCGACGAGGGCCAGACCGAGCCGATCACCGAGGGTTCGCGGCTCGCGACCCAGTTCACGTCGTACTACATCGCGTCGAAGCTGTCGATGGAACACTTCCTCAGCTGCATCGCGAACACGACGGGTCTCGAGGTGGCGGCGATCCGGCCGGCCGTGATCTACGGCTACGGCCCGAACCTCGGCGGCAGCGTCGGCAGCGCCAACATCGAGAAGCAGGTGCTGCGCGCCATCGCGGGCGAGGAGGTGGTGCTGCCGAGCAACATCATCTCGCAGACCGAGCTGGTCTACGTCGACGACGTCGCGGCGACCGTCGTGGGCGCGCTGACGGCGGAGCTGCCCCGGCGGTTCGCCTGGTTCACCGCGGGCTCGCAGGAGACCACGACCATCGAGCAGCTCGCCGACACGCTGCGCGAGCTGTTCCCCGAGGCGGCGGTCTCCATCGCCCCGGGCAGCGATTCGTCGGTGATCCCTCCCAAGCAGGATCAGCCGACCGACCTCGCCGACACGCTGCGCGCGCTCGGCATCGACACCCCGTTGCGCCGTCGCGAGGGGTTCGAGCGCTTCGTCGCCGAACTGCGCGCGGCGGGTGCGAAGGGCATCGGGAAATGAGCAGTGACATGGAACGCAACGAGACCGGACGCGTCGATGCCGAGCAGGTCGACGCCGAACGCGTCGATGCCGAGTTCGTGGAGACGGTGGTCGCGGGCGCCGGGTTCAGCGGCATCTCGGTGGCTCACGACCTGATCGAGAGCGGCCGCAGCGACTTCGTCCTGCTCGAGGAGAAGCACGACGTCGGAGGGGTCTGGCGCGACAACGTCTACCCGAACGCGGCGTGCGACGTGCAGGCGCACCTCTACAGCCTCTCGTTCGCCCAGAACCCCGACTGGTCGAGCAACTTCGCCAGCCAGGCCGAGATCTGGGCCTACCAGAAGCAGGTCGTCGAGGATCTCGGCATCGGCGACCGGATCCGCTTCGACACCGCGCTGGTCGCGGCGCGGTGGGTCGACGAAGCGGATCAGTGGGAGCTGACGCTCTCGACCGGCGGCCGGATGCGCTGCCGGTTCCTCGTGACCGCGATCGGGGCGCTGAACCGCCCGCTCGTCCCCGAGCTGGAGGGCTTCGACGACTACCGGGGCGAGATCGTGCACACGGCGCAGTGGCACGAGGGCGTCTCGATGGCCGGGAAGCGCGTGGCCGTGATCGGCGCCGGCGCGAGCGCCATCCAGGTGGTGCCCGCGGCCGCGGACGCGGCGGATGCCGTGTTCGTGTCGGTGCGCACGCCCCCGCATGTCATGCCGAAGCCCGAGGAGCGCTACGGCGAGGAGGAGAAGCGGTTCTTCCGCGAGCATCCCGAAGAGCTGCAGCGCCGTCGCCGGGAGCTCTACGACTACTGGAACTACTCGACCCACGCGCAGGCCGTGATGGACGAGGAGTTCCTCAGCGAGGCCGAGGCCGTCTGGAAGGCGCACATGGAGTCGGCGATCGCCGATCCCGGGCTGCGCGCGATGATGACCCCCGACTCGCGCTTCGGCTGCCGCCGCCCCGTCGTGTCGAACGACTGGTACCCGGCGCTCGCGAACCCGAAGGTGCACGTCACTGCGAGCGGCGTCGTCGGGCTCACCGAGCGCGGTGTGCGGACCGCCGACGGCGAGGAGTGGGAGGCCGACCTGGTGGTGCTCGCCACCGGCTTCCGCGCGACCGAGATCCTCGGCTCGGTCGAGCTGCACGGCGTCGGCGGCCGCACGCTGAGCGATGTCTGGGCCGACGGCCCCGAGGCCTTCCAGGCGACGCTGGTGCGCGAGTTCCCGAACCTCTTCGTGATGACCGGGCCGAACTATCAGGCCTCGGGTTCGATCATCGGCATCATCGAGGCGCAGAGCCGGTATATCGCCGATCTCATGGACCTCGCAGACTCGCGCGGCGCCGCGGCCCTGGTGGTCACCGACGAGGCGCAGGCCGAGTTCACCGAGCACCTGCAGGAGATGATGTCGCGCACCGTGTGGGAGGCGGGCGGCTGCCACAGCTGGTATCGCGTCGGCGGCACCGGCAGGGTCGCCGTCAAATGGCCCGGCAGCCTCGCCGAGTTCGAGCAGCTGGTGGCCGAGGTCAGGCCGGAGCACTACCGCCTGATCGGAGTGAGCGCCGAGGCGGCCATCGCGGGCTGACCCGACCCCCCCGACACACCCGTTGGAACGGCCGAAGCGCCGCGGGCCCGAGCGGCTCCCGCGGCGCTTCGGCATGCCCGTTTCGTGGCCGGAGAACCGGCTTTCCGCTAAGAAGAAAGGGGTCGGCGGCGAGGCCCGCACGGGGTTTCACCGAGAGGGCACACACCGCACGCCGCGGGGCTTCCCTACGGCCGAGTTCAAAGGAGAACAAGTGGGCTACATCATCGGAGTCGATGTCGGAGGCACGTTCACGGACGGCGTGCTGGCCGACGGCGAGGGCAGGATCTACGGCGCGAAGGCGCCGAGCACCCCGCCGAACTACACGGAGGGCTTCTTCGAGGTGCTCGAGGAGCTCGCCGAGCAGGCGGGGCTCACCCTGCGCGAGATGCTCGAGAGCACCCACCACATCTCGCACGGCACCACCTCGTCGCTCAACGCGCTGGTCATGGGCACGGTGCCCGACATCGGGTTCATTACGACCCGCGGCCACCGCGACTCGATCTACATCATGAACGTCGAGGGCCGCTACCTCGGCAGCTCGCCCGAAGAGCTGCAGAGCGTCATCACCCAGTCGAAGTCGCACGCGCTGATCCCGCGCCACCTCGCCTACGAGGTGACCGAGCGCGTGGATCGCGACGGCGACGTGCTGGTGCCGCTCGCCGAGGACGAGGTGCGCGAGGCCGTCCGCGAGCTCGCGGCGGCGGGCGTGCCCGCCATCGCGGTGAGCCTGCTCTGGTCGTTCCGCAACGACGCGCACGAGCGCCGCATCCGCGAGATCATCGAGGAGGAGGCGCCCGACGTCTTCGCGGTGATCTCGAGCGAGGTGAGCCCCCGCATCCGCGAGTTCTCCCGCAGCGCGACCACCATCATGAGCGCCCAGATCGCCCCGGGGCTGCGCGCCTACCTGGGCGACCTCGAGAGCCGGCTGCGCGAGAGCGGTCTCACCGACGGCCAGCTGCTCATCATGCAGAGCAACGGCGGCGCGATCGTGGCGCA
>JBFXIT010000013.1:0-6272 GCA_050175655.1 Leucobacter sp.
CAGGTCGTGACCGAGCGCGTCGGCCTCCACCTCGACCGAGGTGCCGGACTTCTCGTCGTTCTCCCACTTGCGCACTCTGAGCCGCCCGCTGACGATCACGCGCTCGCCCTTGCGGAACGAGGCCGCGGTGTGCTCGGCGAGCGAGCGGAAGGCCGTCACCCCCACCCAATTGGTCTCGCCGTCGACCCACTTCTGCTGCTCCCTGTCGAAGCGCCGCTCGCCGCTCGCGAGTCGGAAGCTGCAGACCTGGAGCCCTGACGCTGTCTTGACGAGGCGCGGCTCGGTGGCGACGGTGCCGACGATGCTGATGCTGTTGTTGCTCATGGTGATCCTTCAATCGATTTCGTGTGCCGCGCCGGAGCCGGCTCGGCCTGTTGCGGGAGGGCCTGGCGGCCGTGCTGGGGATTGCGCCCTGCCCTCCCAGGCCCAGATTGCGGCATCGGAGGAGTGAGTCGGAGCGGAATCCTGAAATCTGTGGAGAACCTCCGCGATCGCCTATTCGCACCCGCCTGTGAGCGGCGAACGCGCGCGCCACCCACCCCGTCACCCAGGCGCTGCGCAGGGGATCCGCACTACACTGGCCGCTATGCCAGATCTCCCGCACGATCAGCCCTCGGCACCCCGCAAGCGGTCGTGGGGCAGGGCCGCCGGCCTGATCATCGCGGGAATCATCGTGCTCCTGGTCACCGCAGGCGCGGTGCTGTTCCTGCAGGTCGGCTGGCCGCTTGACTCCCCGCGAGGTACCGGAGTCACGCGCGACGAGAACTTCCAGGAGCCCGCCGAGCCGGCCCAGTTCCATCCCGATGGCAGTGCCGAGGACAACCTGCCCTTCTTCGCCCAGACGCTGAGGGAGTTCGCCGCCGGGGGAGAGGCGGTCGAGGGCGTTCCCGTCGTGAACGCCGTCTCCGCCGCGGGCTTCGACAGGACCGCGATGCAGGTCAGCTTCGACCGCACGCAGACCAACCTGGTCGCCGACAACATCTTCGTGTCGGTGCTGATCGGCACCGACTGCCTCGTCGGGCAGGTCGTGACCGCCGACCGGACGACCTTCGCCGTGGTCGAGCCCGCGGTCGGCCCGTCGCAGGACATCTGCCTGATCGGCAACACGCGCCCCATCGACTGGGACTGAATCGCGCGGACTCTTCCGGAGACCGCAGGGGCTGCGAGTCAACTGGTAGGTTAGAGAACCGTGGCTGAATACATTTACCAGATGGTGCGCGCCCGCAAGGCGGTCGGCGAAAAGCTCATCCTCGACGATGTGACGATGGCGTTCCTGCCGGGCGCGAAGATCGGCATGGTCGGCCCGAACGGCGCCGGCAAGTCGACGATCCTCAAGATCATGGCGGGCCTCGACACGCCGTCGAACGGCGAGGCGGCGCTGGCCCCCGGCTACACGGTGGGCATCCTGATGCAGGAGCCCGAGCTCGACGAGTCGAAGACCGTGATCGAGAACATCGAGGAGGGCCTCGCGATCAAGGCGAAGGTCGACCGCTTCAACGAGATCTCGGCGCTCATGGGCGAGCCCGACGCCGACTTCGACACGCTGCTCGCCGAGATGGGCGTGCTGCAGGAGGAGATCGACGCGGCCGACGGCTGGGACCTCGACAATCAGCTCGAGCAGGCCATGGACGCGCTGCGCACCCCGCCCGGCGACGCGCAGGTCGCGCACCTCTCGGGCGGCGAGAAGCGCCGCGTCGCGCTCGCCCGCCTGCTGCTCCAGAAGCCCGACCTGCTGCTGCTCGACGAGCCCACCAACCACCTCGACGCCGAGAGCGTGCTCTGGCTCGAGCAGCACCTGCAGAAGTACCCGGGCGCCGTCATCGCGATCACTCACGACCGGTACTTCCTCGACAACGTCGCCGAGTGGATCGCGGAGGTCGACCGCGGCCGGCTCATCGGCTACGAGGGCAACTACTCGACCTACCTCGAGAAGAAGGCCGAGCGCCTCGACATCCAGGGCAAGAAGGACGCGAAGCTCGCGAAGCGGCTGAAGGACGAGCTCGACTGGGTGCGCTCGAACGCCAAGGGCCGTCAGGCCAAGTCGAAGGCCCGTCTCGCCCGCTACGAGGAGATGGCGGCCGAGGCCGAGCGCACGCGCAAGCTCGACTTCGAGGAGATCCAGATCCCCGCGGGCCCCCGCCTCGGCAACGTCGTCATCGAGGCCAAGAACCTGCAGAAGGGCTTCGACGGGCGCACGCTCATCGACGGCCTCTCGTTCTCGCTGCCCCCGAACGGCATCGTCGGCGTCATCGGCCCGAACGGCGTCGGCAAGACGACCCTCTTCAAGACGATCGTGGGCCTCGAACCGCTCGACGGCGGCGAGCTGAAGATCGGCGAGACCGTGCAGATCAGCTACGTCGACCAGACTCGCGCGAACATCGACCCCGAGAAGAACCTCTGGGAGGTCGTCAGCGACGGGCTCGACATCATCACCGTCGGCAAGACCGAGATCCCCTCGCGCGCCTACGTCTCGAAGTTCGGCTTCAAGGGGCCCGATCAGCAGAAGAAGGCAGGTGTGCTCTCGGGCGGTGAGCGCAACCGCCTGAACCTCGCCCTCACGCTGAAGCAGGGCGGCAACCTGCTGCTGCTCGACGAGCCGACCAACGACCTCGACGTCGAGACCCTGCAGTCGCTCGAGAACGCGCTGCTCGAGTTCCCCGGCTGCGCCGTGGTGATCACCCACGACCGCTGGTTCCTCGATCGCATCGCCACCCACATCCTCGCCTACGAGGGCACCGAGGAGAACCCGGCGCAGTGGCACTGGTTCGAGGGCAACTTCGAGGCCTACGAGGCGAATAAGATCGAGCGCCTCGGCCCGGAGGCGGCGAAGCCGTCGCGCGTGACCTACCGCAAGCTCACGAGGAATTAGCGTGGCACGCACGCACATCGACATCGAGCTGCGCTGGGGCGACCAGGACGCCTACGGGCACGTCAACAACGTCGCCTTCGCGCGCTACCTCGAGGAGGCGCGCGTGCGCACCTTCTGGCTCGGGTCCGGGCGCGAGCGCACCGGCATGGAGCACTACTTCCGCGGCGACGAGCCCGAGGGCCCGAAGATGCTGGTGGCGAGCCAGCAGATCGAGTTCCTGCGCGTGCTCGAGTACACGGAGCACCCGCTCACGGTCGAGCTGTGGATCGGCAAGCTCGGAGGGTCGAGCCTCGAGGTGCACTACGAGCTGGTCGACGGCTCGGCCCGGGAGCGCACGGTGGTGGCGCGGGCCATCACCACGGTGGTGATCGTCGATGGGATCACGCTCAAGCCCGTGCGGCTGAGCGAGGCGGGCCGGGTCTCGGTCGAGCCGTGGCGGGACGAGCCGCTGAAGCTCGGGAGGTGATTGCCGCAAGCCTCGGAGCCGAGCCCGAGGGCGGGCTCGGGACATACGGCGCGCAAAGCGATGCTTTGCTCCGAGCGCCTTGGTCCTGCTAAGCTTGATCCTTGGCTTGCGTGTGGAGTGATCCACACCCTTCGCAAGGTGCCCTCTCTCGCCGCGCGAAACAACCAGACACCAGCTTCGGCATGTAAGGAACGTTACCCAAGTGGCAAACATCAAGTCGCAGATCAAGCGCATCAAGACCAACCAGAAGGCGACCGATCGCAATCGCGCCTACAAGAGCGAGCTGCGCACCGTCGTGCGCCAGGCCCGCGAGGCCATCGCCTCGGGCGACAAGGCGCTCGCCGAGCAGAAGGTGCAGCACGCCTCGAAGAAGCTCGACAAGGCAGTGAGCAAGGGCGTCATCCACAAGAACCAGGCGGCCAACCGCAAGTCGAAGCTCGCGGTCAAGGCGGCCGCGCTCTAAGCGTCGACCCGTTCTCGGAAACGGCCCCCGGTCCCACCCGGGGGCTTTTTCGCGCCCGTCCTCCCTCGGAATGAGAGAATAGGCAGCAATGTCTCCTCGCAGTGTGAAACCACCGATCCCGGCCTCGACCGACCCCGCGCAGATCCGCAACTTCTGCATCATCGCGCACATCGATCACGGCAAGTCGACCCTTGCCGACCGCATGCTGCAGATCACGGGCACCGTGTCGGATCGCGACATGCGCGCGCAGTACCTCGACAACATGGACATCGAGCGCGAGCGCGGCATCACGATCAAGTCCCAGGCGGTGCGCATGCACTGGGACGCCGAGGGCGGATCCTACGCGCTCAACATGATCGACACGCCGGGGCACGTCGACTTCAGCTACGAGGTCAGCCGCTCCCTCGCCGCATGCGAGGGGGCGATCCTGCTGGTCGACGCCGCGCAGGGCATCGAGGCGCAGACTCTCGCCAACCTCTACCTGGCGATGGAGAACGACCTCGAGATCATCCCGGTGCTCAACAAGATCGATCTCCCGGCGGCCGATCCCGAGCGCGTGGCGCAGGAGATCGCGGATCTCATCGGCGGCGACCCCGCCGACATCCTGAAGGTGTCGGGCAAGACGGGCGCCGGCGTCGAGGAGCTGCTGGATCGAGTCGTCGAGCGGGTGCCGGCCCCGGTGGGCCAGGCTGATGCGCCCGCGCGCGCGATGATCTTCGACTCCGTCTACGACCCCTATCGCGGCGTCGTCACCTACGTGCGCATGGTCGACGGGAAGCTGGTGCCGCGCGAGAAGATCCTGATGATGTCGACCGGAGCCGAGCACGAGGCGCTCGAGATCGGCGTCTCATCGCCCGGGCCGACCCCCACGAAGGGGCTCGCGGTCGGCGAGGTCGGCTACCTCATCACGGGCGTGAAGGACGTGCGGCAGTCGAAGGTCGGCGACACCGTCACGACCAAGCTGAAGCCGGCCGTGGATCCGCTGCCCGGCTACACCGACCCCAAGCCGATGGTCTTCTCCGGCCTCTACCCGATCGACGGCAGCGACTACCCGGTCCTGCGCGAGGCGCTCGACAAGCTGAAGCTCTCGGATGCCGCGCTGCAGTACGAGCCGGAGACCTCGGTCGCCCTCGGTTTCGGGTTCCGCTGCGGCTTCCTCGGCCTGCTGCACCTCGAGATTATCTCGGAGCGCCTGCGCCGCGAGTTCGATCTCGACCTCATCGCCACCGCGCCCAGCGTGGTCTACCAGGTGACCCGCGACGACGGGTTCGAGGTCACCGTCACGAACCCCAGCGAGTACCCGGACGGCAAGATCGCGAGCGTGCGCGAGCCGATGGTGCGGGTCGCGATCCTGGCGCCCAAGGACTACGTCGGCACGATCATGGAGCTGTGCCAGAGCCGTCGCGGCAGCCTGCTCGGCATGGAGTACCTCGGCGAGCGCGTCGAGCTGCGCTACGCCATGCCGCTCGGCGAGATCGTGTTCGACTTCTTCGACCACCTCAAGAGCCGCACCCAGGGCTATGCGAGCCTCGACTACGAGCCGATGGGCGAGCAGGAGGCCGAGCTGGTGAAGGTCGACATCCTGCTGCAGGGCGACAAGGTCGACGCGTTCAGCGCGATCGTGCACAAGGACAACGCCTACCACTACGGCACGATGATGGCCGAGCGGCTGCGCAAGCTCATCCCGAGGCAGCAGTTCGAGGTGCCTATCCAGGCGGCGATCGGCTCGCGGGTGATCGCGCGCGAGACGATCCGGGCGATCCGCAAGGACGTGCTCGCCAAATGCTACGGCGGCGACATCAGCCGCAAGCGCAAGCTGCTCGAGAAGCAGAAGGAGGGCAAGAAGCGCATGAAGATGGTCGGCCGCGTCGAAGTGCCCCAGGAGGCGTTCATCGCCGCCCTCTCGGGCGACGTGGAGGGCAAGGAGCAGAAGAAGTGAGCGCGGAAGAGCCCGCCGCGGGCCAGGAGGAGAGCCCGCGCCGCAGCACCCACGTCGAGCACGACGTGGTGTACGCCGCAGTCGGCGCCTCGTCCGCTCCGGATCTGATGCGCTTCCCGCCCGAGGGCAGCACCCCCTACGAGGAGGAGCTGCGACTGGGCAGCGGAGCCGACCGGTTCCTCATCGCCTCGAGCGCTCTCATGACCTGGGGTGCGCCGCGCGGAGCCGGCGCGGAGGTCTCGGAGATCGAGCAGGGCGACGGCGGAGAGTACGCCGGCGTGGCGTTCGACGAGCACGGGACCCCGCAGCCCGCCGCCGACAGCGACATCGAGTACGGGCCCGACGGCGAGCCGTATCTGATCGCGGGCACCGCGGTCACGCTGCGGTGGGCCGACGGCCGCCCGCCCCGGCGGATGCGGGTCGTCTACACGATCAGCGAGCCGCGGCGCGTAGGCTACGCCTGGGGCGCCGCCGACGATCAGGGCATCGTCGGCGAGGAGGCGATCGTGATCGAGCATCGTGCCGACGACACCGT
>JBFXIT010000013.1:6372-11449 GCA_050175655.1 Leucobacter sp.
CGGGCGCTGAGGAGCGCCGGGATCGAGGATCGCCCTGCGTCGACCGTCTTCTTCGGCGGGGGCACGCCCACGCTGCTGCCCGCCTCCGACCTCGCCATGATGCTCGACCGCGTGCGCGGCGAGTGGGGGCTCGCGCCGGGCGCGGAGGTGACGACGGAGGCCAACCCCGACTCGGTGGACGAGGCCTATCTGCACGCGCTCGCCGAGGCCGGGTTCTCCCGGGTGAGCTTCGGCATGCAGTCGGCGGTGCCTGCGGTGCTCGCCACGCTCGACCGCACCCATTCGCCCGAACGCGTACCGCAGGTGGTGCGATGGGCGCGCGAGGCCGGCCTGCAGGTGAGCGTGGACCTGATCTACGGCACTCCGGGGGAGACCCTCGCCGACTGGCGGGCATCGCTCGACGCGGCCCTCGCCTGCGAACCGGATCACCTCTCCGCCTACGCGCTCATCGTGGAGCCGGGCACGAAGCTCGCAGCGCGCATCCGACGCGGCGAGATCGCGGAGCCCGACGACGATCTGCACGCGGAGATGTACGAGACGGCGGATCGCGCGCTCGCCGATGCCGGGTTCGAGTGGTACGAGATCAGCAACTGGTCGCGCTCGCGAGGGCCGGGGCACGGGCCGACCCGTTCGCGGCACAACCTCGCCTACTGGCGCGGTGCCGACTGGTGGGGGGCCGGCCCGGGGGCGCACAGCCACGTCGGCGGCACCCGGTGGTGGAACGTCAAGCACCCTCGCGCCTATGCCGAGCGCATCACCGCGGGAGTCTCGCCCGCCCACGCCCGGGAGGTGCTCGATGCCGAGACGCGCCGCACCGAGCGGGTGCTGCTCGAGACCCGCATCGCCGACGGCCTGCCGGTCGGCGCGCTGAACGATGCCGAGCGCCGGGCGATCCCGGGCCTCATCGCCGACGGGCTGATCGACGGCCGCGCGGCGCTGGGGGCGGGCGGCGCCGCACCCCGTGTCGTCCCGACGCTCAGAGGCCGTCTGCTCGCCGACACCGTGGTGCACCGCCTGCTCGGCGGCGCATAGAGCGCCGGATGGTGCGCCGCGTAGCGTGCCGCGCGCCGGGCGAGCGGGCAGCCGCGCTGCGGTAGACTGGCACTCGGTTATTCAGAGTGCCAAGAGCCTCGATCGCCGAGTGGCAGACAGGAGGGCCCGCATGGTTTCCGAGCGCAGCCTCGCCGTGCTGCATGCGATCGTCGGCGACTACGTGGCGTCGAACGAGCCGGTGGGCAGCAAGGCGATCGTCGAGCGGCACCATTTCGGCGTCTCTGCGGCCACGATCCGCAACGACATGGCGCTGCTGGAGGACGAGGAGCTGATCGTCGCCCCGCACACCTCGTCGGGCCGCGTGCCGACCGACAAGGGCTACCGGCTCTACGTCGACACGCTCGCGAAGATCCGCCCGCTCACGAGCGCGCAGCGATCCGCCATCGAGCGGTTCCTCGGCGAGTCGACCGACCTCGACGACGCCCTCGCCCGCACCGTCCGGCTGCTCGCGCAGCTCACCAACCAGGTCGCGGTGGTGCAGTATCCATCGCTCAAGCGCACGCAGGTGCGCCACATCGACCTCGTCGCGGTGGGCGAGGATCGCGTGCTGTGCGTGCTGATCCTCGGCTCCGGCGTGGTCGAGCAGCAGATCGCCGATCTGCCGGCGGCGCGGGTGACGGAGGCGTGGGTGAACGGCCTGCGCGAGAGGATCGCGGGTGCCGTCGTCGGTCACGATCTCGAGGCCGCGGTCGCCGAGGCGCAGCTGCTCGCATCGGCGGCGGAGCAGTGGGCCGACCCCTCGGAGATCGAGCTGGCCCGGCGCGTGATCGACGTGGTGCTGTCGCAGCTGCAGGCCAACCGCAGCGAGCGGATCACGATCGCGGGGGCCGCCAATCTCTCGCGGCCCGGCGAGTTCGAGGGCGGCAGTCTCCCGGCGGTGCTCGAGGCGATCGAGGAGCAGGTGACGCTGCTGCGGCTCTTCGGCGAGCTCGTGAGGGACGGCAGCGACGTCGCCGCGTCGATCGGCCGCGAGAACGCGCCCTACGGGATCGCGGGGGCCGCCGTGATCGCGTCGAGCTACGAGCACGAGGGCGACGCCCGCTCGAAGCTCGGGGTGCTCGGGCCGATGCGCATGGACTACGCCGGCAACATCGCGTCGGTGCGCGCGGTGGCGAGCTATCTCAGCCGGATGCTCGGCGAGGCATAGCGGGGCGCCGAGGAACAGGGGCGTCGGCGCGCGGAAGCGCAACGATCGGCTGCGGCGGAGCCGCAGCACACGGAACGTATAGGAAAGGCGGCTCTCGGTGGCAGACCACTACGAGACCCTGGGAGTGTCGCGGGACGCGACCTCGGACGAGATCAAGAAGGCCTATCGCAAGCTGGCGCGCCAGCTGCACCCCGACGTGAATCCCAGCGAGGAGGCGGCCGAGCAGTTCAAGTCGGTCACCCACGCCTACGATGTGCTGAGCGACCCGAACGAGCGCCAGCGCTACGACATGGGCGGCGGCCAGCCCGGCATGGGCGGATTCGGCGACATCTTCGAGACCTTCTTCGGCCAGGGCTTCGGGGGCGGTCAGCGCGGCCCCCGCTCGCGCACGGAGCGGGGCGAGGACGCGATGATCCGCGTCGACGTCGAGCTCGGCGACATCGTCTTCGGCGTGAAGCGCGAGATCACCGTCAATACGGCCGTGCTGTGCGGCACCTGCCACGGGTCGTGCTGCCAGCCGGGCACCTCGCCGGTCACCTGCGACGTCTGCGGCGGCCACGGCCAGGTGCAGCGCCAGGTGCGCTCGCTGTTCGGCAACGTGGTGACGATGCACCCGTGCGGCAGCTGCCAGGGCTACGGCACCGTCATCGAGCATCCGTGCGTGGAGTGCGGGGGCAAGGGGCGCGTGAGCGAGCGCCGCACGCAGACCATCGACATCCCTTCGGGCATCGAGACCGGCACGCGCATGCAGTTGCGAGGCGGGGGCGAGGTCGGGCCCGGCGGCGGCCCGAACGGCGACCTGTTCATCCAGTTCCGGGTGATGCACGACGACGTGTTCAGCCGCGACGGCAACGACCTGCTGGCCACGCTGCAGGTGAGCATGGCGGACGCGATCCTCGGCGCTCGCGCGACCGTGGCCGGGCTCGACGGAGAGGTGCAGGTCGAGGTGCCCGCCGGTGCGCAGTCGGGCGACGTGCTCACGATCCGCGGGCGCGGCATCCAGGCGCTCCAGTCGACCAACCGCGGCGACCTGAAGGTCGCGGTGCAGGTGATCACCCCGGCGAGGCTGTCGAAGCGGGAGCAGGATCTGGTGCGCCAGCTGCAGGCGCTGCGGAAGGATCCGGCGCCGAGCCTCGGCGAGTTCCAGCAGGGGCTGTTCGGCAAGATCCGCGACCGCTTCTTCCGGGCGGGCTGAGCGGGCTGGTCTGAGATCGTGGCCAATCTCTACTATCGCGAGGATCTGCAGGCGGAGGCCTTCGAGGTCGGCGCGGAGATCGAGGTGCGGGGCGAAGAGGCGCGGCACGCGGTGCGGGTGAGCCGGCTGCGCGCCGGCGAGCGCATCCTCGTCGGCAACGGCGCAGGCGCGCTCGGAGCGGGCGAGGTCGTCGCGGTGGATCGCGAGCGGTTCGCGGTGCGGCTCGACGAGGCGCGGATCGAGCCCCTGCCGGTCAGGCCCCTCGTGCTCGTGCAGGCGCTGGCGAAGGGCGACCGCGACGAGCGCGCCGTGGAGCAGGCGACCGAATTCGGCGCCGACCTGGTGATGCCCTGGCAGGCGGCGCGCTCCGTGTCGCGCTGGGGTGGCGTTGGCAGCGCAGGCGGCACCGGCGGCGCGGAGAAGGCGGCGAAGGGCGTCGCGAAGTGGCGGAGGATCGCGCGCGAGGCATCGAAGCAGTCGTTGCGCCCCCGCATTCCGGTCGTCACGGAGCCGGTGACGCTGGGGGAGCTGTGCGGCTGGGCTGCGGCCGGAGCCGCCGTGATCGCGCTGCATCCGTCGGGCGAGCGCGCGCTGAGCGCATTCGCGCGTGAGGAGCTGGCAGCCCGCTTCGCGGCGGATCCTGAGCCGGGCGGCCTCGCCCCCGGCGATCCCGCCGGAGGCGCCTTCATCGTCGTCGGCCCGGAGGGCGGCTTCGCAGACGCCGAGCTGGAGGCGCTCGAATCCGCCGGAGCCTCGATCCTGGTGCTCGGAGACACGGTGCTGCGCACCTCCTCCGCGGGGCCCGCGGCCCTCGCCGTGCTGAACGCCGCGCTCGGCCGCTGGTAGACGCCCTCCACCCTGTCCGTGCGGAGCGGGCTACTCGTCGGGGACGGGGTCCGAGCAGGGGAACCCCTCGCATGGCAGTTTCGGATCGCGCGGTGCGACCCCTGCGGGCACCGCCAGCAGCCGCTCCGCCCGCGCCGGGTCGACGAGTTGCAAGCCCTTGGCCGTCATGACGTGCCGGGAGACCTGGCACTGCGGGTCGTAGGGCGGTTGCTCGTAGTCGAACGCGCGCAGGGTGTCGGGCGAGAACTGCTCCTGGAGCTTCTGCACCCCCTCGATCTCGGAGGGCGTGTCGAAGCGATCCCAGTCGGGTGTGTTCTTCTGCTCAGGCGAGACCGCAGCGGAGACGATCACGGGTTGGGTGATCAGGGGGATCCGCGGGCCGCGCACGACGAGATCGTAGGTGAACCCGGGAATGAGGGCGAGGCTCTTGCCCAGGGTGTTCGTGCAGTCGACGGTTTTCACCGAGGTGAAGACCCCGCAGTCGCTGTTCACCTTCGGCGTGATGCTGCGCTTGGGCTTAAGATTCTTCTTCTCGACGGTGCAGGAGGTGATGGTCTCGGCCGGGAAGAGCGGGCTGGCGAGCGGTGCCCCGATGACCACGAGGAGCGCGATGAGCGGTATCGCGATCACCGACCAGACGATGCGGGCACGCGAGCGAGTGCGGAGGCGCGACAGAGCCTGTTCCTCGCCCTGGGCTTCTGTCACGCCACCAGTCTGCCAGAGCCGCCCGGTAGACTGGACTGCATGGCAGCAGACACCATCTTCGGCAAGATCGTCTCGGGCGAGATCCCGGTCGAGAAGCTCGCCGAGACCGAGCGGGTCATCGCGTTCCCGGA
>JBFXIT010000013.1:11549-12908 GCA_050175655.1 Leucobacter sp.
CGGATGGTGCACGGGCCCGACGGCGTGGGCACGCCCACGGCGTCGCAGGTGCTGAGCGAGCCGATCCTCTCCGTGCGCGGCCACACGATCAGGCCGCAGACGCGCGGTCAGCGATCCTACGTCGACGGCATCGACGCCAACACGATCACGTTCGGGATCGGGCCCGCCGGCACCGGCAAGACCTACCTGGCCATGGCCAAGGCGGTGCAGGCGCTGCAGCGCCGCGAGGTGGCGAAGATCATCCTCACCCGGCCCGCGGTCGAGGCGGGGGAGCGGCTCGGCTACCTGCCGGGGACGCTGGAGGACAAGATCGATCCCTACCTGAGGCCGCTCTTCGACGCCGTCGGCTCGATGATGGAGGCCGAGGCGGTGCCGAAGCTGCTCGCGAACGGCACGATCGAGGTCGCGCCGCTCGCCTACATGCGCGGGCGAACGCTGAACGAGTCGTTCGTGATCCTCGACGAAGCCCAGAACACCACGCCCGAGCAGATGAAGATGTTCCTCACCCGCCTCGGCTACGGCTCGAAGATGGTGGTGACGGGTGACATCACTCAGGTGGATCTGCCGATCGCCACGAGCGGCCTGCGCATCGTGAACCGCATCCTGCGCGGGGTCGACGACATCCACTTCGCCGAGCTGACCGCCGACGACATCGTGAGGCACAGCCTGGTCGGTCGCATCGTCGACGCGTATGGGGTCTACGAGGAGCAGAAGCGGGCCGGCCAGAGGGGCTCCGGCCAGGGCAGCGAGGGAGCGTCGAATTGAGCATCGAGATCAGCAACGAGTCTGGCTTCCCCGAGTCCCTCGACGAGGCCGGGATGCAGCGGCTGGCGGCCTTCGTGTTCGAGTCGATGCACGTGCACCCCGACACGGATCTCGGCATCACGCTGGTCGACGAGTCGGCGATCGAGCAGCTGCACGTGCAGTGGATGGACGAGCCCGGCCCCACCGACGTGCTGAGCTTCCCCATGGACGAGCTGCGCCCGGGCCGCCCCGACGCGCCGACGCCGGTGGGGCTGCTGGGCGACGTGGTGATCTGCCCGCAGGTGGCCGAGGGGCAGGCCGAGGCCGCCGGCCACGACACCGTCACCGAGGTGCGCGTGCTGCTGACGCACGGGATGCTGCACCTGCTCGGCTTCGACCACGCGACTCCCGAGGAGGAGGCCGAGATGTTCGGCCTGCAGCGCGATCTGCTGCTGGGGTTCGCCGCGCGGGAGCGCGGGAGATGAGCGAGGGGGAGCCGGTCACAGGCCCCGTACCTCTGCCCCAGCGGCTTTCGGCGACGGCCAAGCGGATCGGGGGCCTGGTCGCGCTCGGCCGCGGCCGGGTGCGCGATGAGGAGCAGCTGCTCTCGATCGT
>JBFXIT010000013.1:13008-21696 GCA_050175655.1 Leucobacter sp.
GAGCTCTTCGGGATCGAGCT
Source organism: Leucobacter sp. (assembly GCA_050175655.1). Taxonomy (GTDB): domain Bacteria; phylum Actinomycetota; class Actinomycetes; order Actinomycetales; family Microbacteriaceae; genus Leucobacter. Next base: position 13,029 of record JBFXIT010000013.1, read on the forward strand.
CGAGGACGACGAGGTCGACAGCGTGGGCGGGCTCGTGGCGAAGGAGCTCGGCCGACTCGCCGAGGAGGGCGACACGGTCACGGTCGCGGGCATCGAGCTGACCGCGGTGGAGACCGAGCGCAGAAGGCAGCGGCTCGTGACCGTGAGCGCGCACTGGGTGGGCGAGACGGGCGATCAGGGAGAAGAGACAGATGAGCGCGAGTGAGTTCAGGGCCGGCTTCGTATCGTTCGTCGGGCGCCCCAACGTGGGCAAGTCGACCCTGACGAACGCGCTCGTGGGTGAGAAGGTCGCCATCACGAGCCCGAAGCCGCAGACCACGAGGCGGGCCATCAGGGGCATCGTGCACCGCCCGGACGGGCAGCTCATCATCGTCGACACGCCGGGCATCCATCGCCCGCGCACGCTCCTCGGCGAGCGGTTGAACGCCCTGGTCGAATCCACGCTCGGCGACGTCGACGTGATCGGCTTCTGCGTGCCGGCGAGCGAGAAGATCGGGCCCGGCGACCGATTCATCAACGAGCGCCTTGACGACTTCCCCCGTGCCAGGAAGGTCGCGATCCTCACCAAGGTCGATGAGGCGTCGACGAGCGAGATCATCGAGCAGCTCACCCTGCTCGGCGCGCTGCGGGAGTGGGACGCCGTCCTGCCTGTCTCGTCGGTCGCCGACGGAGAGAACGGGGCAGCGCAGCTCGACGTGCTCGCCGACGTGCTGCTCGAGCTGATGCCCGAGTCGCCGCCCCTCTACGAGGCCCACACCACCACCGACGAGAGCGAGGACGACCGCATCGCCGAGCTCATCCGCGAGGCCGCACTCGAGGGTGCGCGCGAGGAGCTGCCGCACTCGCTCGCGGCGACGGTCGACGATCGTGAGGAGCGCGACCCCGACGAGGACGGGCGGCCCGGGCTGCTCGAGATCTACGCCTCGATCTACGTGGAGCGCGACAGCCAGAAGGGCATCGTCATCGGCAAGGGCGGATCGCGCCTGCGCGAGGTGGGGGAGCGCGCCCGGGGCGAGATCGAGCGGCTGCTCGGACGCAGGGTCTACCTCTCGCTGCGCGTGAAGGTGGCGAAGGAGTGGCAGCGCGACCCGAAGGCGCTCGGCCGGCTCGGCTTCTGACTGAAGGAGCTTGTGAGTAGGCTCGGATTCTGACACGACCGCCCGATGAGATCGGGCTGAAAAGGGGAGTCATGTACGACATCACGGATCAGGCGCAGTTCACCACCCTCTTCCAGACCTACGGGATCTTCGGGATCATCTGGTACGTCATCGTGGCGATCGCGCTGTGGCGCATCTTCTCGAAGGCCGGCTACCCTGGCATCCTCGCGATCATCCCCATCGTCAACATCTTCATCCTCGTGAAGGTCGCCGGCTATTCGGCGTGGATGACGCTGCTCTACATCATCCCGATCGTGAACATCGTCTTCAGCATCTTCGTCGCGATCCGCCTCGGCCAGCGCTTCGGCAAGGGCGGCGCCTTCTCGTTCTTCCTGCTCTGGCTGTTCTCGGTGATCGGCTACCTGATCCTCGGCTTCGGCAGCGCCACCTACACGCCGCGTCGCTGAGGGTTCCGCACGGGTGGTATGCTGATCCCGTGCTGTTCGGCTCGCTTCTCCTTAGCTGCCGCGACGGGGCCTAGAGACTCAGGCCGTCCTCGTCGCGGTGTTCGTGTTGGCTGAGCAAGATTTTCAGCGAGAACGAAAGATTTAGCGGAGACGAGATCATGAAGAACAGACAGCAGCCTTCGGCCATGCCGATCCACCGGTACCGCCCGTACCACGAGATCATCTCGGTCGACCTGCCCGACCGCACCTGGCCCGCGAAGCGCATCACCCAGGCCCCGCGCTGGTGCGCCGTCGACCTGCGCGACGGCAACCAGGCGCTGATCGACCCGATGAGCCCCGAGCGCAAGCGGATCATGTTCGATCTGCTGGTGAAGATGGGCTACAAGGAGATCGAGGTCGGGTTCCCGAGCGCGAGCCAGACCGACTTCGACTTCGTGCGGCACCTGATCGAAGACGGCGCGATCCCCGACGATGTGACGATCCAGGTGCTCACCCAGGCGCGCGAGCACCTGATCACGCGCACCTACGAGTCGCTGATCGGCGCGAAGCAGGCGATCGTGCACCTCTACAACTCCACGAGCGTGCTGCAGCGCGACGTGGTGTTCCGCCAGGACCGGGCCGGGATCAAGCAGATCGCGCTCGACGGCGCCAGACTGTGCGTCGAGAGCGAGTCGATCTGCGAGGGCACCGATATCTACTACGAGTACTCGCCGGAGTCGTACACGGGCACCGAGCTGGAGTACGCCGTCGAGGTCTGCAACGACGTGCTCGAGATCTTCCGGCCCGCGCCCGATCGCAAGGTGATCATCAACCTGCCCGCGACCGTCGAGATGGCGACGCCGAACGTCTACGCCGACTCGATCGAGTGGATGAGCCGCCATCTGAACCACCGCGAGAACGTGATCCTCTCGCTGCACCCGCACAACGACCGCGGCACCGCGGTCGCGGCTGCCGAACTCGGCTACATGGCCGGGGCGGATCGCATCGAGGGGTGCCTGTTCGGCAACGGCGAGCGCACGGGCAACGTCGACCTGGTCGCGCTCGGCATCAACCTGTTCACGCAGGGGATCGACCCCCAGATCGACTTCTCCCGCCTCGACGAGGTGCGCCGCACCGCCGAGTACTGCAACCAGCTGCGCGTTCCCGAGCGCAGCCCGTGGGCCGGCGACCTGGTCTACACCGCCTTCTCGGGGTCGCACCAGGACGCGATCAAGAAGGGCTTCGAGCGCATGGAGGCCGACGCCGAGGCCGCAGGAGTCTCGGTCGACGACCTGGAGTGGGCCGTGCCCTACCTGCCGGTCGACCCGAAGGATCTGGGCCGCTCGTACGAGGCCGTGATCCGCGTGAACTCGCAGTCGGGCAAGGGCGGCGTGGCCTACCTGCTGAAGACCGATCACTCGCTCGACCTGCCGCGCCGGCTGCAGATCGAGTTCAGCGCGGTCGTGCAGGCGCTCACCGACAGCGAGGGCGGCGAGGTCTCGAGCGACGAGATCTGGCGCATCTTCCAGGACGAGTACCTGCCGACGACCGGCGACTCCGCTTTCGAGCAGTGGGGCCGCTACGAGCTGTTCCGCACGGCATCCACGAGTGCCGGCGACGGCGTGACGGAGCTCACGGTCGACTACCGCGACGGCGAGGGCGAGCACCAGGTCACCTCTCGCGGCAACGGCCCGATCGACGCCTTCATCAACGCGCTGAACGACGGCGGTCACGCCGTCACGCTGTTCGACTACGTCGAGCACGCGATGAGCGCCGGAGGCGACGCGGTAGCTGCGGCCTACGTCGACCTCGAGGTCGACGGCAAGCGCCTGTGGGGCGTCGGCATCGATCCCGACACGACGCGCGCGACCCTCAAGGCGATCGTGTCGTCGGTGAACCGGGCCGTCCGCGCCAGGGATCAGCGGGTCTCCGAGCCCGTGCCCGCATAGAACATATCTTCGATTCACCGGCGTGTGCTTTGCGACCGTTCCGGTGCCCGCCCATAGGCTGATGCCGTGATTGCTTCTGTGCGCGGTGAAGTGCTGTCGGCGGGCGCCGGCTGGGTCGTGGTCGGCGTCGGCCCTGACGGCGGCGTCGGCATGCGCGTCGAGGTGCCCGGCCGTCTCGGGGGCGGGCACCTCGGCGAGAGGCTCGCGCTGCACACCCAACTCGTCGTGCGCGAGGATTCGCTCACGCTGTACGGCTTCGAGACCGCCGACGAACTGGAGGTCTTCGGCATCCTGCTCGGAGTCTCGGGAGTCGGCCCGCGCAGCGCGCTCGGAGTGCTCACCGAGCTGACGCCCGCCCAGATCGCGCAGGCCGCGGTGAACGAGGACGAGAAGCCGTTCCGCAAGGTGTCGGGCATCGGCCCCAAGACGGCCAAGCTCATCGCCGTGCAGCTCGCGGGCAAGCTCGACCCGCGCATGTTCGCGGGTCAGGACGGCGCCGGAGCACCCGCGGCGCATGCCCCTGAGGCCGGCGAGGCGCGATCCTCCGTCAACGTAGTCGCGGGCCTCGTGGGGCTCGGCTATGCGGAGGCGCTCGCCGAGGGGGCGGTGCAGGACGCGCTCGACGCGGGCGCGCCCACCGACGAAGCAGGTCTGCTGCGGGCGGCGCTCGCGCTGCTCCAGACGCCGAGGCTGCCGGGCGGCGCCCGGAGCGAGACGAGAGGCGACAGCCGATGAGCGGTGATCTTGTATGAGTACCGAGCTCTCGCCCCAGGTCGCGCCGAACGAGCTCGGGTTCGAGGGGGCCCTGCGCCCCGCCTCGCTCGACGAGTTCGTCGGGCAGTCGAAGGTGCGCCGTCAGCTGCGGCTGCTGCTCGACGCGGCGACCATGCAGCAGCGGACCCCGGATCACATCCTGCTCGCCGGCCCTCCCGGCCTCGGCAAGACCACACTCTCCATGATCGTCGCAGGCGAGCTGGGCAAGCCGCTGCACCAGACGTCCGGCCCCGCGATCCAGCACGCCGGCGACCTCGCGGCACTGCTCTCGGCGCTGACTCCGGGCGAGGTGCTCTTCATCGACGAGATCCACCGCATGGCGCGCAGCGCCGAGGAGATGCTGTATCTCGCGATGGAGGACTTCAAGATCGACATCATGGTGGGCAAGGGGGCGGGGGCGACCTCCATCCCGCTCGAGCTCGCGCCGTTCACGCTCGTCGGCGCGACCACGCGGTCCGGCCTGCTGCCGAACCCGCTGCGCGACCGCTTCGGCTTCACCGCCCACCTCGAGTTCTACGACGACGACGAGCTCGCGGCCGTGGTGCGCCGAGCGGCCCGGCTGCTCGACTTCGACGTCGCCGAGGAGGGCATCGCGGAGATCGCAGGACGTTCGCGGGGCACCCCCCGCATCGCCAACCGGCTGCTGCGGCGCGTGCGCGACTACAGCCTCGTGCACGCCGCGCCGGGCGACGCCGAGAGCGTGCACGCCGCGCTCACGCTCTACGACGTCGACGCCCACGGCCTCGACCGGCTCGACCGTGAAGTGCTGCGCGCCGTGGTCGAGCGATTCGGCGGCGGGCCCGTGGGCCTCTCGACGCTCGCGGTGTCGGTCGGCGAGGAGTCCGAGACGATCGAAGCGGTGGTCGAGCCGTTCCTCGTGCGCGCCGGCCTGCTCACGCGCACCCCGCGCGGCCGGGTCGCGACGCGTAGAGGATGGGAACACACAGGCGTTCCCATGCCCGATGCCCTATAGTCGTTAAGGTTGCCCGCGCACCAGCGCCCTCGCCCACTCGAAAGGACCGCCGTGGCTCTCGATCCGATGACCATCATCATGTTCGGCCTCATCGCCGTGCTCATCATCTTCATGATCCGCAACGGCAAGAAGCGCCAGCAGGCTCAGCAGGAGATGCAGAACAACCTGCGCCCGGGCGCCGAGGTGATGCTGCAGTCGGGTATCTACGCCACGGTCGAGGAGGTCGACGAGACCGACAACAAGGTGACCGTGCGCAGCGGTACCTCGACGCTGGTGGTACACCGTAACGCGGTCGGCCAGATCGTCACGCCGGTCGTCGTCGAGGACGAGCCGAGCGGCGACCTCGCACCGGACGACGATCCCGAATTCGGCGAGCGGGTCGGCGAGATCGGCGGGGCGAAGGCCGACGAGGGCGTGGCGGATGCCGCCGCAAGCGACCCCGAGCCCGCTGCTGACGAGAACAACGCCGGCGAGAACAGCTCCGAGGGCGACAGCAACAAGGCCTGAGACCGACGCCGCGCCCCGAGCGCGGCGCCGCTCCCTCGCGTGAGCGGTCCAACCAGCACGAGAAAGAAGTCGATTCGTGGCGTCCACTCCCGCAGTGAAGCGAGCCCGCCGCTCGCTGATCGCGCTCCTCGTCATCGTCGCCGCCCTCGTGGGCGTGATCAGCATCGGTGTGGTCCGTGGCGAAGCCACCTGGGCGCCCAAGCTCGCGCTCGACCTGCAGGGCGGCACGCAGATCATCCTGGCCGCCAACCTCTCCGACGGTCAGGCGGTGACGGGCGAGCAGCTGGAGCAGGCCGTCTCGATCATCCGCCAGCGCGTCGACGCCTCCGGAGTCTCCGAGGCCGAGATCGCGACGATGGGCGCCCAGAACATCTCGGTGTCGATCCCCGGCAAGGCCGATGCCGCGACGCTGCAGCGGATCGAGGCGTCGGCGAAGCTCGACTTCCGGCCGGTGCTGTACATCGGCGACGGACTCACCGCCACGGGCACCGAGACCACCGACGACGTGGCCTCTGCCGAGGCGAACGCCGACGGAACCGGGGCAGACGGAGCTGAATCCGACGGGACCGAGGCCGACGCCGCCGAGACGGACGGAGCCGCGACCGACGCCGCTGCCGACGATCAGGCTGCGACGGAGGATGCGGCTGCCGCCGAGACCTCGACCGGCGTGGACCCCGACCCCTTGCCCGACACCGCATACGACATGGCCTGGCTGACCGAAGGCCTCATGGCCGAGTTCGCGGCCTTCACCTGCGACTCAGAAGCGGCGCTCGACCTCAGCGAGGCCCCCGTGGACCGCCCGCTGGTCACCTGCGATCAGAGCGGCCTGCTCAAGTACATCCTCGGCCCCGTCGAACTCGGCGGCGAGGTCATCGACGACGCGACCGCGCAGCTCGCGACCACCCAGACGGGCGCCACCACGGGAGAGTGGGCGGTGCAGATGAAGCTGAACGACGCTGGCACCAAGACCTTCGGCGAGATCAGCACCCGCATGTACGGGGCCCAGTCGCCGCTCGATCAGTTCGCCTTCGTGCTCGACGGCAAGGTGCTCTCGGCTCCTCGGATGCAGGGCCAGATCCTCGACGGCCGGCCCTCGATCACCGGCGAATTCACGCAGGCCAGCGCCCAGACCCTCGCCGACCAGCTGAAGTTCGGCGCGCTGCCCATCGGCTTCACCGTTCAGAGCCAGGAGGACATCTCGGCGACCCTCGGCTCCAACCAGTTGCAGGCAGGCCTGCTGGCGGGCCTCATCGGCCTGCTCCTCGTGGTCGTCTACTCGATCTTCCAGTACCGGGTGCTCGGCTCGATCACGATCCTCTCGCTCGCCATCGCCGGCGTCGTAACCTACCTGCTGCTCGTCTTCTTCTCCTGGCGGCAGGGCTACCGGCTATCGCTCGCCGGCATCGCGGGCATCATCGTCGCGGTCGGCTTCACCGCCGACTCGTTCATCGTCTACTTCGAGCGCGTGCGCGACGCGCTGCGCGACGGCTTCAGCATCGACAGAGCCGTCGAGCAGGGCTGGAAGCGGGCGTTCCGCACGGTGCTCGCCTCGGACGGCATCAACTTCCTCGCAGCGGCGATCCTCTTCGTGCTCGCGGTCGGCAGCGTGCAGGGCTTCGCGTTCACGCTCGGCCTCACCACCCTCGTCGACGTGCTGGTGGTCGCCCTCTTCACGCATCCGATGCTGACATTGTTGGCACGCACCCGCTTCTACCGAGACGGGCACCCGGCGTCGGGTCTCAACCCCCAGCAGCTCGGAGCCGTCTATCGCGGTCGGGCGCAGTTCCGTGAGCCGGCGGTGGCCAACCGCGGCGCCGCGCAGAAGGCCAAGGGGGCCGTGAAGGAGGCGCAGCGTCGCCAGACCATCGCCGAGCGCAAGGCCGCGGCCGCCGCCTCCGGCTCCGAGACCGTCTCCACCGGGAAGGAGAGCTGACATGGCACGTCGCTCATTCGCCGAGTTCGGCAACGCGCTCTACACCGGTGAGAAGTCGATCGACTTCATCGGCCGCCGCAAGACCTGGTACCTCATCGCGGCGGTGCTGATCGTCGTCTCCATCGTGGGCCCGCTGCTGCGCGGCGGCTTCACCCTCGGCATCGAGTTCACCGGCGGCAGCCAGTTCCAGGTGCACGTGGCCGACTCGCAGGACCGCGACCAGCAGCCGGCCATCGATGCCGTGCGCGAGGTCCTCCCCGGTTCGGCCCCCCGCGTCTCGCTCGTGGGCCAGACCGACATCCGGGTGCAGACCGAGCAGCTCGAGGACACGCAGTCCCGTGAACTCCACGCCGCGCTGGCGCAGGCCTACGACGTGGACGAGGGAGAGGTCACCGCCTCGTACATCGGTGCGCTGTGGGGCAAGGACATCACGCGTCAGGCGCTGATCGGCCTGGGGGTGTTCATCCTCTTCGCGGCCCTCGTGATGGCGCTCTACTTCCGCACCTGGAAGATGTCGCTCGCCGCGATCATCGCGCTCTTCCACGACCTCATCATCACCGCCGGCATCTACGGCCTGTCCGGCTTCGAGATCACACCCGCAGCGGTCATCGGCTTCCTGACCATACTGGGCTACTCGCTCTACGACACCGTCGTGGTGTTCGACAAGATCCGTGAGAACACGTCGCCCGGCGAGCTCACCGACCGCCGCACCTTCGGCGAGGCGGTGAACCTCGCGGTGAACCAGACCCTCGTGCGCTCCATCAACACCTCGGTCGTGGCTCTGCTGCCGGTGGGCTCGATCCTCTTCATCGGAGCCTTCGTGCTCGGCGCGGGCACGCTCCGCGACATCGCGCTCGCGCTCTTCATCGGCATCCTCGTCGGCGCCTATTCGACCATCTTCATCGCGGCCCCGGTCTACGTGCAACTGCGTGAGAACGAGCCCGGGATCAAGAAGCACGACGCCAGGGTGATGCGCGCTCGCGGGCGCG
>JBFXIT010000014.1:0-4874 GCA_050175655.1 Leucobacter sp.
GCCAGCATGGTCACGACGATGGCGAGGAAGCCGAGGCCGTGGGTCATGCCGGGCGTGTAGGTGCCGGCCGAGATGAGGGCGAGGTAGGCGCCGCCGAGGCCCGACATCGCGCCGCCGAAGAGCACCGCCAGCGACCGGGTGCGCAGCACGCTGCCACCGGCGGCGTCGAGCGACGAGGGCTTCTGGCCGGCCGAGCGCAGGCGCAGGCCCGGCGTGGTCCGGTACATCCAGATCGAGGTGAGGATCAGCAGCAGGATCGACACGTAGAACATGCCGGGCTGGGCGAAGAGGCCGGGGCCGAGCACGGGGATGTCGGAGAGGAACGGGATCTTCCACGGCGTGTCGAGGCCGAGGCGCGGCTTCGAGGTGGCGAAGTTGAAGTCGTAGAGCACGCTGCTGACGCCGGTGCCGGCGAGCGTGATGCCGATGCCGACCACGATCTGGTTGAGCCCGAGCCAGACGCACAGGATCATCATGATCGACGAGAGCACGACGCCCGCGATCGCGCCGTAGAGGAACCCGACCCAGAAGCTGCCGGTCGACAGCGTCCCGATGAAGCCGAAGTAGCCGCCGATGAGCAGAAGCCCCTCGAGGCCGATGTTGAGCACGCCCGACTGCTCGCCGACGGTCTCGCCGATGGCCGAGAGCATGAGCGGGACCGCGCTCGCGAGCACGGCGACGATGAAGGCCGTGAGGAACGCCTGGCTGAAGAACTCGATCATTGTCCCGTTCCCTTACTTCTTCACCGACTTGAAGAGGCCGCGCGGCAGGTAGCTCTTGCCGAGGTCGCGCCGGTTGCCCATGTACTCGATGACCGTCATGAAGAACAGGATCAGCGCGACGATCACGAGCAGGAAGTCGACCGAGAGGCCCGCTTTCTGGGCGGCGATGGTGCCGCCGGTGGCGAGGATCGCGTAGAACGCGACGAGCGGGATCGACCCGATCGGGTTGAGCCGGGCGAGGAACACGAACGGCAGGATCTTGTCGCCGTAGGCGGGGTTCCAGTTAGTGCGCATGTAGCCCCAGAGGCCGAGCATGTCGAGGGCCCCGGCGAAGGCGATCATGCCGCTGGAGAGCAGGAAGACGATGACGATCATCTTCTTCGCGTCGATGCCGGCGTGGGTCGCGGCCTTGGGGCTCGCGCCGAGGATGTCGATCTTCAGGCCGAACGACGACTTCGTCAGGATGAAATGGAAGACGACCACCAGCAGGATCGCGATGAGGAACCCGATGTGCACCCGGGTGCCCGGAATGTAGGGCAGCATGAGGTCGAGGTCGAGCACCCGCGTCTGCGGCACGGTGACGCTCGTGTCCTGGAACGGCCCTTTGACGAGGATGTTCGCCAGGCTGATGGCGATGAACGACATCATGAGGCTGGTGATGATCTCGTTGGTGCCGTACTTCGCCTTGAGCAGGGCCGGCAGGTAGCCGAGCAGCATGCCGATGACGATCGCGATGACCGCGAGCACCAGCACGCCGAGGCCGAAGGGCAGCACGCTCATCACGTCGGGGGCGATGCCGGTGACGACGGCGGCGGCCAGCAGGTAGACGCCGTTGTAGCCGAGGTTCCAGAGCTGAGCGCGGAAGGCGATGATGAGGCCGAGCGCGATGATCAGCAGGGGCGCCATCGTGGTCAGCGTCTTCTGCCAGCCGGTCCCCACGACGCCGAGGGTGAAGATGTCGCCGTAGAACTCGAAGGGATTCACGCCCATCGCCCAGATGATCAGCCCGCCCACGATGAGCGCGAGCAGCACCGGGGTGATGGTGCGGACCAGGATCTCGGCGCTCTTGGCGAGCTTCGTGCGCTCCGGCTTCCGCGCCGCCTCGATGGCGACGGTCTCGGGGCCGGCCTCGGGCGCCGCCTTCGCAGCGGCGTTCTCGAGCTGGGTCTCTTCGCTCACTGCTCTGCTCCCTCATCGTTCGTCCCGGGCACGTCGGTTCGCGCGGCGGCGTGCGCCGCGACCGGACCGCGGGCGCCGACCATGATCTCGCCGACTCTCTCGGTCACGCGGTCTCCGTCGTTCGCGACCTCGCCGACCAGCCGGCCGTTCGACACCACCACGATGCGGTCGGAGAGCTCGGCGAGCTCGTCGAGATCGGTGGAGATCAGCAGCGCGGCACCGCCGTCGCGGGCGAACTCCCGCACGGTCTCGCGCACGCGGTAGACGGTCTTCAGGTCGAGGCCATAGGTGGGTTTGTGGAAGATCACGACGCGCGGGTCGTGGGAGAGCTCGCGGGCGAGCAGGATCTTCTGGATGTTGCCGCCCGAGAGCGTGCCCGCACGCGTCTGCTCCGACGGGGTGCGGATCTCGTAGGCGGCGATCTGCTCGTGGGCCTCGTTCAGCACGGCGGCCTTGTCCATCACTCCGAAGCGGCGCCAGAAGGGCTTCTCGCCGACCTTCTTGAGCACCAGGTTGAGTGCGACGCTCAGGCTGCCGACGATGCCCTCGTGCAGACGGTCGTCGGTGACGTATCGCACGCCGAGGTGCTGCCGCTCCTTGACCTTGCGCTTGGTGATGTCGTCTCCGTCGAGGATCACGCGCCCGGCGACGGGAGTGCGCTGGCCGGCGATCGCCTCGGCGAGGTGCCCCTGGCCGTGGCCGTCGATGCCCGCGACTCCGACGATCTCGCCGGCCCTGATCTCGAGGTCGATGTCGGTGATCGGCACGTCTCCTGAGCCCGACACGGTGCTGAGATCCTCGATCTTCAGCACGACCGGGGCGTCGGCCGCGACGAGCGACCGCCGCTCCTCCGTGGCCGCGCCGGCGGCCTCGGCCTGCTCGGCCGAGAGCGATTCGGGGTTGGTGCCGAACATGGCCTCGAGGATGCGGGCCCGCGCCTCGTCCTCGGTCATGGCGTGCATCTCGGCGGGGGCGATCCTGCCCGCGACGCGCCCGGAGCGCAGCACGGTGACCGCATCGCCGATGGCGTAGGCCTCTTGGAGCTTGTGGGAGATGAAGATGACGGCGAGGCCCTCGGCCTTCAGCCGGTTCACGCTCTCGACCAGCCGCTCGATCGCCTGCGGCGTGAGCATCGAGGTCGGCTCGTCGAGGATCAGCACCTCGGAGCCCTTCCACATCGCCTTGGCGATCTCGACCTGCTGCTGCTGGCCGAGGCCCAGGTCTCCGGCGGGCATGTGAGGGTCGATGTCGGCGCCGAGCAGCTCGCTCAGCTCCTGGAGCCGCGCTGCGGCGCTGGTCTTGTCGAGCCAGAAGCTGCCCTCGTCGCTGAGCATGAGGTTCTCGAGCACGGTGAGGGTCGGGATCAGCGCGGAGTGCTGGTAGACGACGCCGATGCCCTGCGCGATCGAGACGGCGGGCGATCCGAGCACGGTCGGCGCCCCGTTGATCTCGATGCTGCCCTCGTCGGGCTGCTGCAGCCCGGCGAGGATGCTGATCAGCGTCGACTTGCCCGCGCCGTTCTCGCCGAGCAGGCAGTGCACCTCGCCTCGCTTGACGTCGAGAGAGATGGAATCGTTCGCCACGATGCCGGGGAATCGCTTGGTGATGCCGTTCAGGCGGATGATGACGTCTCCGTCGGGATTCGACGGTGCCGTCGGATCCGGCGTCGACGCCGATGCGGGTGCAGGTGACATCCTCGTCCCTTCGAGTGGTATGGAAGGCCGGTGGAACGGCGGTGTGCGCTCCGGGCTGACCGGAGCGCACACCGCCGTTCGCCGTGTTTTCTTGGCGTCGATGAGCGCCAGGACCGCATCCATGTCGGTGGTGCGCTCCACCGTGACGCTGCCGTCGATCAGGGCCGCCTTGGCCTCTTCGACCGCAGCGGCGATGTCGCCGTTCAGGCTGTCGGTCTCCTGCAGCGACAGACCGCCGTTGGCCACGGTCAGCTCGTAGGTCACGGTGCCGAACTTGCCCGACTCGACGTCCTTGATCGCCTGGACGTAGGTGTCCTTGAAGTTCCAGAGCACCGAGGTGAGCACCATGCTCGGATCGTCGACGATCGAGGTGACGTCGCCGATGGTCGCGATGTAGGAGATCGGGTGACCCGCATCTGCGCTCTCGATCGCCTGCAGGTAGCCCATGGTCGCGCCATCGCCCATGCCCATGATGACGTCGGCGCCGGCCGCGATCACCTGGTTGGTCACGGTCGTGCCGCCGGCCGAGTCGCCGTAGCCCGCGGGGCCGACGTAGGCGATCACCACGTTGATCGAGGGATCGACGCTGTAGACGCCCTGGGTGAAGCCGCCGGCCATCAGGAACCAGTTCAGATCCTCGGCCGAGGCGACGATGCCGACCGTCTTGGTCTCGGTCTTGTGCGCCGCGGCGACACCCGCCAGGTAAGCGCCTTCCTGCGCCTGGGTGATCACGGTGCCGACCTTGCCCGGGACGTTCTGGTCGAAGTCGACCACGAGCACGGGAACGCCGGTCTGCTCGCCGACGCGGGCGCCCGCGGTGTTGAAGCCACTGGCGTGGGCGATGATGAAGTCGTTGCCGCCCTCTGCGACCTGGGTCAGGATCGTCTCGGTGTTGTCGTAGCCGACGTTCGAGTTGTCGTCGAGGGTGATCCCGAGTTCTTCCGCCGCAGCCTGCGCCGCCCAGATGCCCTGCTGGTTCCAGCCGTAGTCCGACTCCTTCTCGGGGGTCACGATGGCGAACTGCTCGACGGTGCGGCCTGCGGCCTCGCCGTCTCCCGAGCCGCCGTCGTCCGAGCTGGTGCGCCCCGAGCAGCCCGCGGTCAGAATCAGCCCGGCCGCCACGGCGACGATCAGGCCGCTCCTCAGCCCCTTCTTCACAGACCTATTCAAGAACATCCGTTGTCCCTTCTCTACTCATCGTCGAGTGTCATCGCATGAAGCGAATCCATCACACAGTAATTATCACTATGTAATGTTCCTCTATGAAACTCTAATAACT
>JBFXIT010000014.1:4974-18411 GCA_050175655.1 Leucobacter sp.
TCCCTGATGCGCCGCATGACCAGCACCGTCTCGTGCGTCTCGTCGACCAGCCGGTTGACCACCGGCATGGCGATCTTGCCGATGTCGATCGACGACTCCGCGACCGAGGCGAGCCTGAACACCTGGGGAGTCAGGGCGTAGGATCCACGCCCCGACTCCTCGATCAGGTAGAGCTCCCTCAGCAGCGAGATGTAGCGATATGCGCTGGGCACCGAGATCCCGAACTCCGTCGAGATGCCCTCCACCGTGATGACGGGATTGGACTCCGAGAAGCTCAGCAGGATCTGCAGCACCCGCCGGGCGCTGTCGACCCCCTTCGCGCGGTTCACCTGCATGGTGCCCCCGTTCGCTTTTGACTGCATACCGGTCACCATGCTACATGCCGGCGCCCGGGCGAGCCGTTACCGCTGGTAGGTGCCGACCAGCCGGTTCTGCTCGATGATCGCGTCGGCATACTGCGCGAGGAACTCCTCGCGGCTCGGGCTGCCCTCGACCGGGCGGCTCAGCGCGTACACCCAGAAGTAGTAGTGGTGGGTGCCGTGACCGTGGGGAGGCTGCGGGCCGGTGTAGGCCGCCTCGCCAATGCCGTTGGGGCCGAGACGCCCCGCCGAGACGTCGGCGGTGGCGGGATCGATGCCGTAGACGACCCAGTGGGTGAAGCCGTTCGGCAGCGGGGCATCGGGATCGTGCAGGATGACCGCCAACTCGACGGCGTCCGCCGGGGCGCCCGAGATGCTCAGGGCCGGCACCTCGTTGCCGGTCTCGGCGGCGAAGCGGTCGTCGATCGCCGCGCCAGCGGCGATGTCGGGGCTGGAGATGGCGAGGTCTTGAACGTTGGGTCCCATGGGGCCCTCCTTCTGTTGGTTATGCGTATGTGTATTCGGTGAAGTGCGGGCCGTGCGCGATCACAGGCCGTCGATGAACTCGGTCACCAGGGCGGCGACTGCGGCGGGCTGCTCCTCGGGCACGTAATGATCCGCCTCCGGCACCAGCTCGTAGCGCAGATCGGGCCGCAGCTCGCGCGAGCGCTCGAAGGCGCGCTCGGTGACGAGCACGCTCTCCGCGCCGCGCACCACGACCGTCGGCGTGGTGAGCGCGCCGAGGCTCTCCGCGAGGTCCTCGCGCAGCCCCACGACCGTCTGGCGCATGGCCTCCGGGTCGGCCAAGGGTACGTAGACCCCGTCGACCTGCCGGTAGCCGTACGACGCGCGCCGGCTCACGGCATCCGCCGGCATCATGCGGTAGCGCTGCTGCAGGTAGGCCTCGATGTCGGAGACCGAGGCGAAGCGCTGGTCTCCCCCGCCGACCCGGGCCTCGAGCGTGTCGAAGACCTCCGTCTCGATGAAGGGGGTGAAGTCGATCGCCACGACCCCGTCGACGAGCCCCGGGAAGCGGGCGGCCGCCACGATCGAGTTGCGGGAGCCGAGCGAGTGGCCGACGAGCACGTTCCTGCCGCGCCCGCCGAGCCTCTCGACCAGCCCCCTGATGTCGTCGCTGTAGTCGGCCGCGGTGTACCCCGAGGCCGGCTTCCCGCTGTTGCCGTGGCCGCGCTGATCCACCGCGATCACCCGGAAGCGCGGCGAGAGCGCCTCCTGGATCGGCGCCCACACCCGATGATTCGCCGTGACCCCGTGGAACAGGAAGACCGTGTCGTCGCCCTGCCCGGTCTCGGAGTAGGCGATCCTCTGCGCGCCGCCGTCGGCCGTCGGCACATCGACGGTCGAATAGGAGATCTCAGTCATGCAGTTCCCGTCAGACCTGGTCGTCGCTGAGCGGCTGCGGCATGGCGCGGCGCACCTGGATCAGCTGGGAGACGATCTGCTGGCGCTTGGCCGCCACATCGCCCTCGCCGTACTCGAACAGCCCCTTGCCCGACTTGAAGCCGAAGGTGCCGGCCTCGATGTTGTCGGTGATCATCTTCGGCACGCCGTCGGTCTTCGAGAGGTCGCGGTTGAGGTAGCTCGCCACGTTGTTGTAGGTGTCGAGGCCCGCCATGTCGAGCAGGCGCATGGGGCCCACCACTGCGAGCTTGAAGCCGATGCCCCAGCGCACGCAGATGTCCATGTCCTCCTTCGAGATGACGCCCTCGTCGACGAGCGCCAGGCTCTCGCGCATGATCGCGTAGAGGATGCGGTTCTCGACGAAGCCGGGCACCTCGCCCTCGAGCACGGCCTCGTAGCCGAAGGAGTTGGCGAGGGCGACCACGGCGTCGCGAACCGCGTCGCTCGTCTGCTCGCCCGGCACGACCTCGATCATCGGGATGACGTGCGGCGGGTTCGACCAGTGCATGCCGACGAAGCGCTCGGGATGCGCCATCCCCTCGGCCAGCTTCGTGATGGGGATGCCGGAGGTGTTCGAGGCGATGATGACCTCGGAGCCGACGAGCTCCTCGACCTGCGCGATGACCTGCTTCTTCAGGTCCTCGCGCTCGGGCACGGCCTCGAGCACGTACTCGGCGCCCGCGAGCGCCTCGGCGATGTCGGTCGTGAACGCGAGCTCGCCCTGCCGGTCGCCGCGAGGGGCGCCGAGGGCGTCGAGCACCCCTGCCGCCATCTTGGTGCCTTCGGCAGCGCGATCGAGCGCATCCTGTACGACGTCGTAGATGGTGACGTCGGCGCCGGAGCGGGCGAAGACCGCGGCGATGCCGGGGCCCATGATGCCCGAGCCGAGCACGGTGATCTTACGGGGTGTTGCCATGTTCATTCTCCTTCGAATCGAATCGGGTGCGAGTCTCGCCCGATCAGATCGGCTGGGGCTCGCGGCCCTCGGTGCGGTCGAGCATGCGGTTGAAGTACTTCCAGTAGTTCTCCTTGGCAGGCTCGGGGTAGATGCGCCCGTGCTTCTCGATGCTCTCGGCGTGATCCGGGACCGGGAACTCGGCGCCCGAGCTCTCGAGATCGATCTGGAACTTCGACGACCATTCGAGGAAGACGCCGCAGAGCAGCAGTTCGCGCACGTCACCGCCGGTGAAGGCGATGCCGTGATTGGCGAGCAGGATCGCCTCGGCCTGGCCGAGCTGCTTCGCCACCGCGATGCCGAGCTCGACGGTGGTGATGATGTGGCTCGTCTCGTCGAAGCGCGGCACGCCGTGCTCGGCGAACCAGGCGCCGTGGTTGTTCACCGGCGCCAGCTCGTTCCGTCCCGCGCCGAACACGGTCGCGTAGTGCGCGTGCGAGTGGCCGACGAAGTTCACGTCGGGGCGCGCCTTGAAGATCTCGGCGTGCAGCGGCCACTCGAGGTGGCGGAAGCCCTCGCCCTGCAGCACCTCGCCGTCGAGCGTGACGAGCAGGTAGTCCTCCGCCTGCACCTCCGACAGCGCGAGGTGCCCGCGCTTCAGCCACATGCCGCGGCCCTCGGGATCGCGGTACGACATGTGCCCCATCGACATGTCGCCGTGACCCTCGATCTCGAGGATGCGGTGCACGCGTGCGAGATCGTCGAGCACCGCTCTGATCTCGGGGGACGGGTTGAATGGCTCACGCATTCGGGTACTCCTTCGTATATATGTGATCGCGTAGTTCTCGGAGACTACTCGGCCAGACGGGCGAGAGCCTCTTCCTTGGTCATGCCGCCGACGCGGGCGTGCGGGCGCGTGCCGCTCGAGACCGCGACGCAGATCAGCAGCTCGTCGGCCTTTGGACCCTCGTCGATGTGCAGCGTGACGCCGTCGTAGTAGTCGCGCACGTACACCTCGTCCTTGAACGCGAGGGGGATGTCGATCGACGTGCCCGCGGAGGCGACCTTGGTGAACGACGAGATCCACGCCTTGCCGCCGCCGACGGCGTCGCGGAAGCCGTCGCCGAAGACGGTCGTCACGCACGCGACGACGTGCTCCTGCTCGCCGTCGATGCCGGCGACCCCGCCCTTGCCGTAGCCCTCGACCTCGCGGCCGCCGAGCAGTTCCTTCGCACGGCGGCCGAGCTCGATGCCGAGGCCGCGGCTCGGCTCGGTCAGCGAGCCGAGATCCTGCTGGAACGGCTGCCCCGCGAAGGGGTTGCGCACGATGACGCCGACGGCCGCCTTGATCAGCGGCTCCGCGAGGGGCCTGCCTGCGGCCTCGACGACCTCGACGACGTTCGAGTGCCAGGAGCGGACTTCGTATCCTTCAAGCGTGTGAGCCATGTTTATCGTCCCTCGGTCGGGTTGTATGCCGCGGTCTCGAGTACCTCCGGCGTGAACTGGTTGCCCTTCGACATGTTGCGGGTCTCGGCGTACCACGCCGACTTCGCCTGGCAGCGATCGGTGATCTCGCGCTCCTCGGTCTCCCAGGCCTGCAGGGTGGCGGGAAGATCCTCGTGGCTCTTCGAGACGGCCATCGCCATCGTGTAGGCGTTCTGCATCGCCGTGCCGGCGCCCTGGGCGAGGGCCGGGCACATGGCGTGGGCCGAGTCGCCCACGAGCACCACCTTGCCGTTGGACCAGTTCTTCAGCACGTTGGTCTGGTAGCCGTCGTAGCGGCCGTTCTCGATCTTCGCCGCCTCGCGCAGCACGGGTGCCAGGTAGGGGTGGCTCTCGGCCCAGACCTCGTAGTTGATGGGAACGGCCGACCCCTCCTTGTCCTCGATCGGCGCCATCAGGGCGATGTAGAGCTCGTCGTCGTTGCAGGGGACGTAGAGCACGCGCAGCACCCGGGGCTCGAAGTTCCAGAAGTCGATCACGTTGTCCCACTCGTCGCCGCCGCCGAGCTCCTCCTTGCAGCGGGGGACGATGAGGCGGGTGACGCCGTCCTTTGAGCGGGTGCGCTCCTGCTCGAAGCCGATGGAATCGCGCACGTTCGAGGTGACGCCGTCGGCGCCGACCACCAGGTCGGCGCGACGCACCTCGCCGCTCGCCAGGGTGACGGTGCCCGAGGGATCCGCTGCGACGACCTCGGAATTGACGAGGATCTCGACGCCGGCCTTGCGGGCCGCCTCTTCGAGCGCCTCGTGCAGCGCCTTGCGCGTCATCGTGCGCCAGGGCAGCCCGTCGAAGTCCTCGAGCGACATCGTCTCGTTGTGGATGCGGGTCTCGTAGAAGGGCGGCACCATGGTGTGCGGCAGCAGGGAGTCGTAGGCGCCGATGGCCTTGAGCACCTCGAGGCTGTTGTTCCACAGCACGATGCCCGCACCGAGGGGGCGCAGTTCCTCGCCGCGCTCGTGCAGGGTGACGTCCCAGCCCTGCTGGGCCAAGGTCGTCGCCGCGACCAGACCCGCGAAGCCTGCGCCCGCGACCTCGGCCTTGAGGCCATTACGTTCTGTCATGAGTTTTCCCTTTCACGTGCCGGAATCGCATCCGACTTCACATCGCAATATTTCTATTGCACAGTATGATAATAAAACTTTACGGCAAAATAAAAGGCCCGATCCGGCGCGGTCCCCCTCATCTCCGGGATGAGAAGCACCGCGCCGCCGGACATCAGTTACGGGTGTGTCCGCCGTCGACGACGAGCAGCTGACCCGTCACCCAGCCCGCCTCCTCGGTCGTGAGGAAGGCCACGGCCGGGGCGATGTCCTCGGGCTGGCCCTTGCGGTCGAAGGCCTGCATCGGCACGACGTAGCCGAAGCCCTCGTTGTGCGGGCCGGCCTTGACGCCCTCGCTCTCGGTGAGACCCGGCGCCACGGCGTTGACCGTGATGCCGTCCTTGCCGAGCTCGGTCGCGAGCGAGCGGGTGAAGCCGACCGTCGCACCCTTGCCCGAGACGTAGTGGTTGGCGTTCGGCGTGCCCGCCACGAAGGTGTTCGAGGCGATGTTCACGATGCGGCCGTAGCCCGCCTCGGCCATCACCTTCGAGACGGCCTTGGTCACGAGGAAGAGCCCGTCGACGTTGACCGCCATGACCCGGCGCCACTCCTCGAAGGTCAGATCCTCCCAGGCCACAAACGGCACGATCGCCGCATCGTTGACGAGGATGTCGATGCGCCCGTACTGCCCGACCGTCGTGTCGACCAGGTTCTGCACCGCCGCCGGGTCGCTCACGTCGGTCTGCACGAACAGCCCGCCGAGGCCCTCCGCGACCTTCTGACCCTTCTCGGCGTTCACATCGGCGATGACGACGGTCACGTCGTTCTGGGCGATGCGGCGGGCGATGGCCTCGCCGATGCCCTGGGCCGAGCCGGTGACGATCGCTACCCGCTTGTCGTGTTGTGCCATGCTGTCCGAACTCCTTCGATCTGTGTTTTCTCGTGTGTGCTGCCGCGTCGTCGCGTCAGTTCCCGCCGTAGAACTCCGGCGCCTTCTTCCAGGTCAGCCAGGGCTCCATCTCGTGCGAGGGGTAGATGTCGGCGCCCTGCGTGCGGCTGATGTAGGCCAGCTTGCGCAGCGAGTCGACCGATGCCGAGGGGTCGAGGTGGAAACCGCCGATGACCTCGGACTCGACCGCCTTGTAGGTGTAGGCCGCGTCGCCGGCGAACAGCATCGAGGGGCTGTTCTCCATCTCGACGAGCATCGAGTAGTGGGCCACCGTGTGCCCCGGCGTCTCGATGAGGGTCACCCCCGGAGCGATCTGGTACTCGCCGGAGATGAACTTGTACTT
This sequence comes from Leucobacter sp., assembly GCA_050175655.1. Classification (GTDB taxonomy): domain Bacteria; phylum Actinomycetota; class Actinomycetes; order Actinomycetales; family Microbacteriaceae; genus Leucobacter. The sequence goes on from JBFXIT010000014.1 coordinate 11,486, forward strand.
CGACTTGTCGAAGTCGAACGACAGATCCGAGTAGCCCAGGCGCTCGAAGGGCTCCGGTACGAGCGCGTGGCGCAGCTCGTCCTTGTGCACCAGGATCTGCGCATCGGTCAGATACTTGTTGCCGCCGACGTGGTCGAAGTGGAAGTGCGAGTTGATGACGATGTCGACGTCTTCGGGCTTGTAGCCGCAGAGCGCGAGCTGCGCCGGGATGGTCTGCTCGGGGGTCTGCATCGGCTTCTCGAACGGCAGCACCTTGTTCACGTGGTCGAGGTCGAACCCGGTGTCGAACATGATGAGCGGGCCGCCGTCGACCGCCACGAGCACGCTGTACACGGGGAAGCGGACCTCATTGCCGAGGTCGTGATGCCAATGCACCTGGGATCCATCGATCACCAGACTGCCGCCATCGAGCAGATACACCTTGGGGTCGGCCATGCGTTCCTCCTCATCGAGACACAAGCGCGGACCGGGCTTCGGTGCCGCTATCACTGATTGTGACCTGACTATCAGATTATGAGAGTAGCACCGTTCGCGTCAATACTCCGTGACGATATCAATTCACATAGTGATAGAAGCATTGCGCTTGTTGATAATTTACCTGCATAATGTGCGGAGCGTCACCCGACCGAAGGAGCTCATATGACGACATACGATACGACCCGGGCGGGCTTCATCCTCGCCGCCACAGACGTGTTCGGGCTGGCCGGCTTCTACGAGCGGGCACTCGGCTTCGAGATCGCCCAGACCTTCGAGGATCCGCCCTACGCGATCCTGGTCAAGCAGGGGATGCGCCTCTCCCTCACGCAGGACGGCAACCAGGGCGAGGATCTGCCCGGCTTCACGTTCCGCGTCGCCCCCGACCGCGCCGAGCGCGCGAGTTGCATGGTGCTCGAGGTGAGCGACTGCGACGCCGCCCGCGCCGACCTGGAGCGGCACGGGGTGTCGTTCCGCTCAGAGACCTTCAGGCCGCCGTGGGGCGGTGCCAGGTTCTTCTGCGAAGACCCCGAGGGCAACCTGATCGAGATCGAGCAGCTCGCATGAGGGCCGTGGTTCTCGAGGCGCCCGAGAAGATCGGCGTCCGCGAAGTCGAGCAGCCCCGCATCCAGGATCAGGGCGACGCGATCGTCCGGGTCACCCACTCGGCCATCTGCGGGGCCGATCTGCTGCCGTTCCACGGCCACACTCCCGGCTTCGAGTTCGGCATGATCCCGGGCCACGAGTTCGTGGGGCACATCGTCGAGGTCGGCTCGGATGTGCAGGGCGTGGAGGTCGGCCAGCGGGTGGTGAACACGAGCATGACGAGTTGCGGCGAGTGCGCCGCATGCCTGAAGCGGCGCTGGACGCAGTGCGAGAGCCGCAGCCTCTTCGGCTACTCGGGGGTCTATCCCAAGCTCGACGGCGGCCAGGCCGAGTACGTCCGCGTGCCGAACGCCTCGCGGTCGCTGCTCGCCCTGCCCGACTCGGTGTCTTCCGAGGACGCGCTCTTCCTCGCCGACATCCTGCCCACCGGCTACGCCGGCGTCGACAACGCGGGCGTCGGAGAGGGCGATCTCCTCGTCGTGCAGGGCGCGGGCCCTGTCGGCCTGATGGCGGTGATCGTCGGCCTGAGTCGTGGCGCCAGGGTCGTGGCGGTGGACGGGGTGGATGCGCGTCGCCGGCTGGCGGAGGATCTCGGCGCGACGAGCGTCGCGCCGCAGGATGCCGGGGAACTGATCGCGCGCCTGAGCGATGGGGCCGGGGCTGATGTCGTGGTGGAGGCCTCGGGCAGCATCCCGGCGTTGAAGGAGGCGCTGCGCCTCGCACGCGCGCAGGGCGTCATCTCGGTGATCGGCGCGCACTTCGAGAACGACTTCCCCCTCGACAACGGCACCATGTTCGAGAAGGAGCTGACGCTCAAGTTCAGCATCGGCAACCCCTTCGAGACCAGGGGCATGCTGCTCGATGCGATCGAGCGGGGCGTGCTCGCACCGCGATCCGTGCTCACGCATGTGCTGCCCATGGAGCAGGCGGAGGAGGCCTACGCGAAGTTCGACGGCAGGGAGTTCACGAAGGTGGCGCTCACCTACTGAGCCCGACCCGCGGAATGGCGGGATCGGCGCGAACGGCCCGGGCGGGATGATCCCGCCCGGGCCGTTCCGCGTCCGCCGGTCAGCCGGCGAAATAGCCGGTCTTGTCCTCGTAGACGGGCATATCGGAGTAGTAGGCCCAGAGGTAGCAGTACTCGCTGACCGGGTCGGCCTCGGGGTCGCCGATGCAGATCATGTCGCGGTAGCGCTCGACCGTCTCTCCCCCGGCGTCGGCCTGGTCGTAGTGCAGCCGGCACAGCACGCGGAAGGTGCTGTCGTCGACCATGCTCTCGGAGGGCCTCCAGCATTCGACGCCGGTGATCTCGCCTTCGATCTTCGAGTCGCGCGGTGCGATCTCGGCGAGCTGGTCGATGACCCTTCGGTCCTGCTCGGAGAGCGCATCGGCCGAGGCGCAGCCGGTCGCGGCGAGGAGCGCGACCGCCGCCGCCGCGAGCGCGAGGCCGCGCCGGAAAGGGATCTCTGCCAAGAACTCGACCGTCCTATCACATCTCAATATCTGGGGATCAATATATCAATCTGCTGGGCAGATGATCGCCGCGCCTCACACTACCGCTGCTGCGGCCTCGCGCCACAGGCGCTCCAGGTCGTCGAGGGTGCGATCGCCCTCGCCTCTCAGCTCCTCCCCCTCTGCCACGTAGAAGAGGGTGACGTCGATGCGCTCGGGATCGATGCCCGCCCAGCGCGCATACGCGTGGCGGTAGAGGTCGAGCTGCAGGAAGCGCGAGGCCTTCTCCTTCTCGTCCTTCGGCGGGCGGCCCGACTTCCAGTCGACCACCTCGTATCGGGCCTCGTCGCCCTCGCCGGTGCGATAGACGGCGTCGAGCTTGCATACCATCGACCGGCCGGCGAAGGGCAGGGTGATCTCGAGCTCCACCGCGATCGGCTGCAGATCGGCCCAGCGCGAGTTCTCGAATGCCGCGATCAGCGGGACGAGATCGGCCTCGCCGGTACCCCCTTCCGCATCGACCGGGTGAGCCGCCTCCTCCCAGGAATCGGCGCCCTCCCAGAGTTCCGCGCCGAAGAGGGTGAGGGCCGTGCCGCGGGCGGTGGTGGTGCGACGTTCGACCCACTCGTGGAAGAGATTGCCGACGCGGGTGCGGCGGTAGGGTCGGCGGGGCACGGGCCGCAGCCTGCTCCGCTCGGCGCCGACGGCGTCCTCGACGAACTCGTGGAACGTCGACGCCGTGATCCGCTCGGGCAGACGATCGCCTGCGCTGCGGCCCGCTGCGCCATCATCGGCGCTGCCAGCGTCGCCGGCTCCGGCTCCGGTTCCGAGCCCGACGCGACGCGCCGCCTCGCGCTCCGCGAGCAGCAGTCGCACGGTCTGGTCGAGCCGCCGAGGCGATTCGGCTCCGCCACCGACCTCGCTCTCTGCAGCGGCGGTGCCGGCCTGCGCTTCGAGTTCGGCGCGCAGCGCATCGGCTGCGCGGAGCACGCTCTCCGCGCGTTCGCCCAGCGGGTCGAGCGGCCACTGCAGCGTGAACTCGCTCGACTCGCCGGGGTCGCTCGCATGTTCGCTCTGCTCGGGCAGCCCCGAGATGATCCCGTGCTCTTGCAGCTCGAGCAGATATTCCGATGGCGTGCGGGGTCGGGCCTGGCCGCCCCAGAACGATCCGCTGAGCAGCAGACGGCCGGCGGAGCGCGTGATGGCGACGTATGCGAGGCGGCGCTCCTCGTCCGCGTAGCGTTCCTTGAGCTGCGCGGTGTAGTCGGCGATCCGGTCTCTGAGCTCCTTCTGCGTGGTCGCGATCCTCCAGTTGAGCTCCGGGCGCGCAGCGGCGTCGCCTCGCAGTTCGTCGGGCAGTCGGCCCTTGCGCAGCCATCCGACCCCGTCTCGGGGGGCGGCCGGGAACTCGCCGGCGACGAGTCGCGGCACCGCGACGATGTCCCACTCGAGCCCCTTGGCTCCGTGCGCGGTGATGAGCTGCACGGTCCCCGGCTCCGGGGCGGCGACGTGCTCGGCCGCCTCGTCGGCCTCGACGGCTCGTTCAATCCACTCGAGCAGGGACGCGAGCGTGCCCCTGCTGTCGACGGCGAGGTGGCCCTCCGCCAGCTCGGTGAACGCATCGAGATTGGAGAGCGCGGCGGCTCCGCCCCCGTGCCCCCGAGCCTCGTTGGCCTCGAGCTCGATGTCGAGGCGCAGCGCGCGCACGACGGCTCCGATGAGCTCGACGATGTCTCCTCCCGCGCTCTGCCGGAGAGAGGCGAGCATGCGCCCGGCCTCGTGCAGTCGCTCGAAGCCGCTGGTGCTGATCCCTCTGAGCGCTGCGTGATCGGGGCTCTTCATTCCTGCGAGCTGGTCGAGGGCGTCGATGAGGGTGAACCGGCGGTCCGGGTCGGGCAGCACGCCGTCGGCCGCCGTGTCCTCGTCGTCGAGGCGCTGCTGGGTCACGTCGCGCCCGGCGAACCAGCGGGCGGCATCGCGGAGGCCGGCGATGTCGGCGACGCCGATGCGGAAGCGCGGACCGGCGAGCAGACGGATGAGATCCCCTCCGGCGTCGGCGTACCAGATGCAGCGCAGTGCGCTCACGACGTCCGTCACCTCCGGCGTGCTGAGGAGGCCGCCGAGCCCCACGATCCGGTTGGGCACTCCTGCATCGCCGAGCGCCGCCGAGAACGCGGCCATGTGGCGCCTGTTGCGGAAGATCACGGCGGCGCTCGGGACCTCTCCCCGTTCGGCGATATGGGCTTTGCGCGCCTCCGCCATCCACGCGGCAACCTGCTCGCGCTCCTCGTGCACGGTCTCGGGGTAGCGCCATTCGATCCACCCCTCGGCGGCGCCCGGCCGGGGCGCGAGCCGGGGCACCTCGATCGCGGACCCGGCCGCGAGCGGGGCGGAGATCGCGTTCGCGGCCGCCAGCACCGCCGTGGGGTTGCGCCAGCTGGTCGAGAGCGTGAGTGTCGAGGCGCGGGATCCTCCCGCAGGGACTCCCGTGGATCCTCGTCCGCGGAAATCGGCGTGGAACGACTGCAGCCCCTCGGCCGATGCACCGCGCCAGCCGTAGATGGACTGGTGCGGGTCCCCCACCGCCATGACGGGCGCTCCGGCGAAGACCATGGAGAGCAGGCGGGTCTGCCCCACCGACGTGTCCTGCACCTCGTCGAGCAGCACGGCACGGTGTCGCCTGCGCAGGATCGCGACGGCATCGGGAGAGTGCTCGAGCGTGCGCGTGGCCAGGGCGAGCTGATCCGAGAACTCGATCAGCCCTCTTCGCCGCTTCTCTTCGGCGAATGCGCGCGCGAGGCGCGTGATGAGCGGCGTCTCGGCGAGGTTCGCAACAGCGTCTCGCACCGGGGCGTAATTCTTGCCCGCCGGCCCGCCCACCGGATCCTTCTCGTCGTAGGGCAGGTCGAGCACGCGGCCGAACTCCTCGACGATGCGCTCGACCCGGTCGAACGAGGTGAGGTTGTCGGCGACGGCGTGATCGATCGCTATCGTGTGCTTGACGAGCTCGGCGATCCGCAGCCCGCTGCCCACCAGGCCGGGGTCTTCGCTGCGCAGGATCACCTCGCGCGCGACGCGCCACGCAGTCGCCTCGTCGATCACGACGGCCCCGGGCGGGATGCCCGCGGCGACGCCGAACTCCTGCAGCACCCCTGCCGCGAAGGCGTTGTAAGTGCTGATCTCGGGCAGGTCGAGCCCGTCGGCGAGGGAGCGCTCGAGGATCGCGGCGCGCTCGGCCTCCGCGGGGCTCAGCGCGCCTCGTTCCGCGGCATCGACGAGGCGCGAGCGGAAGGCCTCGAGCCTGCCGGAGACCCGTTCGCGCAGCTCGCCCGCGGCCTTGCGCGTGAAGGTGAGTCCGAGCACCTGATCGGGCTCGATCAGGCCGTTCGCCACGAGCCAGACGACCCGGCCGGCCATGGTCTCGGTCTTGCCGCTGCCGGCTCCGGCGACGACGAGTGCGCTGCCCCCCGCTTCGATGGCGAGCGGGTGCTCGATGACGGCGCGCTGCTCCGGTGTCGGCAGGAGCGGCGACGCGTCTGGGCCGGCGAGCAGCTCGGCGATCCGGGTCGCGGAGAATACGGCCTTCATGAGCGGCTCACCGCCGGAACGATGTGGATGCGGCAGTCGCCGGGACTGAACGCGTCGCTGCAATGGTGCTCGACCCGCGCCGTGAAGGAGGATGCGGCCATGACCTCGGCGATCTCGGCGACCCGCTGCGCGAACTCGCTCCGCGCCTCGTCGTCGAGGGGCGCCTGGGCGCGCTCGACGAAGCCGCCGCCCTTCGTGGCCTCGGGATGCACGAACAGCAGGCGTGCGCCGCCCGACACCGTGCCCTCAGGGCCGATCCCGTCCGTGAATGCGCCGAGGGCGGTCGCGAGCTGATAGGCCTGCAGTTGCGCATGCCGTTGGGTCTCGGGACCGCTCGGGGGCTTCGCCCCCGTCTTGAGATCGACGACAGTCACCTCGGTGCCCGTTGCGCCGAGCCTGCTCTCGACCCGGTCGACCTTGCCCCGCAGTTCCGCCCTCCCGAGCGGGACGCTGAATCCTGTCTCACGGCCGACGAGCTCGCGATCCGATCCGTCGAACTCTCGCAGATAGGAGGCAAGACCGGCCGCCATCGCCGCCGCCGTGCCCCGCATCCGCTCCGACTCCCAGTCGGCGTCGAACGGCAGCTTGCGCCATTCGCTCTCGATCTTCTCCAGCAGCTCCTGCACATCATGGCCCTGCGCGGTCTCGAAGGCGTGATGCACGAGCGTCCCCAGACTCATCGAGACGGTGCTGGCTCCGCCGCCGAGCGAGCCGATCACCCAGTCCAGCGGGCATTCCTCGGCGCGCTCCATCTGCGACGGGCTCACCGGCACGCGCGTCTCGGGCTGAGCGAGATCGTGAAGCGG
>JBFXIT010000014.1:18511-21260 GCA_050175655.1 Leucobacter sp.
CTCCGTACCACTCGTCGGGATGCGCGCCCGGAACCTCGGCCCGGGCGAGCGCGGCGAGCCCGGCGAGGGCGGTCGCGTCGGCGGGATCGGCGACGAGCCGGCGACGCAGCTCGGCGGTCGCGCCGCGCAGCGTGAGCCGAGAGCTCGGCAGCCCTTCGCGCAGGTGCTCGCGCCCGAAGCCGAAGAACGGGCTCGGGTGGTTCTCATCGTCGCCGATCGCCACCACGAGCAGTTCGCCGCGCGCCCGCGAGCAGGCCTGCGCGAAGAGCCGCAGCTCGTCGTGGATCGTGTCCCGCCGCGAGGGGTCCCCGGCCTCGCCGCCGCGCAGCCAGCGCTCGAGCGCGACGGTGCCGAGCAGCGAGCCGCGCGCACGGGTGTTCGGCCAAGCGCCGTCCTGAGCGCCGACCACTGCGACGAGATCGAACTCGCGGCCCACCGCCCCCTGAGGCGTCGTCACGGTCACGGCGTCGCGCTCGGCGCGGCGCGCGAGCGAATCCTCGGGGACCGCGCTCTCGAGCAGCTCCTCGAGCAGCTCCTCGATCGGCTGGGCGCTGGCCTGCTCCTCGTGGCGCTGCAGCGCGAAGAAGAGCCCGAGCACGGCGTCGAGCGACCGATGGGCTTCGTCGGAGCGGTGGCCGCGCCCCTGCAGCGCCTCACCCTGCCAGTCCTCGGCGAGCCCCGTGGCGGCCCATAGTGCCCACAGATTCTCGCGCGGGGTGCCCCCCGCCGCGGCATCCTGCGAGCCGGCCGCAGCGATGCGGCCCAGCTTGCGCAGCGCACGACCACCGCGGCTGTCGACGGCGGGATCCGGCATCGGATCGGCGAAGGCGGCGAGCACGAGATCATCGGTGCTGCGGGCCTCCCGATTCTCTTCCCTCACCTCCCGCCGCTCCTGCAGCATCAGCGCGCCGCGCAGCCGGCGCACGGCGACGGGATCGAGACCTCCGACCGGCCCGCCGAGCAGCTGGAGCACGCCCTGGGCGTCGAGCGGTGCGATGCCGCGGGCATGCTGCAGCAGGCGGATCAGGTCGCGCACGATGCGATGCTCGCGCAGCACGATGCCGCCCGCGGCGACCCCCGTCGGCACCTGATGCCCTGCGAGCCCGCGCGCGATGCGGGCCGCCTCCGCGCGAGACCGGCAGATCACGGCCATCGCGCCCCAGTCGAGGCGCGCATTTCCGCGCACATCGCCATCATGTTCAGCGCCGTCGCCGCCCAGACCGAGGCGCCGGCTGCGCATGCGGTGGGCGATGATGCCGAGCTGCTCGGACGGGGAGGCCGCGACCGCGAAGTCGACCGCGCCGGCGCCCGCTCCTTCGTCTGCTCGCGCTTCGCGCTGCGGGCCGGCTCCCGCGGCGCCGATGCGCGTGGTGAGATCGCGTACGAATTCGCGCAGCCCTGCCCCGTGGCGGTGAACGACGTCGAGCACCGCCGTCTGCTCGGCGTCAGCTCTCACGCCCCTTCGGGAGAGCTCCCCCGCCAGATCCGACATGACGCGCGTGCGCTCGCCGTGAAAGGTCTCGGTGGCCGTGTCGGCATCGCCGAACGCCCACACGCTGCTGCCGGCCGCAGCACATGCGGCGATGAGCGCGAGACCGCCCTCGCCGAGCTCCTGAGCATCGTCGACGAGTAGGAGCCGAGGCGCCGTCGCGCTGCCGCTGCGCAGCTCCCGGGCCGCCGATCTGAGCAGCGCGCTCGAGCTCAGCTCTCCCGGTCGCTCATCGCGGAGCCGGGCCTCGACCTCGACGATGACCCGGAGCGCTTCGCTCCAGCGCTCGATCCGCGCGTCGTCGGGGGCATCCGTCATCGCCTCTGATGCGGCGCGCCCCCGCAGCGCCGCGAGCTGCTCGAGCAGGTGCGCGGGATCCAGGTCGAAATCGTCGAGCACCCGCCAGAACTCCCGCAGCTCGGCGCGGAAGGCCGGGCTGCGCAGGATCTCCGGCGCGAGCACGGCCGGGCCGTCGCTCGCGGACGCTCCGGAGCCTCGTTCGATCCGCTGCTCGATCGCGGCGGCGACCGCCTCGTCCTGCACCGTACCGGTGAGCAGCCGCGGTGCGGGCTCCCCCGAGACCGCCGCGGTCTGCCCGAGCACGGCGAACGCGAGTGCGGCTGGCGTGCGCGCCGGCGATCCGCCCAGCGCGCGCTGCACCCGCGCCTCGATCGCGGCCCGCACCGAGGCCGCGGCGAGGCGGCTCGGCACGAGCGCCAGGACGTCTGCCTCAGACCACCCCGGCAGCGCCGTCGAGCGGGCGTACGCCTCGACGAGGAGCAGCGTCTTGCCGCTGCCCGGCGCTCCCAGCACGCGTGCGTGGCGACCCGGGTCGAGGTCGAGCACCCGCTGCTGGGATCGGTCGAATCGTGTCATGCTGACAGCCTAGAGAGGGACCACCGACACTCATGACCGGCGCTGCGCTGTCGGCGAACTCGGCGGCGGATCGGGGCGACGCCTCGGATCCTCCCCCTAGACTCGCTCATGGACCCCCGCGCATCCGCGCGGCACCGGCTCGATCACCCCAGGAGGCACCCGTGGAAGTTCGCATCGGCATCAAGCACTCGGCCCGTGAGCTCCAATTCGAGACCAACTCGACCGTGAACGAGGTGCGCGGGCTCATCGACGCCGCGATCGCCGAGGACCACGCGCTCCTGGCGCTCGCCGACACCAAGGGACGCCAGTATCTGGTTGACACCGATTCCATCGCCTACGTCGAGCTCGGCGGCGACAGCGGGCGCAAGGTCGGCTTCGTCAGCT
>JBFXIT010000015.1:0-21089 GCA_050175655.1 Leucobacter sp.
TGCAGCAAATCAGCGAACTCGAGCGCGTGATCGGTGAGTTTCAGGGCGGGCGAGCCGAACTGGGCGAGGTCGTCAACTGCTTTCTGGGCACGACGGTCGTGATGCCGTCGGTCACCGACCCCTCCGGCGCCGAGGGCATCCAGCCGGTGCTCTTCTCGAACGACGACGCGCCTCACGTGGTGGTCGCCGTGTCCGAGGAGGGGCTGAACCGCACGAACGAGCATGCGCGGTACGGGTTCTCCCTCACAGGTCAGAACGTGGTGCTCGGCCTCGCACCGGGCACCGGCGTGCTCGTCAACATGACCTCGGGCGGCTTCACGCTCCTGCCGGATCTGATCGAGAGCGTGCGGCGGTATCTGACCGACCTGCAGAATGCCGATTCGCAGAACACCGACCCGCAGGGCGGAGCCCGGTGATGACCGCGCTTGACTTCACGAAAGGCCACGGCACGGGCAACGACTTCGTGCTCTTCACCGATCCCGACGGCGAGATCGAGCTGACGCCGGAACGGATCCGCTTCCTCTGCGACCGGCACTTCGGCATCGGCGCGGACGGCGTGATCCGCGCGGTCCGCTCGCGCGCGATCCCCGAGGGCGCCGCCTCGCTCGCCGAAGAGCCCGAGGCCGAGTGGTTCATGGACTACTGGAATGCGGACGGCACGCCGGCCGAGATGTGCGGCAACGGGATCCGCGTCTACGCGCACTACCTGATCGCCGAGGGGCTCGTCGCGCCGGAGCGGCGGGACACTCTGCCCATCGGCACCCGAGCCGGGGTGAAGGATGTGCTCGCCGGGGCCTCCGGCTACACGGTCGACCTCGGCAGGTGGCGGCTCGCCGACGAGCGCCTCGTGCTCGCGCAAGGCCTTCACGTGCCGAGGCCGGGCCTGGGTCTCGACCTCGGCAACCCCCACGTGGTGGCGGCGCTCGCCGACGAGGAGACGCTGGAGGCGCTCGAGCTGACGGAGGCACCGGAGCTCGATCCGGTGCCGGAGTCGGGCGCGAACGTGGAGTTCGTGGTGCCCGAGGATCCGCTGGTCAAGGACGGCGTCGCGCACATCCGCATGCGCGTCCACGAGCGCGGGTCGGGGGAGACGCTCTCGTGCGGCACCGGCGTGGCCGCCGCCGCCCTCGCGTTCCGCCACTGGGGCGGGGACGAGATGCCGAACAGCTGGAGCGTCGAGGTGCCCGGCGGGCGTCTCGGCGTGCGCATGTTCGCCACCGAGGAGGGCGAGCACGTGTCGCTGTCGGGGCCGGCCGAGCTCATCTACCGGGGCACGATCACCCTGCCCTGACGGCGTTCCCTACTCGGCGGGCCTGAACGCCTCGATCACATGGAACCCCTTGCCGCGGGCCAGGCGTGCGACCTCGAGTTCCGGGAACTCGGCGGCGATCCACCGCTGCAGCGAGTCCGCGCCGAGGTGCTTCGCGACGACGAGGTGGGCGGATCCGCCCGCAGCCAGGCGCGGCAGCCACTCCTGCAGCATTCCGTGCAGCGCCTGCTTGCCGACCCGAATCGGGGGGTTGGACCGGATCGAGGCGAAGCGGATCTCGGCGGGCACGGCATCGGGGGCGCACGCGCGCACGTTCGCGAGGCCCAGCCGCTCGGCGTTCGCAGCGGTCAGCTCGCGCGCCCGCTCGTTCACATCGACCGCCCAGACCTCGGCGCCCGGGTGGCGCAGCGCGGCGTCGAGGGCGATGGGGCCCCAGCCACTCCCCAGATCGAGGATCTGGGGAGCATCAGTGCGGTCGAGGTCGAGGATCGCGGCGCGATCCGATCCTTCATCGTCGGCGACATCGGCCCGTTCCGGCCCGTCGATCTCTGTGAGCGTCTGCAGCAGCAGTGCGGTGCCCTGGTCGAGGTGCTCGGGGCTGAACACGCCGCCGGCCGTCAGCACGCGCCGCGTCGCCCCGCCCAGCCTGGCCTCGATCTCGCGGGGCTCGTATGCGCCGGCGGGGGCCTCGCTGAAGTAGTGCTGATTCACTCGACCAGTATCCCAGGGCCCCGGCCTGGGCGACGCGCAGGCCCCGGAGCGCGGCCGGGCCCTGCGCTGCGCTCTGGGTGAACACATCCCACGGCCAAGGCTCGCCCGCCTACACTGGAAGCCACATGACAGAACGCACTGAAGAACCGGTCGATCCCCTCGAGAGAGTCCTCGAACGCGCCCGTCGCACGGGCGGCGCGACGGTGATCCGCGATCTCACCTCCGGCGCGCAGGCGCTCGGAGACGAGGCCCACGACCAGCTGAGCGACGATCTCGACGCGATCAGGATGGAGCGCGAGGAGCGTGCTTCGCTGCGTCGCGTGCCGGGCCTCTCCACCGAGCTCGAAGACGTCACCGAGGTCGAGTACCGGCAGCTCCGGCTCGAGAGGGTCGTGCTGATCGGGGTCTACCCGTCGAACGCGCGCGATGCCCAGGAGGAGGCGGAGAACTCGCTGCGCGAGCTCTCCGCGCTCGCCGAGACCGCCGGCGCCCAGGTGCTCGACGGCCTGCTGCAGCGCCGCGCCCACCCCGACCCCGCCACCTACCTCGGCAAGGGCAAGGCCGCGGAGCTCGCCGACCTCGTTGCGAGCCTCGGGGCCGACACCGTGATCGCCGATACCGAGCTCGCGCCGAACCAGCGTCGTGCGCTCGAAGACGTGGTCAAGGTGAAGGTCATCGACCGCACGGCCGTGATCCTCGACATCTTCAGCCAGCATGCCAAGAGCCGCGAGGGCAAGGCCCAGGTCGAGCTGGCGCAGCTCGAGTACCTGCTGCCGCGCCTGCGCGGCTGGGGCGAGTCGATGTCGCGCCAGGCCGGCGGCCAGGTGGGCGCAGGCGGCGCGGGCATGGGATCGCGCGGTCCCGGTGAGACGAAGATCGAGCTGGACCGCCGCCGCATCAACACCCGCATGGCGAAGCTGCGGCAGCAGATCAAGGGCTTCGCGCCCGCGCGCGCGGCGAAGCGGGCGAACCGCAAGCGCGGCGAGGTGCCGTCGGTGGCGATCGCCGGTTATACGAACGCGGGCAAGTCGAGCCTGCTCAACCGCCTCACGGGCGCCGAGGCGCTCGTGCAGAACCAGCTCTTCGCGACGCTCGACACCACGGTTCGCCATGCCGAGACCTCGGACGGGCGAGGCTTCACCTACGCCGACACGGTCGGCTTCGTGCGCAACCTGCCGCACCAGCTGGTGGAGGCGTTCCGGTCGACCTTCGAGGAGGTCGCCGACGCCGATGTGATCGTGCACGTCGTCGATGCCTCGCATCCCGATCCGGCTGCACAGCTGCGCACCGTGCGCGACGTGATCGCCGAGGTCGACGCGCAGGGCATCCCCGAGATCGTGGCCTTCAACAAGTCCGACCTCATCGACGACACGCAGCGCCTCGTGCTGCACGGGCTGGTGCCCGACGCCGTGTTCGTCTCGGCGCGCACGGGGGAGGGGATCGACGAGTTGCGGAGCCGGATCGACGCCGCGCTCCCGGTGCCCGACCGCGAGGTCACCGCCGTGGTGCCCTACGACCGCGGCGACATCGTGGCCGAGCTGCACGAGCGCAATCGCGTGCTGGGCACCGAGTACATCGAAGGCGGCACCCGGGTGCACGCCTATGTGGGCGGCGAGACGCTGGCCAAGCTCGAGCCCTATCTGGTGGCCTGAACCGAAGGCGCTCGGCTTATGCCTGACATAGGCTGAGCGAATCGGATGTCATCTTTCGTCGCATTCGGTAATGCACGGCAACCGGGAATCAGCGATTGTCAGCCAGTGGGATTACCGTGAGGGTATGACTAGCACCGATCTGCACGCCCTCCCCAACGCCACGATCCTCGGCTACCCCCGCATCGGGCGCCGGCGCGAGCTGAAGCGCGCCGTCGAGGCGTACTGGAAGGGCGACATCGACCGGGCCGCGCTGCTCGAGGTCGCGCGCGACCTGCGCGCCGCCACCCGCGGCGACCTGGTCGACCTGGGTCTGCAGGCCGAGGGCGGCGCGGTGCCCGAGAGCTTCAGCTTCTACGATCAGGTGCTCGACGCGGCGCTCGCGCTGGGGGCGATCCCCGCGCGCTTCGCCGATGTCGCCGCGAAGCCGGGCGCGACCGATCTCGACGTGTACTTCGCGCTCGCCCGCGGCGACGAGGATCACCAGCCGCTCGAGATGACCAAGTGGTTCGACACCAACTACCACTACAGCGTGCCCGAGATCGATGAGCGCACGCCCTTCGCCGCGAACCCGGCCGCCCTGGTCGAGCAGCTCGAAGAGGCCCGGGCGCAGGGCGTCGAATCGCGGCCGGTGCTCGTCGGGCCGGTCACCTTCCTGCTGCTCGCGAAGGCGTCGGACGAGGCGGGCGAGGGCTTCCGGCCCGTCGATCGTCTGGACGAGGTCGTCGGCGTGTACGCCGAGCTGCTGGCGGCGTTCGCCGCAGCGGGCGCGGGCTGGGTGCAGCTCGACGAGCCGGCGCTCGTGTCCGACTCGCTCTCCGTGCCCCGCGCCGAGGTGCTGGCGCTCGTGGAGCGCGCCTACGGCGCACTCGGAGCAGCGGATCCCGTCGAGGCCCAGCGGCCTCAGATCCTGCTCACGACGCCCTACGGCGACTCGTCGTCGGCGCTGCTCTCGCTCGCCCAGCTGCCGGTCGAGGCTGTGCACGCCGACCTCGTGCGCGGCACGCTGCCCCCGGGCGCCTTCGCGTCGGGTGAACTCGTGAGCGCCTTCTACCAGACCCAGTTCGTCGCAGGCGTGGTCGACGGCCGCAACATCTGGCGCACGGATCTCCGCGTCGCCTCGGCTGTGGTGCAGGATCTGCAGGTCGCCGGCATCGACGTGGTGGTCGGCACCTCGAACAACCTGCAGCACGTGCCGTACGACGTGAACGACGAGACCCGGCTCGACGCCCGCCTGAAGTCGTGGCTCGCTTTCGCCGACCAGAAGGTCGAGCAGGTCGCGGTGCTGGCCCGCGGGCTGGAGCAGGGCGCCGATTCCATCGAGGCGGAACTGGCCGAGACCGAGCGGGTGCTGGCGGATCGCGCCGCGGCGCCCGGGGTGCGCGTCGATTCCGTGCGGGCTCGCGTGGACGCCGTCACCGAAGCGGATCGCACGCGCGCCGACGAGCGGGCCCGCCGCGCGGCGCAGAATGCCCTCGGCATCCCGCCCTTCGCCACGACGACCATCGGATCCTTCCCCCAGACCACCGAGATCCGCAAGGCCCGCGCCGCCTTCACCCGAGGCGAGATCGATCGGGCCGCCTACGACGGATTCCTGCGCGAGGAGATCGAGCGCGTCATCCGGCTGCAGGAGCAGATCGGGCTCGACGTGCTCGTGCACGGGGAGGCCGAGCGCAACGACATGGTGCAGTACTTCGCCGAGCACCTGGACGGCTTCGCCGTCACCGAGAACGGCTGGGTGCAGTCCTACGGCACTCGCGCGACCCGGCCCTCGATCCTGTGGGGCGACGTCTCGCGGCCCGCCCCCATCACCGTCGAGTGGTCGTCGTACGCGCAGTCGCTCACCGACCGCCTCGTGAAGGGCATGCTGACGGGCCCGGTGACGATCCTCGCCTGGTCGTTCGTGCGCGACGATCAGCCGCTCGGCGACACCGCCGCGCAGGTGGCGCTCGCCCTGCGCGACGAGATCGACGACCTCGTCGGGGCCGGCATCAAGCTCGTGCAGGTCGACGAACCGGCGCTGCGCGAGCTGCTGCCGCTCGACCGCGACCGCCAGCCCGCCTACCTCGAGTGGTCGGTCGGCGCCTTCCGGCTCGCCACCGGGGGAGCGGCCCCCGAGGTGCAGATCCACACGCACCTCTGCTACTCGGAGTTCGGCGAGATCATCGACGCTGTCGACGGCCTCGACGCCGACGTGACGAGCATCGAGGCGGCGCGCAGCCGGATGGACGTGGTGGAGCCGCTGGGCGATCACGGCTACTCGCGCGGCATCGGCCCAGGCGTCTACGACATCCACTCGCCCCGCGTGCCCAGCGTCGAGGAGCAGACCGAGCTCATCAGGATCGCCGCTTCGCGCATTCCGGGCGAGCAGCTGTGGGTCAACCCGGACTGCGGCCTCAAGACCCGCGGCTACGAGGAGACCGTCGCGAGCCTCACCAATCTCGTCCGAGCGGCGCAGGCGGTCCGCGCCGGCGAGGCGTGATCGGTTCTCCGCCCGTCGACCCCTGGCCGGTGGGCGAGCTGCCCACCGAGCCGGTCGGCTCGCTGCCGAGGCCGAGCCGGCTCCAGCGAGCCGTGCTCGACGCCGAGATCGGCCAGATCGGCCAGAAGGAGCTGAGGGAGGAGCAGGATCGCGCCGTCGCCGACACGCTCGAACGCCTCGCGGCGACCGGATCGCCGATCATCAGCGACGGCGAGCAGCGGCGGCAGAGCTTCTCGAGCTACCCGCTCGGGGCCTCGGCCGATTCCGAGGGGATCGGCGAGGGCCCGGTGTTCGCGGTCTTCGCCGACGGCCACCATCGGGTGATCCCGAGCCTCGCGCACGCCCCCTTCCGCTTCCGCGCCTGGGCGGCCGACGACGTGCGGGCCGCGCGCGGGCTCACCGATCTGCCGCTCAAGCAGGCGGTCGTGTCGCCCTCGATGCTCTCGCTCATGATCCCCGAGGCCGGGATCGACGGCTACACGCGAGACGAGTTCCTCGCCGACGTCATCGAGGGATGCGCCGAAGACATCCGGCGCTGCTTCGCCGCCGGAGCCTCCCGGGTCACGATCGACTTCACGGAGGGGCGACTCGCCCTGCGGCGCGATCTGCGAGCCCCCTGGGCGGGGCCGGGAGCGCTCGGCGGCTTCATCGACCTCATCAACCGGGTGCTCGACAAGCTCGACCCCGCGGAGCGCCGGGCCGTCGGCGTGCACACCTGCCCCGGCAACGACAACGACTCCGCGCACAGCGCCGACATCGACTATGCGGAGCTCATCCCCGAGCTCTTCCAGATCGAGGCAGGCTACTTCCTGGTGCAGGCCGCGAGCGAGCGCGACCCGGACCGGGTCGCCCGGCTCGTGGGGCGGCAGCTGAGGCAGCTCTCGGAGGCCGGGGGCTGGTCTCCGCGCGTGCTGATCGGGGTGACCCGGCCGACGAGCCCGAAGCTCGAGACCGCGGAGGAGATCCGAGACCGGCTGGTGCAGGCCGCGCGCTTCATCCCGGCCGAGCAGCTCGGATCGACCGACGACTGCGGATTCTCGCCCTACCTGATCGATGAGAAGCCCAGGCACGGGTCGCCCGACTTCGCGCGCGACGTGGCCTTCGCCAAGATCGCGGCGCGGGTGCGCGGCACCGGTCTCGCCGGGGACGAACTGAGCGGGGGCGCTTCGTGAACCCGGCCCGGCGCTCCGCGCTGCTGACGGGGAGCGCCCCGACTCAGCCGCGCTTCTCGTTCGAGGTGTTCCCCGCCCGCAGCGGTGCGGCGGCGCTCGCCCTCGGCCACGCCGTGCAGCATCTCTCCGCGGCCGGCCCCGATTTCATCTCGGTCACCTACGGGGCGAACGGATCGAATCGCGATGCGTCGCTCGACCTGCTGAAGTACCTGCGCAATCACACCGATGCGCTGCCGCTCGCGCACCTGACCACCGTGGGCCAGTCGCGCGAGGCGCTGCGCGCGGAGATCGTCGGCATGATGGAGGCCGGCATCCACGACTTCCTCGCGCTGCGGGGAGATCCGCCGCGCGGCAGCGAGGAGGGCGATGCGCTGGTCGCCGAGTCGCTCACCTCGCTCGAGCTGATCGAGCTCGTCGCCGAGGTGCGCGCCGACCGCCCGCCGCTCACGAGCGTGGGCCGCACGGCGGTCGCGGTCTATCCGAACGGCCACCCGCTCTCGCGGTCGCGCTCCGCCGACATCGACTGGCTCGTGGCGAAGCAGGAGGCGGGCGCGCAGCTCGCCATCACCCAGCTCTTCTTCCGCGCCGAGGAGTACCTGGGCTTCGTGGGGGATGCCCGGGCCGCCGGCCTGCGCATCCCGGTGCTCCCGGGGCTGATGCCGGTCTCGACGAGCGCGCAGCTGCGCAAGGTGGCGTCGCTCGCCGGGCGCCCGGCACCCGCGGAGCTCGAACGCGAGATGGAGGCCTCGGGCGGCTTCGCCCCCGAGCTCGGGGTGGAGTACATGGTCGAGCTCGCGCGCGAGCTCCTCGCAGGGGGAGCCCCCTCGATCCACCTCTACACGTTCAACCGCCACGAGCAGGTGCTCGCCGTGCTGCGCGAACTCGACATGCTCACGCGCGACCCGCGTCTCTGAGCCGTCTCCCGGCTGCACCGAGGCCGTCTCCCGGCTACACCGAGCGGAAGACCGCGACCACCTTGCCGAGCACTTCCGCGTGGTCTCCCAGGATGGGCTCGAAGGCGCTGTTGCGCGGCAGCAGCCAGGTGTGGCCGTCGCGGCGCCGGAACACCTTGACGGTGGCCTCGCCGTCGAGCATCGCCGCGACGATGTCGCCGTTCTCGGCGTCCCGCTGCTGGCGGACGACCACGAAGTCGCCGTCGCAGATGGCGGCGTCGATCATCGAGTCGCCGACGACCGTGAGCATGAAGAGCTGGCCGTCGCCGACCAGTGTGCGGGGCAGGGGCACGAGCTCCTCGACCTGCTGGTCGGCGGTGATGGGCACGCCCGCCGCGATGCGGCCGACCAGGGGCACGTAGGCGGTCTCCTCCGGCTGGGTCTGCGGGGCCTCGGCGACCGCCTGGCTCGTCGACGCCAGCTCCACCAGCACTTCGAGCGCGCGCGGCCGATTCGGGTCGCGTCGCAGGTAGCCCGCGAGTTCGAGGCGGCTGAGCTGATGGGTCACGCTCGAGAGCGAGGATAGGCCCACCGCGTCGCCGATCTCGCGCATCGACGGGGGATACCCGCGGTTCTCGACCGAGCGCGAGATGAACTCGAGGATCGCCTGCTGCTTCTCGGTCAGCCTCTTCGGGGGGAGCGGGTGCTCCGAAGCGTTCATGACGGCCTCTCCTTCGATCCTGCACGAGGTCTTGCATCGGTGACTTCTCGAACAAGCGTGAATGTCAGTGGTTGCTGATTCACTCGTGCCGATATCGAAAGCGTAGCCGCTCGATTCGAACACGGTCAAAGATGTGTTCGAGTGTCGCCGGAAATATTCGAGAGAAGTAATCGAATATCCGGGTTGCGTTTTCGAATAATCGAAGATACATTCGATACAGATGTTCGAGTAGTGCAGTGCTCGGCATCGCAGATGAGAGGTAGACGATCATGAGCGCAACCACTGTGAAGAACCCGAAGCTTCGCCTCACCCGTCGCGGGCGAGTGGTCGTCAGCGCCTTCTTCGCCCTGCTCATCGCGGGGGCGCTCGCGCTCGCCGCGACGCTGGGAGCGACCCAGGCCGTCGCCTCGTCGGAGGCGAGCGGGGCCGAGTTCGGCTATGTCGTCGTGCAGCCGGGCGAGTCGCTGTGGTCGGTGGCGACCCAGCTCGACAGCTCGAGCGACCCGCGCGACATCATCGCCGAGATCGTGCGTCTCAACCAGCTGGGCGGTTCCGACGTGCTGGCGGGCCAGCCCATCGCCGTTCCGCTGCGTTACAGCGACGCACCCGGTGTGCTCAGCGCCGCAGAGATGGGCATTGACGAGATTCAGCGCTGACGAGATCGAGTCCTGACGAGAAGGGCGACTCGCGCCCCTAGACTGGTTCGGTGACCAGTTTGAGCGATCTGCCCCTCCGCGCCAATCTCGTCGGCAAGACCCCGTACGGTGCTCCTCAGGATCCGGTGCCGGTCAGCCTCAACGTCAACGAGAACACGCATCCGCTGCCCGAGGCCGTCGTCGCAGACATAGCCGCCGCCCTCGTCGAGGCCGTGCGGGGGGTCAATCGCTACCCCGACCGGGACTTCGTGCAACTGCGGGAGGCGCTCGCGGGCTATCTGGGGCACGGGCTGTCGGCCGACCAGCTCTGGGCGGCCAACGGGTCGAACGAGGTGCTGCAGCAGATCCTGCAGGCCTTCGGCGGGCCCGGCCGCACGCTGCTCAGCTTCACGCCGACCTACTCGATGTACCCGCTCCTCGCCGATGGCACCGATACGACGTGGCTCCCGGTCGAGCGGCCCGAGGGCTACGCGCTCACACCGGAGTTCGTCGCGGCGGCTCTCGGCGAGCACCGTCCCGACATCGCGATCCTCTGCGGCCCCAACAACCCCACCGGCACCTCGCTCGACCTCGACACCGTCGCGGCCGCCTACGACGCCTTCGACGGCATCCTGATCGTCGACGAGGCGTACCACGAGTTCGACGCCGAGCGGCCGAGCGCCATCGAACTGCTTCCGGGTCGGCCCCGTCTCCTCGTCTCGCGCACCATGAGCAAGGCCTTCGCCTTCGCCGGAGTGCGCCTCGGCTACCTGGCGGCCGACCCGGCCGTGGTCGATGCGCTGCGCATCGTCCGGCTGCCCTACCACCTCTCGGCGCTCACGCAGGCCGCGGCTATCGCCGCGATCCGCCACTCCGGCGAGATGCTCGCCACCGTCGCCGACATCCGCGCGCAGCGCGACCGCATCGCCGCGGCTCTCGCGGACCTGGGGTATCTCGTGCATCCGTCGGGCTCGAACTTCCTGCTCGTCGGCGGGTTCGACGACCCGGCGGCCACGTTCGAGGCGCTGCGCGCGCAGGGCATCCTCATCCGCGATCCCGGCATCCCGGGTCATCTGCGCATCACCGCGGGCACGGAGGCCGAGTCCACCGCGCTGCTCGACGCGATCACGGCACTCACTGCGAGCTGATACTCTGGGGAGTATGTCAGCGCCTCCTGAAGCCATGCCCCGTCACGAGCTCGAGCGACGTCTGAGGCGCTCCCGCTCCCTGAACATCCTGCTCGCGGCGGTCGCGGTCGCGAGTCTCGTGTTCGGAGGCGTGCAGTGGGCGCAGAGCGGGGAAGCCGGCGGGCCCGGCGTCCCGCCGGCGGAGGCGAGCGAGACCGAGCCCGCTCCCGAAGCGCAGCAGGCAGCGGCCATCGAGCGCCGCATCGACGGCGATCCCATGGCCATCGGCAGCATCGACGCGCCGATCGTGCTGAGCGAGTGGGTCGACTTCCGCTGCCCGTACTGCGCGGTGTTCTCGCGCGAGACCTTCCCGCAGATCGTGCAGGAGTATGTCGACTCGGGCAAGGTCCGCGTCGAGATGCACGACGTCGCCTACTTCGGAGAGGCGTCCGAACGGGCCGCCGTCGCTGCCCGGGCGGCCGGAGAGCAGGGCCGCTACTTCGAGTTCGTCGAAGCGGTCTACGCCGTCGCGCCCGAGAGCGGCCACCCCGAGCTGCCCGAGTCCGAGCTGATCGCCTTCGCCGAGCAGGCGGGAGTGCCCGACATCGAGCGCTTCACGGAGGATCTGCGCAGCGAAGAGCTGCTGAGCGCGGTGAGGGAGAGCACCGCGAATGCCCAGCGGCTCGGCGTGAGCGGTGTGCCGTTCTTCGCGGTGAACGGCCAGGCGCTGAGCGGCGCGCAGCCCATCGAGACCTTCCGCCAGTTCATCGACCAGCAGCTGTAGGGCGGCGGTCGAGCGGTGGACCTCAGCCTGTTCGGCGCGTTCCTCGGGGGAGTGCTCACCCTGCTGAGCCCCTGCTCGGTCATGCTGCTGCCCGCCTTCTTCGCCTACGCCTTCACGAGCCCCGGGGCGCTCCTCGCGCGCACGGGCGTGTTCTTCCTGGGCCTGGCCACGGCGCTCGTGCCGCTCGGCATGCTCGCGGGCACGCTCGGCGCGTGGGTGAACCGGTTCCGCTTCGAGGTCGTCACGGCCGCCTCGATCCTCGTGATCGTGCTCGGACTCGTGATGATGCTCGGCATCCGCCTGCCTGGCCCGATGCGGCAGCAGGGCGTCGGCAGCGCCGGCATCGCGTCGGTGTTCGCCCTCGGCACCGTGTACGGGCTCGCCGGGGTCTGCGCCGGACCGATGCTCGGCGCCGCGCTCACCTTCGCCGCGTTCGGCGGCAGTGCGCTCGCCGGCGGGCTGGTGCTGCTGGTCTTCGCCGCGGGGATGGCGCTGCCGCTCCTGCTGCTCGCACTGCTCTGGAACCGGGTGCCCGCGGTGCAGCGGCTGGTGCGCCCGAGAGAACTGCGGATCGGCCGGTGGCGCAACACCTGGACCAACGTGATCGGCGGTGCGCTCACGGCGGGCATCGGCGTGCTGCTGCTCGTCACCCAGGGCACGACGTCGCTCGGCGGAGTGCTCGGGGCCACCGACCAGGCTCGGCTCGAGGCGGGCGTGATGCGGGCGACCGCGGCGGTGCCGAACTGGATCGTGCTCATCGCGTTCATCCTGCTCGTCGGCGTCTGGCTCTCCGTGGCGATGGCCCGGCGCGCGGATCGGCGGGCGGCCCGCAGCGCGGATCCCGTCTCCCAAACCGACCGGTAAGCTGGTGTGCATGAGCAATGCACCCCGCACGGCCGCACCCCGCACGGCCGCGCTGACGCGCAGCACCAGCGAGTCGCAGATCAGCCTGCGCGTCGACCTTGACGGCACCGGCGAGTCCGACGTCTCGACCGGCGTCCCCTTCTTCGACCACATGCTCACCGCGTTCGCCCGCCACTCGCTGACCGATCTCACGGTCGAGGCCGAGGGCGACACCCACATCGACGTCCACCACACGGTGGAGGACACGGGTATCCTGCTCGGCCAGGCCCTGCTCGAGGCGCTCGGCGACAAGCGCGGCATCAGCCGGTACGGCGATGCCCTCGTGCCCCTCGACGAGGCGCTCGCGCAGGCGGTCATCGACATCTCGGGGCGTCCCTACCTCGTGCACTCCGGCGAGCCGGCCGGCTACGAGTTCCACCTCATCGGCGGCCACTTCACGGGCAGCATGGTGCGCCACTTCTTCGAGGCGCTCACCCTGAACGCGCGCCTCACCGTGCACCTGCGCCTCGTCGAGGGGCGCGACCCGCACCACATCGCCGAGGCCGAGTTCAAGGCGTTCGCGCGCGCGTTCCGCCAGGCCAAGGCGCTCGACCCGCTGGTCTCGGGAGTCCCGAGCACCAAGGGCGCACTGTGACCGAAGCGCAGGATCGTCGCAAGACGGTCGTCGTCCTGGACTACGGCTCGGGCAACGTGCACTCCGCGGTCAAGGCGCTCGAGCGTGCCGGCGCGGCGGTCGAGCTCACGCGAGACCCCGAGAAGGTCCTCGCGGCCGACGGCCTGGTCGTGCCCGGGGTCGGCGCCTTCGACGCGGTGATGGCGCAGTTGAAGGCAGTGCGAGGCGACGAACTGATCGATCGCCGGCTCGCCGGCGGTCTCCCGGTGCTGGGCATCTGCGTCGGCGAGCAGGTGATGTTCGAGCGCGGCGTCGAGCACGGCATCGAGAGCGAGGGGCTGGGCCAGTGGCCCGGCACCGTGCGCGAGCTGCGGGCCGACCGCCTGCCGCACATGGGCTGGAACACCGTCGAGCCCCCGGCCGACTCCGCGCTCTTCCGCGGCATCGAGGGCGAGCGCTTCTACTTCGTGCACAGCTACGCGGCGACCGATTGGACGCTCGAGGGCAGGATCCGATCAGGCGGAAACGCGGAGCGTTTACGCTCGGATCCTGGTGGCGCTACAGCGCCAGCCGGGGCGACTCGACCGCTCGTCACCTGGGCGGAGCACGGCGAGCGGTTCGTCGCCGCGGTCGAGAACGGCCCGCTCTGCGCCACCCAGTTCCACCCCGAGAAATCGGGCGAGGCCGGCATCAGGCTGCTGCGCAACTGGATCGAAACCCTGTAGACCCCAGAGCTCCCGAACACCCGAGGAAAGAACGAGATGACCACGCTCAACACCAGCCCGAGGCTCGAACTGCTGCCCGCCGTCGATGTGGCGGACGGCAAGGCCGTGCGCCTGACCCAGGGCGAGGCGGGCACCGAGACCAGCTACGGCAGCCCGGTCGACGCGGCTCTCGACTGGATCGAGCAGGGCGCCGAGTGGATCCACCTCGTCGACCTCGATGCGGCGTTCGGGCGCGGCAGCAACGCCTCGCTGCTGCGCAAGGTGATCAAGCAGTCGAAGCACGTGAAGATCGAGCTCTCCGGCGGCATCCGCGACGACGCCAGCCTCGAGGCCGCCCTCGATCTCGGCGCCAAGCGCGTCAACCTGGGCACCGCCGCCCTCGAGAACCCCGAATGGACCCGCGCGGTGATCGCCCGCTTCGGCGAGCAGATCGCCGTGGGCCTGGACGTGCGCGGGGAGACCCTCGCGGCCCGCGGCTGGACGCAGGAGGGCGGCAACCTCTGGGAGGTGCTCGAGCGCCTCGAAGACGCGAACTGCCCCCGCTACGTCGTCACGGACGTGACGAAGGACGGCACCCTGCGCGGCCCGAACGTCGAGCTGCTGAAGCAGGTGTGCGAGCGCACCGATCGACCGGTCGTCGCATCGGGCGGAGTCTCGAGCCTCGACGACCTGGCGGCTCTGCGCGAGCTCGTGCCCCTCGGGGTCGAGGGCGCGATCGTCGGCAAGGCGCTCTACGCGGGGGCGTTCACGCTGCCCGCGGCCCTGGACGTGGCCGGCCGCTAGACATCTGGAGAACCGGGTACTGCAGGCATGGCGATCAAGCGACTGCCGTCGACCGGTGACGCCCCCCGCTCGACCGGCGTGCCCGAGAGCCTGGTGCCCGGCGGTGCCGAGGATTCCGCGGGCTTCCCCTGGGCCGGGCGTACCTTCGAGCACCACGGCACCGCCTTCGCGGACGACGACGGCGCGACGCCGGCCGAGTTCGGCGCCGCCGTCGACCGGGTGCGCGCAGCCGCAGCCGCGGGCGATCGCGAGGCGCTGGCCGAGGCGCACGCCGAGGCGATCCTCTCGCTCTCTCGCTGCCGCGTGCTGATCCCGCTGCTGGCCGAGGCCGGCGACATCGGCCTCACGCCCGAGGGCCGCACGGTCGAGAAGACCCAGGAGCTCTCGATCGTGACCATCGCGGCGCCCGACGGGCGCGCGGCGCTGCCGGTGTTCTCGTCGGTCGAGGCCATGCGCGCCTGGAACCCGCAGGCCCGGCCGATCCCCGTGCCCGGGCCGCAGGCGGCGCTCGCCGCCGCGCAGGAGGGCACCGACCTCGTCATCGTCGACCCCGGCACCCCCGAACGGGAGTTCGGGGTGCGCCGTACGGCGCTCGAGGCCATGGCGACGGGCGAGAGGATCGCGCCCGCCTGGGCGGACCCTGAGGTGCTCGCCGCGTTCGCGGCCTCCCTCGCCGGGGAGGCCGGCGCGCTCGCCGTGGAGCTCGCACCCGGCGACCCCGAGGGGCGGCTCCTCTCCGCCGAGACGGATGTGATCCTCTCGCTCGCCCCGGGGCTCGACCGCGAGGCGCTGGGCGGGCTGCTCGCCGCGCTGCAGCGGCGGTGGACCTCGAGCGAGGTGATCGCCCGGCGCGTGGACTCGCTCAGGGTCAGGATCCTCGGAAACTAGGCCCGGGATCTTCAGAAGATATTGAGCAGCAGCACGTAGACGCCGGTGCCGGCGAATATGCTGAGCAGCGCGCGGCGACCGGCGAACAGGTGCACGAGCACCGTCATCGCGGTCGCGACCGCGATGATCCAGAGCTTGCCGGGTCTCGCCGCGATCTCGCCGGCGAGCATGACCACGGCGAGGATCAGGAGCAGCCCCGCGGGCATCCACCGCCCCAGGGCCTGCACGAACTTCGACTTGCGCAGCGGCTTCAGCACCGCGAACGGCAGAGCTCGCAGCAGCACCGTGATCACGCCCCCGATGACGACCGCCGCGATCATGTAACCCAGATCAGGCATCGGGATCCTCCCGCCTGCGCGACCACAGATACCGCACGACGAGCAGCGCCGTGTAGACGACGAGCGCCGCCAGCACCTCGGCCCCGGGGAAGGCGAGCATGGCGAACGCGACCGCGAGACCCGCGAGCACGACCGAGGGGATCTCGCTCTTCGTGCGCGCGGCGTCGAGCGCCATGACGACGAACAGCGCGACCAGGGCGAACTCGAACCCCTCGATCGGCTCGGGCAGCATCGACGCGAGCGCCACCCCGACCAGACCTCCGGAGACCCAGTAGGCCTGCATGAAGAACTGGCCGGTGACCATCCGCGCGGAGGAGAGCTTCTCGGGCGGCATGAGCACGTAGGTGGCGTAGGCCTCGTCGATCATGGCGTAGATCGAGTAGGCGCGGGGCAGGCCCGGCCTCACCGCCTGGATGGGGAACGAGAGCGGATAGAACACGTGGCGGAAGTTCACCGCGAACACGGTGACCGCGATGGTGACGAGGGGAGTGGCCGCCGCGATGAGGCTCACCATCAGCAGCTCGACGGAGCCCGCGAAGATGCCGATCGAGAGCGCGGGCGCGAGCCACCACGGGAGCCCGGCCTGGATCACCAGCACGCCGAGGGCGATGCCGAGCGGGAAGATGCCGAGGCCCACTCCGAGCGAGTCGACGATTCCCGCGCGCATCTGCGCGCCGCGCGTGCCCACCTCCGGGCCGCTCAGATCACTGAGCCGGTGTACTTCTCGCCGGGCCCGGACCCGGGGGCGTCCGGGATGATGGAGGCCTCTCGGAACGCCAGCTGCACCGAGCGGAGGCCGTCGCGCAGGCTGCGCGCGTGCGAGTCGCTGATCTCGGGCGCCCCGGCGGTGATGAGACCCGCGAGCGCGTTGATGAGCTTGCGCGCCTCGTCGAGGTCGGTCTGGTTCTCGGGGTCGTCGGCGAGGCCGCATTTGACGGCGGCCGCGCTGAGCAGGTGCACGGCGGCCGTGGTGATGACCTCGACGGCCGCGACGTCGGCGATGTCGCGCGCCGCCTGCGTTGCGGGATCTTCGTACTCGGGGGAGGATGAGGTCTCTGACACGGAGACGAGTCTATCCGCCCGCGCTGTGCTTTCCGGACCGTGTGCTAGTATCTACAAGGTTCGCGGTATTCTGCCGTGAACCCGCAAGTGGAGATACTCCCACCCGCAGCCCTCGCAGGCCAACGGGTTGTTGGCACCCCGTCGCTCGTGCGACAGCAGTCGAAGGGTGCAGGGCCGCGCGCTGCGTGTCCTCTTTCTCTGCCTGCACTGCACCCAGTACTGAGACAGAGGAGCCGGCGATCAGCGATCCCCGTACCAATGACAAAATCCGCGCCCCCAAGGTGCGACTTGTTGGCCCGAGCGGCGAGCAGGTCGGGGTGGTGCCGATCGACAAGGCGCTGCGCCTCGCGGCCGACGCCGACCTCGATCTCGTCGAGGTCGCACCGAACTCCGATCCGCCCGTGGCGAAGATCATGGACTTCGGCAAGTTCAAGTACGAGGCCGCCCAGAAGGCGAAGGAGGCGCGTCGCAACCAGGCGAACACCGTGCTCAAAGAGGTACGGTTCCGCCTGAAGATCGACACGCACGACTACGAGACCAAGACCAAGCGCGCCATCGGCTTCCTCACGCAGGGCGACAAGGTGAAGGCGATGATCCAGTTCCGCGGCCGCGAGCAGTCGCGCCCCGAGCTCGGCGTTCGCCTGCTGCAGAAGTTCGCCGAGGACATCGTGGAGTTCGGCACCGTCGAGAGCAACCCGCGCATCGACGGCCGCAACATGGTGATGGTGATCGCGCCGCTGCGCAACAAGAGCGAGGCCAAGGCCGAGCAGAACGCCCGTCGCGCCGAGGAGAAGGCGCACCGCAAGGCCGAGAAGGCCGGCGAGGGCACGGCGGAAGCCTAAGACGCCGCAGAAGCCGAATAGGCGCAGCCGAAACAGACGTTCAGACCGATACAAGGAGATAGAGATGCCCAAGCAGAAGACCCACTCCGGGGCCAAGAAGCGCTTCAAGGTGACCGGGAGCGGCAAGCTGATGAAGCAGCAGGCCGGCATGCGCCACAACCTCGAGGTGAAGGCCTCGAAGCGCAAGCGCCGCCTGAACGCCGATCAGGTGCTGTCGCCGGCCGACGTGAAGCAGGCCAAGAAGCTGCTGGTTCGCTAGGCACCCGTTCGCACGAGTTTTTTCGATAAGGAAGATCAGAAATGGCAAGAGTCAAGCGGGCCGTCAACGCCCATAAGAAGCGTCGCGTCATCCTCGAGCGCGCCGAAGGCTACCGCGGGCAGCGTTCGCGCCTGTACCGCAAGGCCAAGGAGCAGGTCACCCACTCGCTCGTCTACGCGTACAACGACCGCCGCAAGAAGAAGGGCGACTTCCGTCGCCTGTGGATCCAGCGGATCAACGCGGGCGCCCGTGCCAACGGCCTCACCTACAACCGCTTCATCCAGGGCCTCGGCCTCGCGGGCGTTGAGGTCGACCGTCGCATGCTCGCCGAGCTGGCGGTGAACGATCAGGCCGCCTTCGCCGCGATCGTCGAGATCGCCAAGCAGGCGCTGCCCGAGGACACCTCGGCCCCGAAGGCTGCTGCCTGAGGACTGCCCACGAGAACCCCGTCACCTCAGGTGGCGGGGTTCTCTGCTTTCTCGCCTTGCTCCGTCTGCCGCTTCTTGCGCGCGGTGACGAAGCCGAACACGCCGATGAGGAACCAGGCGATGTTGAGCACCGCGACCGGGATCGCGCCGTTGTAGTAGGCGTTGGCCGCGAGCCCCAGCCCGCCCAGCAGGTTCATGAGCTGGTAGACCCATCCGTCGCCGCGCAGCTTCTTGAGCGTCAGCAGCGTATAGGCCCCGAGCAGCAGCACCATGCCTGCCCAGCCGGCGATGTCGACGAGTATGTTCATGCGAGCCTGCCAATCTTCTTCGAGAGCATTGCCGTCCAACATAGCCCGAGCGGTGCCCGGAGGGCAATCGCATCGTGAACGGCCCGCAGAGTAGGGTGGTCGGGTGATCGAGAACCCGAAGAGCCCCCGAGTCAGGCGGATCGCCGCTCTCGCCCGGAAGAAGGACCGGCAGGCCTCCGGCCGGTTCCTCGTCGAGGGCCCGCAGGCCGTGCGCGAGCTGCTGGCCCACCGGCCGGAGCTGGCAGAGACGGTGTACGCGACGATGGGGACGGAGCCCTGGCAGCACGAGCTGGATCGTCTGGCCTCCGAGCAGGGCGTCGCGATCGAGCGCGTGACCGACCCCGTGCTCGCGGCCATGGCCGAGACGGTGCACCCGCAGGGGGTCGTCGCCGTGGCGAGCATCGAGGAGGCGCCCCTCCGCGAGACCCTCTCGGGCGCCCGGCTGGTCGTGATCCTGAACGAGGTGCGCGATCCGGGCAATGCGGGCACCGTGCTGCGCGCGGCCGATGCGGCCGGCGCCGATGCGGTGGTGTTCGCCGGGGAGAGCATCGACCCATGGCATCCCAAGGTGGTGCGCTCGACGACCGGCTCGCTGTTCCACCTGCCGGTGGCGGTGAGCCCGGACCTCGCCGCGGCGGTCGAGGCGGCGCGGAGCGCCGGGCTCTCGGTGATCGCCGCGGATGTGGGCGGAGAGGATCTCACGGCCTCGCCGGCCGGGCTCGCGGGCCCCGTCGCCTGGGTGTTCGGCAACGAGGCCCGGGGCCTGAGCGCGGAGGCGCTCGCTCAGGTCGACCGAGCCGTGCGCCTGCCGATCTACGGCCGCGCCGAGTCGCTGAACCTCGCCACGGCGGCGAGCGTGCTGCTCTACCAGACGGCGTTCACCCAAAGAGGCTAGCGCCCAGCACCTCGCCCGGCTGGAAGCCGGGGAGGATCGCGAACACCGCCGACCCGGTGTGCGTGACCCACTCGTTCAGCAGGTCGGCCTCGTCGAGGCGCTGCTGGATGGGCACGAATTGGGTGAGCGGGTCGCGCTGGTAGCACCCGAAGAGGAGCCCCGACTCGCCGATGTCGTCGTAGTTGAAGGTGCGCCGGAAGATGCGCTCGCCGGGATCGGTCGAGTGGGCCCGCCTGATGTGGGCTGCCGGGGAGATGGCGCTCAGCCCGAGGGCGTTCTTCGCGTCGAAGTCGGCGGGCGTGCGCTCGTCGCCGCTCTCCGCCGGCGCGCTGAGCGGCGAGCCGTCGGAGAGACGGCGGCCGATCGTCTCCTCGCGGCCCGGCCGGTCCACCCGGTCCCAGGTGTCGAGCTCCATGCGGATGCGCCGCAGCACGAAGGCGCTGCCCCCGGACAGCCATCCGGCGTCGGAGCCGAGCCACACGAGTCCGTCGAAGTCCCCCTCGGCGGGCTCGGGGTTCACCGTGCCGTCGACCTGGCCCATGAGGTTGCGCATGGTCGTCCCGTCGGCCTCGGATCCTCGCGCCTGGCGGAAGCCGCGCTGGCTCCACAGCGGCTCGGCGAAGCCAGCGAGGTCGCGGTCGATCATGCGGATCGCGTGGGACACCGGCAGCGGGTCGTCGGCCTGCGCCATGATGAGCAGGTCGCCGCCGTCGTACCCCTCGCCGAGGCGGTCCCGGCTGAAGGCCGGCAGCGGCGCGAGCCAGTCGGGGCGCAGCGAGGCGTCGACCCGGTCGACCAGCCCCGGCCCGACGCCGACTGTGATCGCGAGCCGGGCCGGGCGGGCCGCGAGCTCGGGCTCGGGGTCGGCGAGAGGGCCCTCGCCGGAGGTCAGGCCTTCGATGTCGCCGGTCAGCACCCGGAACATGCGCTCGAGCGCATCCAAGTCGGTCTCGGGCTTCAGAACGTATGCCGCGAAGCGAATGTGCGATCCCGGCACCGTGACGATGCCCGCCTGATGGGTGCCGTGGCAGGGCAGCGACTCGCCGCCGAAGCCGGGCGCGGAGCCGGCCGCCCCGAGCGAGGGCAGCGTCTCGGCGGAGGCCGCGTCGGCGGGGGCGGATGCCCCCGTCCGACGCAGTCCGGAGACGCCGAGGGCCCCTCCGGCGCCGAGCACCGCACCGATGCCCAGTCCCGCGACGCCCCCCGTGAGCAGGGAGCGCCGATCGAGGGCGGCGCGCCTGTCGAGAGGGGCCTCGGCGTCAGTGGCCTTCATGCTCGCCCGAATCGTGCCCGCCCGACCCGTGCTCGCCGTCGTCGTAGCTCTCGTTCGCGCCCGCGTAGTCCTTCACCAGCACGGTGAAATCCTCCGACGACTCGACGCCGTCCGCGGTGTAGCGGATCGTGAACGACACCTCGTCTCCGGCGAGCAGGGCGCCGGTGAGATCCATCAGCATGATGTGATTCGCGCCCGGGGCCAGCTCGAACGATCCGCCCGCGGGCACTACGACCTCGCCCTCGATCTCCTGCATCACGCCCTCGGCGGTGACCTCGTGCAGCTCGATCATGCCGGCGGCGTCGCTCTCGACGCCGGTGATGACGATGTCGTGCCGGCTCCCGTTCATCAGGGTGCCGAACACGCC
>JBFXIT010000016.1:0-3225 GCA_050175655.1 Leucobacter sp.
GCCGGCTCGGCTTCGGCGCGGTGTCCCGCTCGAGATTCCGCGTCTGGCCCACCGACCTCGACATCCTGAACCACATGAACAACGGCAAGTACCTCTCCGTCATGGACGTGGCGCGCTTCGACCTGATGCAGCGCACCGGTACCCTCCGCGTCTTCAAGCGCGAGGGCTGGTACCCGGTGGTCGTCGCTCAGACCATCACCTACCGCAAGTCCCTGAACCCATGGCAGCGCTTCTGGATCGAATCGCGCATCCTGGGCTTCGACGAGCAGGCGGTCTATCTCGAGCAGCGCTTCGTTCGGCCGGATGCCCGGCGCCGCCCCGAGGTCTACGCGCGCGCGGTCGTGCGGGCCCGGATTCTGAGGCGCTCCGGCGGGGTGGTGCCGATCCCCGAGCTGATCGAGGCGGTCGGCGCCGACCCCGAGCAGTTCGGCCTTCCCGACGATATGCTGGCCTGGGGCCGTTCGAGCCGGCTTCCGTCGACCCGCTCCGACGCGCTCAGCGTCTGGAGCTAGCGGACTCTCGCCGAGCCTCGCTCCAGGCCTCGCCCAGACGGAGGATCCCCTCGCGGAGCATCGGCTCGGGCGCGGTGAAGGGGATCCGGATGTGATCGTCGCTCGACGTCGACGCTGCGAAGGAGCCGCTGCCCGCCACGGCCACCCCTCGCATGGCGGCGAGCCGGATCAGCTCGTCGGCCGATCCGGCCGGGCCTTCGGGCAGCTGCGCCCACAGCGACAGGCCGCCGCGCGGAGGCGCGTAGCGCCATTCGGGCAGGTGCTCGGCGAGCAGCTCGCGCAGCACCTCCAGCATCCGGGCGTGCCGCTCGCTCACCTCCCTTCGCAGTGCCTGCGCGTGCTCGAGGAAGTCGAGGCCGAGCAGCTGCGCGGGGATGCTGGTCGATTGATCCGCGAGCTGACGACTGGCGCGCAGCCGCCGCACGAGCACCGGGTCGGCCCGCAGCCACCCGACGCGAAGCCCGCCCCAGGCCCACTTCGACACCGACTCGGAGACGAGGATCGGCGCGTCCGGTCGAAGCCCGGCGAGGGAGGAGGGCACGATCCCGTCGAACGAGACCGGGGCGAGCACCCGGTCCTCCAGCACCGGGACCCCGTACTCCGCCGCGAGCTCGGCGACCCGCAGCCGGGCGGGCGCGGGCATCCGCGTGCCGGTGGGGTTGTGGTGGTGCGGGTTGATGGCGACGAGGGTGGGGCGCAGCCGGGCCAGCGCCTCCTCCAGCGCGCCCACATCGAGACCGTCAGGGCCCATCGGGAGCCCGTGCACGATACCGCCGCGCCTGCGCACGGTGTCGGAGAGCCCCGGCCAGGTGATCTCCTCGGTCAGCACGATGTCGCCAGGGGTCACGAGCTCGTCGACGAGCAGATGGATCGCCGATTGCGCGCCGTGCGTCACGAGGATCTGCTCGGGGGTGGTCGGCGTGCCCTCGGCGTCGAACTGCCGCGCGATGCGCGCGCGCAGATCGGGCAGCCCCGCGGGATCGGTCTCGGAGAGCAGCACCGGGTCAAGCATCGGATCGTGCTCGCGCACGAGCTGCACTGCGAGGTCCGGCATCTGCGGCACGCCGCGCAGCAGGTCGATGGACGAGGGCAGCGCGGAGAAGAGTGCCTCGCCGCGCCGGGAGCGGGAGGGCGTCGCGAGCCTCAGCGTCGATCCGGCGACGCTCGTGCCGCTGCCCTGGCGCCGCTCCACGATCGCCTCCTCTGCGAGGATCCCATAGGCCGAGACGACGGTGCCGCGCGACACCGCGATCGCCTGAGCGAGGGCTCGCTCGGCCGGCAGCCGGTCCCCCGCCCGCAGCTCGCCGCTCCCCACGAGGGCGGCGAGGGCCCGGGCCAGCCGCTGCGCCAGGGTGCCGTCGCCCTGCGTCCAGCGGCCGATCCGCGCGGCGAGACGATCGGCGGAGATGGAGGCCGATCCCTGTGCCACCGTTCGGCCATTGGCTCTTTCCTGGGTGCTCATATCTCGACATTCTGGACCAATG
Source organism: Leucobacter sp. (assembly GCA_050175655.1). Lineage (GTDB taxonomy): Bacteria > Actinomycetota > Actinomycetes > Actinomycetales > Microbacteriaceae > Leucobacter. The sequence goes on from JBFXIT010000016.1 coordinate 1,997, forward strand.
ACGACCCCTCGCGCTTCAATATGGCCTATCTCTAGTCCAATAGAACCAGAATGGACTATCTCACAACTGCTCGACTACCTCTCCGAGGATGCGCACCTCGACGGCGCCGGCCTCGCCAGCGCCGGTCTCGGCGCCGGACGGCCCGACGCGGATCTCCGGTCCTCGCTCATGCGCATCGAGGCCGCCGCGAGCGAGCTCGTCGGCGCCCCGGCGTGGAGGGGAGAGCCATCGGCCATCGCGCTGGTCCGCTCCCTGGCGGCGCTCAGGCTGCGAGCCCCGGCGCTGGGCGCGCTGCGGATCGGCGAGCTGCTCGCCCCGAGCGGCCTCAGGAGATCGGAGGGCGCGCCCCGAGATGCGGCCCCTGACTCCCTACTTCTCGTGCGGTGATCCGTATCGCGCCCGCGTCGAAGACGTGACGTGCGGCGAGGCGCCCGTCCGCGAGGGAGCCGGCGAGCCAGGTGAAGCTGCTGCGCCCATCCCCTCCGTCGAGCGGAGTCGCGCCCTCGACGGCGCGCATCAGCTGCAGCATGAGCATCTCGGGCAGGGTGACGTGCGGGCCACCGTGGGCGAAGTTGAGGCCGAGGATCGCCGGCTGCTGAGCAGCCGGCACGAGGCGGAGGGTCCATGCGCGCCCCACCGGCTCCTGCTCGGCAGGCATCCGGTCGAGGGCCTCGAACTCGCGCAGCACCTCCGACGCGAGCGCCAGCGGCTCCTGCGGCTCTCCCGCCGCATCGACCTCCGAGAAGAATCCGACCGGTGCAGCGGCTGCGCGACGGAACGCCGCCCGCCACGCCTCCGGTCCCAGCCCGTGCGGTGCGGGGACCGCGACGAGCATCGGATCCGCCGCGAGCAGCCCGGCGAGGCGCGACAGGTCGACGCCGGCCGCCTCGAACGCCTCGGGCTCGGGCAGCACCAGGCCGACGCCCGGGAAGAACGCTCTCACCGCCTCTCCAGCTGAGGCGAAGGCCTGCTGGAGACGGGCCCCGCCTGCCGATCCGGCCAGCCCGGCGAGCCCCGCGCCAGCGAACATCGCCGCCGCCTCGGCATCGAGCCGCGCGTCGAAGCCGGCGGTGCGTGAAACACCGCCCGGGATCGACTCCTGAGCCTCGGCCAGAGCGGCGTCGAGCCGCTCGGCGAGATCGGGGAAGAGGGCGCGGCTCAGGCACAGACGATCCCGCTCGAGCGCCGATTCGTCGCGCACCGGGGCGCCCGGCGCCGCCGGTTCAGGC
>JBFXIT010000016.1:3325-16658 GCA_050175655.1 Leucobacter sp.
GCCCATGCGCCCTCCCTTCGCGGATCCCGCCGCAACCTTCACGGTAGCTCATTCTCGACCAGGCGGTGCAGCGCCTCGGCGATACCTCGCGGGTCGTCGAGGCGGCGGCTCGTCGGCGCGTATCGATCCACGATCTCGTCGTCGCCGAGCCCGATCGCATGCACGCGCACTCCCGCGCGCCGCAGCCGCCGCAGCTCTCGGGAGGCGGCGGCCGGATCGTTCGATCCCCCGTCGCTGATCAGGATCGCGATCCTCCTCCGCTCGAGACCGTCGGACGGTCGCGCGGATGCCCGCCCGCCGCGGGCCCCGGCGTCCACGGCAGTGCCGACTGCCGAGCCCAGACCGAACTGCTCGGCCGCGGCCGCGAGCGCCGCACCGTCGTTCGTGGCGCCCCGGGGCGCTCGGACCGCGGCGTGCAGGGCCCGTCTCGCGCCGTCGTCGAGTCCGCCGGAGAGCGGCTTCACCACGTGCGCCTCCCCGTCGAAGACGATGAGGGCGGTGCGGATGTCGAGTTCCAGGGGCACTCCGGCACGCGCCTCGGCGTGCGCCGCATCGCGTTCGACCCCGGCGAGCGCCTCGAGCATGATCAGCGCGGCATCCGCTGCGGCCTCCGCGGCCGGCCCCGTCATCGACGCCGAGCGGTCGATCAGCAGCGCGTAGTCGGTGCTGCCCGCGCGCCGGGTTCGGCGAGGTCTGGCCTCTCTGCGACGGTAGGCGCTCGGGCGGGCGACGCCGGCCTCGGCGTCGGCCACGGCGGTCGCGAGCGACTCGGCGACCAGCTCCTCCCCCTCCGGGTGGGCACGGCGACCCATGCGCGGCCTGCGATCCACCCGCTCGGCGATGATGCGCGCCCACACCTCGCGCATGCGCTCGATGGGCTCCGCGAGGGCGTCGGCGCGTTCTCGGTAGGCGGCGAGCCCGGTTCGAGCCGTAGACGCGGCGGCGGCCGCGCCCCCTGCAACCGAGGCGATCGCGGTCTCTCCGGCGCGGCGCGCGCCAGAGGCCCGGGCCGCGAGTTCGATCGCCGCCTCGAAGAGCGCGCCCTCCGCGGGCATCGGAGTCGGGAGGATCGTGCCGACGAAGGCGGCGTGCTCGGCGGCGAAGAGATCCGCCCCCTCTGCGCTGTCGCGGCTCCCGCCGGCTCGGGCCCGCTCGCTCTGCCCCTCCTCCGGCGCCGAGTCGCCGGAGGCCGAGAACAGTTCATCAGCGTCGGCGTGCTCCGGGTCCGGATCACCCTCCGGCCCCTCGGCGGAGCGCCCGCCGGGCACCGCGGGGCCACGGCCGGCGGCGTCGAGCGCCAGCAGCCTCTCGTACGGCGGCAGCAACAGCGCGAGCGCCCGCTCGAAGCTCCGCAGCGGCGGGCGCGCGGGGTTCGGTGCCAGCACCCGATACAGGCCGCCGCCCTCGGTCCCGCCGTCGGACTCGGCGCCGGCTCCGGCCAGCGCGCTCACCGCGAGCCACTCGTCGCGCACGGCCGGATCGAGGCCCGGGATGGCGGCGGATCGATCCTGCCACCGTGCGATCAGCAGTGCGACCCATTGCAGGTGCCGGGGCAGCTCCCCGACGGCATCCGGAAGCGCCCGGCGCAGGCCGGTCGCAAGCGGGCCCCGCACGCCCGGCATGAAGACCGTCAGCTCCGCCGCGCACTGCAGGCGCAGCACGGTGCCGAGCAGCGGATCGGCCTCGGGCCTCACCCGCCCGAGCGTGCGCCGACGCCGTGACCGGTCCGGCGCCGCCCGTTCGGCCCGCACGCCCTCCCAGAGATGCAGCATCGCCAGGGCGACGGCCTCGGGCTCGCGGTAGCCTCGCTCGGCGTACCAGCCGAGCCCGACCCGCAGTGCGCAGTTGCCCGGCGACCCGTCGTCGAACCGCCACTCGGCATCGTCCGTCGCGATCAGCGGAACCCCGAGCACAGAGCCCACGGCCCCGAGCTGAGCGCGCAGCCGGGAGGAGGATCCCCCGCCCGGAACACCGGCATGCTCCACGCCTCCGCCTGTCATCCCTTCACCATATCCGCCCGTGCTACGGTGACGGCATGCTGCCCTTCGACGCCGATCCCGTGCTGCTCGAGGCCCGGAGCCTCCTCTCGGAGGCCCGGCGCGTGCGGCGCGCGCTCGCCGCAGACCGCTCGCGCGGGGCGCGGGGTCCGGTGATCGAGGCCGGTGCGGACGATCTCGCGCGCCTGCGGGCCCGGCTCGACGAGCTGCTCCGAGACGAGCTCGCCGAGGGCACGGCTGCGCGGGCCCGCGCCGACGCCGCGCTGGCCGACCGGGCCGCCCAGCTGCGGGAGGCCATCGCGGTGCGGCGCGCGGAGGCCCGCGCGGTGCGACTGGTCGACGAGGCGGACGCGATCGGCCTGGACTCGGCCGCGAGCGACAGGCAGCCCACCGAAGCCGAGCTGCTGCGCGCGCACGAGCTCCGCACGCGGGGGCTGCGCCAGGGTCTGCCCGCCGTCGCCACGCCGCTGCGGCGCGACGCCGTGCTCGAAGCCGTCGGCGTGATGCGGCTGCTGGAGGCGCGTGCACAGTTGCGAAGCGGCCTGCTGCTCACCGGGCAGATGCGCGGGATCATCGCAGAGGCGCTGCCCTCGCTGCTGAGCGGCGAACCCATGCTGCTCGTCGGCGAGACCGGCGGGGCGAAGACGGCGCTCGCCGAGCACCTCTCCCGGGCCGGGGTCGGGCGCGAGCCCGAGCTGGTCTCGGGGTACGGCGACATCACCGGCGCGCAGCTGATCGGCACCCACGAGCTGCGTGCGGAGGGCGGGGCGACGGTCAGCGCGTTCGTGCCCGGCCCGCTGCTGCGCGCCATGGTCGAAGGGCGGCCCCTGATCCTCGACGAGGTGAACGCGATGCCGCCCGAGTTCTTGAAGCGCCTCAACCGCATCCTGCAGCTGCGGCCCGGCGACGAGTTCGCGGTGCAGGAGGACGCGGGGCGGCGTGTGACGCTCGCGCACGGCTTCGCGATCATCGCGACCGCGAACGAGCAGACCCCGCACCGCTATCGCGGCCTCGACCGCCTGAGCGCCGAGCTGATCAACCGCTTCGGCGCGAACGCCTACCGGGTGCACTACCCTGACACCGGGATCGGCTACCTGGAGTTTCCGCGCGAGAACGCGCTGCTGGCATCCGCTGCCGTCGTGGACGCGCACGGCGAGCTGCCGCGCGGGCTCGATTCCGGCACGATCGAGCGGGTCGCGCGCGCGGCGTTCATCAGCCAGCAGGTGTTCTCGGGCGAGCACGGCGAGGGCTTCGGCGACTACGTCAGCACGGAACGGGGGATCGACGGGAGGCCCGGCCTCGAGGAGTCTGTGCTCGCGCCGCGCACACTCGTGGCGATCATGCAGAAGGTCGCGGGCAGCGCGGGTGCGATCACCATCGACCGGGCGCTCTCGCGATTCGTCGAGGGCGTCATGCACCGAGAGGATCGGCGCGTGCTCGCGCTGATCCTGAGCGGGCAGGGGTTCCGCGTGGAGTGATCCTCCCGGTCCGGCTCGCGAACGTCAGCCGAGCACACGGTAGAGGCGCGTCGCCGCCTCGATCACGGCCGGATGCTCGACGCTCAGGTTCTGCACCCCGATCAGCCTCAGGCCCGGGGGCGGCTCGCCATCCGATCCCCACAGCACCACGGAGGTCTCGGAGGGCAGCTGGCTCGACCACCAGGAGAGCCCGCTGAAGCGCTCGGCATCCGTCTCGAAGATGTCGCGTGCGAGGCCCTGCGTGGTCCGCGGATCCTGCACCACGACCTCGCTGGGGGCGATGCCGAGCCGCAGCAGCGTCGCGGCGTCGTCGAGGTCGAGCAGGGCGTCGGGCCCCGGCTCGTACTCGAACTCGGCGATGGCCCGTGGCTGCCCGGTGGGCGTCAGGAAGACCTCGGGGATCCACCGCTGCTTGCTGTAGAAGCTCTCGGCGACCGCGCCGACCGGCGTGCGCGAGAAGTACCAGGAGTCGTAGAGATCGGTGTTGTCCCACCGACCGTGCAGCTGGGGGCGGGGGATGTAGGACCAGTGGCCGGGCCGGCCCCGGCGCGCGCCTGCCGCGCGCGGGTAGCAGCGGAAGAGTCGCATGGGATCGGTGTCGAGGATCTGTGCTGCCGGGCTCGCTATGCGTAGGCGCCCTCGGCCTCGGCGTCGATGGCGCCGATCACCTCAGCGATGCGGCCGAGCTTGATGCACTCGCGCGGAGTCGAGCCGCGCAGGAACTGGTTGGGCGAGTCGAGCCAGATCGGCACGACCTTCTCGTGCATGGTCGCCTCGGCCCGAGCCACGATGTAGGCGAAGTCCATGATCGCCCGCGCCGACTCGGGCGAGGGGGTCTGCGAGCCCTGTCGCCAGCGCGTCACCTGCGAGGGCTTCACGCCGATCAGGTCGGCGAGCAGCGCCCCATTGCCCGCGGCCGCGAGCAGCATGCGGAATCCGTCGCCGAAGGCGGTGCCGGGCTCGACCGGAAGTGCGATACTCATAGCACCAGTCTACGCGCAATCCTCAGATTGCGCGAGAGGCGAGGGTCAGGAGGCGATCTCCTGGTAGGCGAACTGCAGCACCGACTCGTCGACCCCCGCGAGCACGCGCGGCTTCGCGATCTCGTCGAGCACGATGAAGCGCAGCATGCCCGCGCGAGCCTTCTTGTCGCGCTGCATGGTGGCGAGCAGGCCGGGCCAGCGGCCCGCCGGGTACGACAGCGGCAGGCCCAGCGCGCCGAGCACGGAGCGATGGCGGTCCACCGCCTCGTCGGAGAGCTGGCCCGCCATGCGCCCGAGCTCCGCGGCGTAGACCATGCCGATGCTGATGGCCACCCCGTGCCGCCACTGGTATCGCTCGGCATGCTCGATCGCATGGCCGAGGGTATGCCCGTAGTTGAGGATCTCGCGCAGCCCTCCCTCGCGGAAGTCCTCGCCGACGACGCGTGCCTTCACCCCGATCGAGAGTTCGACCAGCCGGCGGAACTCGGGGGTCGAGGGGTCGGTGGCGCGGTCGACGTCGGCCTCGATGGTGTCGAGGATCTCGGGCTCGGCGATGAAGCCGTACTTCGCAACCTCGGCGAAGCCCGCCAGGATCTCGTTCTTCGGCAGGGTCTGCAGCAGGTCGATGTCGCAGAGCACGGCGTGCGGCGCGTAGAACGCGCCCACCAGGTTCTTGCCCTCGGCGGTGTTGATGCCGGTCTTGCCGCCGACCGCCGCGTCCACCATGCCGAGCACCGTCGTCGGGATCTGCACGAGCTTCACCCCGCGCAGCCAGGTGGCGGCCACGAAGCCCGCGAGGTCGGTCACCGCGCCGCCGCCGAGGCCGATGACGGCGTCGCTGCGGGTGAAGTCGGCCTGACCCATGATCTGCCAGCAGAACGCCGCCACCTCGACCCGCTTCGAGGCCTCGGCGTCGGGCACCTCGGCGAGCAGCACCTGCGAGTAGCGCCGCTGCAGCTCGGTGCGCAGCTCATCGGCGATTCGGCCGACGGTCGGCGTGTGCACGATCAGCACCTTGTTCACTCGCTCGCCGAGGGCGTCGGCCACCCCGGGCAGCAGCCCGCGGCCGACCGAGATCTCGTAGTCGTCGGCGCCCCCGCTCCCCCCGGTCACCGGGATGCGGGTGATGTCTGCGTCGCTCATGCCTGTTCTCTCACTCCTGCGGTCGTTCGGTTCGGTTGCCGGTCGCCTCGCTCCGGGGCCGGCCGCGCGAGGCCGAGGATCGGCCGCCGCGCCGCGGCCGGCCCTGCCCGCGCATCCACGCCGCGACGCGCTGCGCGAGCTGCTCTTTCGTCGCGCGATCGGTGCGGAAGGTCACGTCTGCGACCTCCTCGTAGAGGGGGCGGCGCTGCTCGAGGATGCGACCCCAGGCCTCCGGGTCGTCGCGCAGCAGCGGCCGGCGCTCGAGGTTGGCGGTGCGCAGCACCGCATCCTGCGTCGTCATGAGCAGCACGACGGGATGCCGTGCGAGCAGGGCCCTCGTGCTCTCCGCGAGCACGGCCCCGCCGCCCAGCGCGACGATGCGGGCTCCGGGCTCGGCGAGCTCCTCGGCGATGATCTCCGCCTCGATGCGCCGGAACTCGCTCTCGCCGTGCGCCACGAAGAAGTCGGCAATGGCTCCGTGCCTGCGCACGAAGACCGCGTCGGTGTCGATGAAGGGGATGCCGAGATCCTTCGAGACGCGCCGGCCGAGGCTCGTCTTGCCCGCGGCCATCGGGCCGACGAAGACGACGGCGATATCCGGCAGCCTGCCGCGCCTGCGACGGCGGCGCGAGCGACCGCGCTTCGGCTTGTCGCCGGGCTGGGCCCCTGAGCCGCGCTGCGCTTCGGCACCGCGCTGCACCGGCACCGGCTGCGTCAGCGGGTGCTTCGGCGGACTCGGCACCGGATGGGCCTCGGCCCGCTCGCGCTGCGGCTCGGGATGGGTCACGATTCTATGGCGGTGACGAGCGTCTCGGGGATCGCGGCCAGGTAGGCGTCGAGGTTGCGCTTGGTCTCGGCGACGCTGTCGCCTCCGAACTTCTCGAGCACCGCGTCGGCGAGCACGAGGGCCGTCATCGCCTCGGCGACGACGCCGGCGGCGGGCACCGCCGACACATCGCTGCGCTGGTGGTGCGCCTTCGCCTCCTCGCCGCTCGCCACGTCGATGGTGGGCAGCGCGTTGGGCACGGTGGCGATGGGCTTCATCCCGGCGCGCACCCGCAGCACCTGCCCGGTCGTCATGCCGCCCTCGATGCCGCCTGCGCGATCCGTATCCCGCACGATGCGGCCGTCGCGCAGGTGGAGCTCGTCGTGGGCCGCCGACCCGCGGCGACGCGTCGTCTCGAGGCCGTCGCCGACCTCGACCGCCTTGATCGCCTGGATGCCCATCAGGGCGCCGGCCAGTCGCGAATCGAGGCGACGATCCCAATGCACGTACGAGCCGAGCCCCGGGGGCAGGCCGTACGCGAGCACCTCGACGATGCCGCCGATCGTGTCGCCCGACTTCTTGGTGTCGTCGACCTCGACGACCATGCGGGCGCTCGTCTCGGCGTCGAAGCAGCGGAGCGGATCGGCGTCGAGCGCTGCGACGTCGTCGGGCCGCGGCAGCGACGAGCTCGCGGGCACCTCGACCGAGCCGATCGAGACCGTGTGGCTCACCAGGCGGATGCCGAGCTGCTCGAGGAACGCCCGGGCGACGGCGCCGAGCGCCACGCGCGCCGCGGTCTCTCGCGCACTCGCGCGCTCGAGCACCGGCCGCGCCTCGTCGAAGCCGTACTTCTGCATGCCGGTCAGGTCGGCGTGCCCCGGCCGGGGCCGGGTCAGGGGCGCACCGCGCCCGCGCGAGCGATCGCTCAGCTCAGTCGGCTCGGCGCTCATCACCTCGACCCACTTCGGCCACTCGGTGTTGCCGACGCGGATGGCGATGGGGCCGCCGATGGTGCGGCCCTGCACGACGCCGCCCGAGAAGTGCAGCTCGTCCTGCTCGAACTTCATGCGCGAGCCGCGGCCGTAGCCGAGCTTGCGGCGGGCGAGGTCGTCGCGCACGCCGTCGAGCGATACGGGCACACCGGCGGGCATCCCCTCGAGCACGGCGATCAGTTCCGGGCCGTGGGATTCCCCGGCGGTCAGCCAGCGGAGCATGGGCAACCCTCTTTCACACAAACGTTATCCAGAGGTCGAGACGACCTCTGCGCTGGCATCGCGGCAAAGCCCGGAAACAGGCCCTGCTCCAAGCGCCAGCGCGCGAGCATGAGAGCCATTCTCCCACATACTCCCGCGCACCCGCGTTCAGCCCGTCGCCGCGCGCGCGGCGGCGACCACCTCGTCCTCCCGCTCGAGCGGGATGCCGGGGTCGCCCGCGGTGAAGATGCGGATCTGCAGCAGAGCCTGCTGCACGAGCATGCCGATGCCGGCGTGCGCCTCGCCACTGGCCGCACGCCAGCGCTCGGCGAGCGGCGACGGCCATGGATCGTAGGCGACGTCGAAGAGCGGGATCCGGGTGAGCGATTCGGGCAGCTCCAGATCCCTGCCCGCCGGCCCGGGCAGCGAGGAGATCACGAGGGTCGGCGCCCCGTGCCGGGGGTCGATGCCGCCCGATTCCGGGGCGATCGGCTCGACGTGAGGCAGCACCGTGCCGGAGACGTGGAGCGCCTCGGAGGATCCGGGCTCCCGAGACCCGTCGAACCGGGTCACCAGGTCGCGCACCGCCTCCGGATTGCGGGCCACGACCTCCACGTGTCTCGCCCCCAGCCGGCGCGCCGCCAGGATAGAGGAGACCGCGGTGGCGCCCGAGCCGAGCACGATGGTGCTCGTGGCGTCGAGACCGGCCTCTCCGATCGCTGCGGCGAGACCCCCGACATCGGTGTTGAAGCCGGCCCAGCCCGCATCTCCGGCGAGGCGCAGCAGCGTGTTCACCACGCCGCTCTCCTCGGCGACCGGATCGACGACCACGGCGAGGCGCCGGGCCTCGTCCTTGAGCGGCATCGTCAGGGAGAGGCCGCGCCACTCGGGCCCGAGCCCTGCGAGCAGCCCCTCGAGCTCCGCCTCGCCGCACTCGATCGCCTCGTAGCTCCAAGGCAGTCCGAGCACCCTGTAGGCCGCGACATGGATCTCGGGCGACTTCGAGTGCGCGATCGGCGAGCCCAGCACGGCGAGGCTCGACGGCCCGGGATCGGTCGTCTCTCTCTTGCCCGGCACCTCAGCACCCGCTGTCGGGGGTGTTCGCGCACCAGTCGATGTACTCCTGCACCGCGGCCTCGTGATCCTCCCAGGTGACGGAGAACGTCGACGCGCCGCCGCCTGCGGGCGTGACGACGAAGTAGATCCAGTCGCCCGGCGCGGGGTTCAGCGCCGCCTCGATGGCGGCGCGCCCCGGGTTGGCGATCGGCCCGATGGGCAGGCCCGTGTGCACGTAGGTGTTCCAGGCGTTGTCGTCGGCGAGCGCCTCATCCGATGACCATACCGACCCGCTCCCGTGCTCCTGCATCCCGTATTGGGCCGTCGAGTCCATCTGCAGTTTCATGCCCGCGTCGAGCCGGTTGTAGATCACGCGCGAGACCTTGCCGAAGTCGTCAGCGATGCCCGCCTCGCGCTCGACGATCGAGGCGATGGTGAGCACCCGCTCGCGGTCGGCCTCGGCCACTCCGAGCTCGTCCAGCACCCCGATCTGATACCCCACCATCTTCGCCAGCGCGTCGTGCGCAGAGGTGCCCGGCTCGAACTCGTAGGTGGCCGGGTAGATCCAGCCCTCGAGCGAGGCGACGCCGGCGGGCAGCCCGAAGCTGCCCGGATCCGCCGCTGCGGCCTGCAGATCCTCCAGCGGTATGCCCGCACCCGCGGCGACGAGCTCGAGCACTTGCTCCACGGTCTTGCCCTCTGGGATCACGGCGGAGAACTCGGCGCGGTTCGCCGGGTCGAGCAGGGCGTCGAGCGCCGCCTGCGCACTCATCTCGAGACGCAGCATGTAGAGGCCGGGCATGAACTCCACGGGCGTGGTCTGCGCGAGGAGCAGCTCGTAGAACGCCTCCTTGGTCTTCACCACCCCGGCCTCGGCGAGCGATTCCGCGACATCCTCGCCGATCTCGCCGGGGACGATCGTGATGCTGGCCTCGCCGTGGCCCTCGCCCTCGTAGTCGTTGCTCGTCCAGCCGAGGGCGAGCGAGATCCGCTCGCCGTACGTCGACCAGAGCACGCCGCCTGCGACGCCGAGGCCCGCGAGCAGCGCGAACACCACAATCAGGCTGATGATGACGCGCCTGCGGCGGGTGCGGCGCTGCTGGCGGCGCGGCTCGTCGATCGTCTGGCGGTGGGTCATGCTGGCTCTCCCCCGTCTGGTGTGCCGTCGGTCCGGTCGGCGTGCGACTCCACCAGGTTAGTCGGATCGACCAGGATCCCGGGAGCCTCGCCGCGGGATCGCTCGGTATCGAGTGCGTGCTGCAGGATCACGACCGCGGCTGCCTGGTCGATCACGCCCCGGCTCTGCTTCGTCTTCCGGCCCGCCTGTCGCAGCTGTCCCTGGGCCGAGACGGTCGAGAGTCGCTCGTCCACCAGGCGCACCGCGATGCCGTCGCCGGAGAGGGCCGCGGCGAGCCGCTCGGCGAACCGCTCCGCGTCATCGGTCGAGGGCGTGCGATGCCCGCTCAGACCGAGCGGCAGCCCGACCACCGCTTCGAACGCCTCGTGCTCGCGGGCGAGTTCGAGGATGCGGCGGATGTCCGAGCCCGCGGCATCGATGCCGGCGCCGGCGCTGCCGCGATCCCGCGCCACAGTCTCGAGCGGGGTCGCGAGCAGGCCGTGCGGATCGCAGCGCGCGACTCCGATGCGGGCCTTGCCCACGTCGACGCCCAAGCGTACTCCCGGCCGCATCGTCCTCAGCCGGCTCGGGTGCCGGCCAGGCTGCGCCGGATCTCGGCGAGAGCCTCGTCGATCTTCGAGGGATCCGCGCCGCCGCCCTGGGCGAGGTCGTCCTTGCCTCCCCCGCCGCCGCCGAGCACCTGAGCGCCGACCTTGGCGAGTGCGCCCGCCTTGGCGCCGGCCTCGCGGGCCGCGGGCGTCGTCGCGGCGATCACCACGGGCTTGCCCGCGGCGTCGCCGGTGAGCACCACCACGGCGGCCTCGCCCGACAGGCGCTCGCGGAGCTGCAGGGCGAGCCCGCGCACGTCGTCTGCCGATCCGACCGTTCCGAGCTTCGCCGCGACGACCGTGAGTCCGCCGATCCGCTCGGCGCCGGCGATCAGCTCGGGCAGGCGCTCGCCGAGCTTCGCGGCCTCGAGCTTCGCGATCCTCTTCTCCGCGGCCTTCAGCTGCGCTGCGAGGTCGCTCACCCGCTGCACCACCTCGAGACGGGGCACTTTCAAGTCGCTCGTGAGCTGCTGCACGATCGCGCGCTCGGCGGCGAAGTTGCGGAACGCCTCGATGCCCACCAGGGATTCGACGCGCCGGTTGGTCGATCCGACCGAGTTCTCGGCGACCAGGCTGATCATGCCGATCTCGGCCGAGCTCGAGACGTGCGTGCCCGCGCAGAGCTCGCGCGACCAGGGGCCGCCGATGTCGACCACGCGCACGCGGTCGCCGTACTTCTCGCCGAAGAGCGCCATCGCGCCCAGGGCCTTCGCGTCGTCGAGCGCCATCTCGCGCGTGACCACCTCGTAGTCGCTGCGGATGGCGAGATTCGAGATCTCCTCGATCTCGCTCTTGGTCTCGGTGCTCAGCGCCTCGCCGTGCGTGAAGTCGAGGCGCAGATAGCCGGCCTTGTTGTACGAGCCCGCCTGGTGCGCGTTCGGGCCGAGCACCTCGCGCAGCGCCGCGTGGACGATATGGGTGCCGGAGTGGGCTTGGGTGGCGCCGCGCCGGTAGTCCGCGTCGACGCGGGTCTCGGCCCGCGCGTCGACTGCGACCGTGCCCACGTTCACCTTGACGGTGTGAACGATGAGCCCGGGCACCGGCTTCTGCACGTCGAGCACCTCGGCCTCGAAGCCATCGCCCACGATCGTGCCCTGGTCGCTGTCCTGGCCGCCGGACTCAGCCCAGAGGCTCGTCTCCGCGAGCACCAGCTCGGCGATCTGACCCTCGTGCGCGGCCGGTGCCGGCTGCCCGTCGACGACGATCCCCAGCACGCGGCTTTCGTTGGTCAGCTCGTCGTAGCCCACGAACGCCGTCTCTCCGAGACCGCGCAGCTCCTTGTAGACCGAGAGATCGGCGCGCTGACCCTTCTTGGCCTTCGCGTCGGCCTTGGCACGCTCCCGCTGCTCCTGCATCAGCGTCACGAACACGCCCTCGTCCACCGCGACGCCCGCCTCCTCGGCGATCTCGAGCGTCAGCTCGATCGGGAAGCCGTAGGTGTCGTGCAGCAGGAAGGCGGTGCTGCCCGAGAGCCGCGATCCTTGGCGCTTCGCCTCGATCACTGCCTCGTCGAGGGTCTGGCTGCCCGACGCGAGGGTGCGCAGGAACGCGCGCTCCTCCGCGTAGGCCGTGCGCGAGATGAAGTCGAAGTCGCGCTCCACCTCGGGGTACGCGGCTTTCATGGCGTCGCGCGAGGCGGGGAACAGCGTGTCGAAGGTCGGGCCGTCCACGCCCAGCAGGCGCATCGAGCGGATCACGCGGCGCAGCAGGCGTCGCAGGATGTAGCCGCGCCCCTCGTTCGAGGGGGTCACGCCGTCGGCGATCAGCATGAGGCCGCTTCTCACGTGGTCGGCGATCACCCGCAGGCGCACGTCGTCGTCGTGATCCGCGCCGTAGGCCTTGCCCGCGAGCTCGGCCGCGGCGTCGAGCACCGGCCGCACCTGATCGATCTCGTACATGTTGCCGACACCCTGCTTGATGAAGGCGACCCGTTCGAGGCCCATGCCGGTGTCGATGTTCTGCTTCGGCAGCGGGCCGACGATCGTGAAGTCGGTCTTCGACTTCACATCGGCGATCTGATACTGCATGAACACGAGATTCCAGATCTCGACGTAGCGGTCGTCATCTGTGGCGGGGCCGCCGTCGATGCCGTACTCGGGGCCGCGGTCGAAGAAGATCTCGCTGCAGGGGCCGGCCGGGCCCGGCTGACCGGTCGACCAGTAGTTCGTGTCCATGCCGAGGCGCTGGATGCGCTCCTCCGGCAGGCCCGCGATCTCGCGCCAGAGGCCGAAAGCCTCGTCGTCGTCCTCGTAGACGGTGACCCACAGATCCTTCGCGTCGAAGCCCAGGCCGCCCTCGGCCTCGGGGGTCGTGAGCAGCTCCCAGGCGAAGCGGATCGCTCCCTCTTTGAAGTAGTCGCCGAACGAGAAGTTGCCGCACATCTGGAAGAAGGTGCCGTGGCGGGGGGTCTTGCCGACCTCCTCGATGTCGTTCGTGCGGATGCACTTCTGCACGCTGGTCGCACGCGGGTACGGTGCTGGCACGAGGCCCGACAGATAGGGCACGAACGGCACCATGCCCGCGACGGTGAACATCAGGCTCGGATCGTCGCTCACCAGGGAGGCGGACGGCACGACCGTGTGGCCGTTGCGCTCGAAGAAGTCGAGCCAGCGACGGCGGATCTCGGCGGTCTGCATGCTTACTTCTTCGCCTCCAGCTCGGCGAGACGGCGTTCGACGTCGTCGAGGGCTTCCGAGAACTCCTCCTCGGCGACGCGGTAGCCCGAGGCGACGGCGTCGCCGAACTCGCGCGCACCCCGGTTCACCCGCTCGAAGAAGCGTCGCCCCTCGGGGGTCTGGTTGACGAAGTGCGCGGCCACGAAGCCGAGGGCGACCCCGACGATCAGCCAGGACAGTCTGCGCATGCTGCTCTCCTATAGGTTCTCTAGACCCCGCAAGTCTAGCGTTCGACCCCTGACGGAAACGGAAAGGGCGCCGGCCGAAGCCGACGCCCTCCCGATAACGCTGATGCTGTGCTTAGCGCGCAGCGTAGT
>JBFXIT010000016.1:16758-20904 GCA_050175655.1 Leucobacter sp.
GCTTAGCGCGCAGCGTAGTACTCGACGACCAGCTGCACGTCACAGGTGACGGGCACCTCGGCGCGCTTCGGGCGACGCACGAGGCGCGCCTGCAGCTTGTCGAGCTGGACCTCGAGGTAGCCCGGAACCGGGGGCAGCACCTCGGCGTGGCCACCGGCGGCGGCGACCTGGAAGGGCTCGGTGCCCTCCGAGCGCTCCTTGACGTGGATGAGCTGGCCCGGCTTCACGCGGAACGACGGGCGGTCGACGATCTTGCCGTCGACGAGGATGTGGCGGTGCACGACCATCTGGCGGGCCTGCGCGGTGGTGCGGGCGAAGCCGGCGCGCAGCACGAGGGCGTCGAGACGCATCTCGAGCAGCTCGACCAGGTTCTCACCGGTCAGGCCGTCCTGGCGGCGGGCCTCCTTGAACGCGATGACGAGCTGCTTCTCGCGGATGCCGTACTGGGCCCGCAGACGCTGCTTCTCGCGCAGGCGGACGGCGTAGTCGCTGTCGCTCTTGCGCTTGGTGCGGCCGTGCTGGCCGGGGCCGTAGGGGCGCTTCTCGAGGTAGCGGGCGGCCTTCGGGGTGAGCGGGATGCCCAGGGCTCGCGACTGGCGAACCTTGGCACGGGTGCGAGTGGTCTTCGACACGCGGTGTCCTTTCGGGTTTCTGACTTGTGCGACGCGGCGGAGCGGATGCCCGCCGCAGTGTTCTCCCGGCCGTGCTGCGCCCGCGCCAACAGGTGACGCACGCGACGCAGCGAACCGCGCACGGCTAGAGCTGCCGCATGCGGTGAGGGAACGACCATTGCAGAAACCCGGCTACAGGGCGCCTGCCGTCCTGCGTTTTCCTGCAGCCAGCAGAAAACGCGACGTTGGCCAACGTTCAGCTTACCAGTTTTCCGTCAGCCGCGCGTGATCCTGCGGATCTTCTCGAGGCGCTCGGCGACGGCGCGCTCGTTGCCGTGCTCGCTCGGCCGGTAGTAGACCCGCTCGACCAGTTCGTCGGGCAGATGCTGCTGCTGCACGACCCCTCGGGGGTCGCTGTGGGGGTACTTGTAGCCTTTTCCGTGGCCGAGGCGCTTCGCACCCGGGTAGTGGCCGTCGCGCAGGTGCTTCGGCACCCGGCCGAAGCCGCCGGCCCGTACGTCGGCGATGGCGGCGTCGATCGCCGAGATCACCGCGTTCGACTTCGGCGCGGTCGCCAGGTAGATGGTTGCCTCGGCGAGCGGGATGCGCGCCTCGGGCAGCCCGATCAGCTGCGTCGCCTCGGCGGCCGCAACGGCGATCGTCAGCGCCTGAGGGTCGGCCATGCCGATGTCTTCCGCCGCGTGCACCATGAGGCGGCGCGCGATGAAGCGGGGATCCTCCCCCGCCTCGATCATGCGGGCGAGATAGTGGATCGCCGCGTCGGGGTCGGAGCCCCGGATCGACTTGATGAAGGCGCTGATGACGTCGTAGTGCTCGTCGCCCTGACGGTCGTAGCGCAGCAGAGCCCGGTCCACCGCGGCTGTGACGGTCTCCGCAGTGATCGTGGGGAGGGCGCCGTCGGTCTCGGCCGCGATGTCGCCCGGCTCATCCCCTTCGTGTTCGACCGGTGACGACTCCGCGAGCACCGACCCGGCCGCGGCCTCCAGCCCGGTCAGGGCGCGTCGCGCATCGCCCGAGGCGAGCTGCACCAGCGCGGCGAGCGCATCATCGTCCAGCGCCACCGAGCCGTTCAGCCCCCGCGGATCCTCGACGGCCCGGCGCAGCAGCGTGCCGAGATCCTCGTCGGTCAGGGGCTCGAGCGTGAGCAGCAGCGAACGCGAGAGCAGCGGGCTGATGACGGAGAACGAGGGGTTCTCGGTCGTCGCGGCGACGAGCGTGACCCAGCCGTTCTCGACGCCCGGCAGCAGCGCGTCCTGCTGAGCCTTCGTGAAGCGGTGGATCTCGTCGAGGAACAGCACCGTCGACAGGCCGTAGAGATCGCGGTCGTCGAGCGCGCGCTGCATGACCGTGCGCACGTCCTTGATGCCTGCCGTCACCGCGGAGAGCTCGACGAAGCGGCGCCCGCTCGACGCGGCGATCGCCTGCGCCAGCGTGGTCTTGCCCGTGCCGGGAGGCCCCCAGAGGATCACCGACACCGGCCCGGCTGCGCTGTCGGCGCTGCCGGCGAGCACGCGCAACGGACCTCCGGGCCGCAGCAGGTGCTGCTGCCCCACGACCTCGTCGAGGGTGCGCGGACGCATGCGCACCGCGAGCGGTGCCGTGTGCCCGGTCTGGCTGGTCATGATTCGATGCTATCCGGCACCACCGACATTCTCGCTTCGGGGCATGCTCCGGACCCGCCAGCCGGTCGCATAACGACTCGGTCGCATCATCGCGGGCTCCGGATGCGAGCGGCTAGAGTGGATGAGGCATGTCAGGGTCGGCGGAGGCCGGCAGCAACGAACGGCGGGTGAACGCGGTGAGCGAGAACGAACAGACCTGGGGTCGAGTCGATGAGAACCGCACGGTCTACGTGCGCGAAGGCGACTCCGAGCGCGAGGTCGGGCAGTTCCCCGACGGTACCCCCGAAGAGGCGCTCGCCTACTACGAGCGCAAGTACGCCGATCTCGCCGGCCAGGTGACCCTGCTCGAAGCGCGGATCGCACGCGGCGTCGCCGGCGGCGAGGCAGGCGAGGCTGTGGCCCACCTGCAGCAGCAGCTCGCCGAGCCGGCCGCGGTCGGCGACCTGAACGCGCTGCGCGAGCGGGTCGAGAAGCTCGCTGGCAAGGCGGGCGAGCTGAGCGAGAAGCAGAAGGCCGAGCGCGAGGCGGCGCGCGCCGAGGCGCTGGCGAAGCGCGAGGCGATCATCGACGAGGCCGAGCGGCTCGCCGCGCAGCCCGAGACCTCGATCCGGTGGAAGGATACGGGCGCGGCCTTCGAGCAGTTGTTCGCCGACTGGCAGGCGGTGCAGCGCAGCGGCGCCAGCATTCCCAAGTCGCAGGCGGATGCGCTGTGGAAGCGGTTCCGCGCCGCACGGCAGAGCTTCGACTCGGCCCGCCGCGCGCACTTCGCGCGCATGGATGCCACCAACAAAGAGGTCAAGCAGGCGAAGGAGCGGCTGATCGCGCAGGCAGAGGCGCTCGCGCCCCGGGGCCTCGACGGCATTCCCTCGTACCGCAACCTGCTCGACGAGTGGAAGGCGGCGGGCCGGGCCAGCCGCAAGGTCGACGACCAGCTGTGGGCGAGGTTCAAGGCCGCCGGCGACGTGCTGTACGCCGCGAAGGCAGCGGAGATCGCGCAGCAGGACGAGGAATACGCCGAGAACTTGACGGCGAAGCAGGCGCTGCTGACCGAGGCCGAGCCGCTGCTGCAGGAGACCGACCGCGTCGCCGCCCGCAAGCGGCTGACCGCCCTGCAGATCAAGTGGGACGAGATCGGCCGGGTGCCGCGCGAGTCGCTGCGCGAGATCGAGGGGCGCCTCGGCAAGATCGAGGACCACGTGAAGTCGCTCGAGGACGAGCACTGGCGCAAGACCAACCCCGAGACCAAGGCGCGAAGCGAGGGCCTGCGGGGCCAGCTTGAGGCGTCGATCGCCGAGCTCGAGGCGGAGATCGCGAACGCGAGCGACCCGAAGAAGAGGTCGGAAGCCGAGCAGAAGCTCGCCACGCAGCAATCCTGGCTCGCGGCACTCGGGGACTGACCGACTTATCCACAGATTCCGGGGATCCCGGGGTCCGCGAAGCCCGGAAGCGGCAGCATGGAGGCATGACCGCTGCTCCATTCGTCGCCCATCCGCCCCGCTTCGACCTCTGGCCCGAGGCGTTGCGCTCAGCGGAGCGCCTGAGGGGGTCTCTGGTGCCGTGCGGCCCGGGCGTGCGCGGAATCGGCTGGCCCGAGACCCCGCGCGTTCGCACGGCCGCCCTCGCACCGTGGCTCGGCGGTGGCCGGATCGCCACCCATCTCACCGCGGCGTGGGTATGGGGCGCGGCACGGTCGCCCGGCAGACCGCTCCAGGTGACGGCGCGCTCCGGCAGGCGATCGTACGGCGTCGACTCGGAGTGGCTGCGAGTCTACGAGCTCCGGTACACCGAGGCCGACACGCACCGCTTCGGAGAGTTCGGGGTGACGACTCCCCTGCGCACGGTCATCGACATGCTGCACGGCGACGCACCGTTCACCGCGGTGGAGCGCATCG
>JBFXIT010000017.1:0-20748 GCA_050175655.1 Leucobacter sp.
GCATCGTCCACGGTGAGCATGGCGATGCGGTTGCCCGCGGGCGAGATCCTGACCGCCAGCGGCGAGCGGCCGGCGATGCCCGGCAGCTCGAGCAGCTGGCCCTCCTCCCCCGGCTTCTCGACGTGGATCGAGCCCGGGTCGGAGGTGGCGTAGCTCCAGACGTAGCCGAAGCGGTCGAGGCCGGGGTCGATCAGTCCTGCGCGCAGGTCGAGCGTGACCACGTCGTCGGCGCCGACCCAGCTCACCGCCTGGCCGCCCGAGACGGCGTGCCGCACCGCGGCGCTGGTGCGATCCTGGCTCAGGCTCACCCCGAGCGGCGAGAGCGCCGCGATCCTCTCGCCGATCTTCGGCAGCGGCTCGATCTCGCCGGGGCCCACCTGCCCGAGCACTCCGTCCTTCATCACCACCGTCTGGGTGGGATCGGAGCCGCGGGAGTCGCTCTCAGGCGCCGTGACGGGCCCCGACTCGATCTCCGCCCCGCCGACCGAGATCTCGAACCTGGTCACGCCCGGTGCCGAGTGCAGGCTCGTCGCGAGCTGGCGCTTGACCTGCTCGACGGTATCGGCGTCGCCGGTCAGCAGCTCGGGCGAGAGGTCGATCTGGGCCGTGCCGTCGCTGACCGGCACCGAGTTCGCGATGAGCGCCGTGCCGCTCGGGAACGCGGTGCGCATCGCCCCGCTGTCGACGCCCGTGGGCCCCGCGAGCAGCTCGGTGACGATCTGAGTGCTGAGCGTCGCGCGGTTGAGGAACCATCGCGTCTCCGCGGCCAGCCGGTTGTCGGGGGTGAGGAAGTAGATCTGCCGCGGCGTCCAGACCGCGACGAAGGTGCTGCGGTCGAGGATGATGCCGTTCGGCGCCGAGACGATCCTCCATTCGCCCTGCACCTGCTCGAACTCGAACCGCATGCTCGTCTCGGGCCCCGGCGGCAGCGGCGTCAGCGTGCCGCGCTCGTCGACGGTGGCGAGACCCGAGAGCGAGAGCTCGCCGATGTTCTCGTCGACAGCACGGTAGGGCTGGTTGCCCTCATCGACGAACACCCCGGCCGCGGGCTCCCACTGCTCGGCGTATCTCGGGGCGAGGAACTCGCGGGCGATCGCGTAGTCGTCGGTGCTCGAGGTGGCGGCCCGGACGAAGCCGCGCACGATGTCCTCCTGGGTGGCGCCCGCGGTCGGCCCGCCGGGAGTGAACTGCACAGGCTGATCGGCCTGATCGAGGCTCTGGAGCCCCTCCTGCACGGGGCCTGCGCCCGGAATCGCCTGACAGCCGGTGAGAGCGAGCGCCGCGAGCAGGCTCGCCGCGAGCAGCCCCCGGAGCCGGGGGCGCAGGATCCTGCGCTCGCTCATCGCCTCTTCTCCCTCGTCTTCTCGCGCGACCTGCGTCGCGTCGCCCGTCGCAGCCAGCCTCCCGAGGGCTCAGCGGCGCGCGCGTCCTCGCTGGCGTCGTCGGGTATCAGAGGGATCGGCGAGGCGACGGACCCGGATCGCGCGTTGCGCGGCAGGGTGAGCCTGAAGTGCGACCCCTCGCCCGGCCACGACCATGCGTCGAGCACCCCGCCGTGCACGGCCGCGTCCTCCTGCGCGATGGCGAGGCCGAGCCCCGTGCCGCCGAGGGTGCGCTTGCGCGACGGGTCGGCGCGCCAGAACCGGTCGAAGACGTGCGCGAGGTGCTCGGGGGTGAGTCCCACGCCGCGGTCGCGCACCCCGATGGCGATGGCCTCGGCGTTCGAGTCGACGGTCACCTCGATGGGCCGGCCCTCGCCGTGCTCGATGGCGTTGCCGACGAGGTTCGAGACGATGCGGCGGATGCGGCGCGCGTCGACGTCGACGGTGGCGTAGCCGCCGAGCGCCCGAACCTCGATCGCGCTCTCCGAGAGGGGGCGGAGCCCCTCGACCACCTCGCCCGTCAGCGTGACGAGATTGGTGGGCTCGATCTCGATGACGACCCGGCCGGCATCGTATCGGGAGATCTCGAGCAGGTCGGCGAGCAGCGACTCGAAGCGGTCGACCTGCGTGCCGAGCACCTCGATCGCACGGGCCTGAGCGGGATCGGCGGCGTGATCCTGCGACCGCAGCACCTCGCTCGCCAGCCTGATGGTGGTGAGCGGCGTGCGCAGCTCGTGGGAGACGTCGGAGACGAAGCGCTGCTGCATCTCGGAGAGGTGGTCGAGCTCGGCGATCCTCGCCTGCAGAGTGTCGGCCATGTCGTTGAAGTTCTCGGAGAGCTGGTCGAAGTGCTCGTCGTTCTGCAGCGGCATGCGGGCGTCGCTCTCGCCTGCCGCCAGTCGCCGGCTCGCGTCGGCCGCCGCGCGGATCGGGCGGAACACGATGCCGGAGATCGACCACACGAGACCGCCGATGAGCAGCATGAGGAACAGCGCGGTGATGCCGAGGGTGCGGGTGATGAACCCGAGGGTCCGCTGCGTGTCGGCGAGACTGTAGCCGATGAAGAGGTCGTAGGTGCCCGCCCCGGCCGGCAGCGTGATGCTGGAGGCCACCACGATGCCGGGAGCCAGCACCCCGGCGCTGTCGGCGAGCGTGACGGCCTGCCAGTACTGGGGCGCCCCGCCCTCTCTCACCGCCTCGGAGAGCTCGGGGCTCACCGCGTCGACCAGTTGCGACGAGGTGTTGAAGTCGTCGGGGGCGTCGGGGAACGGATCCTGCCCCGGCTGCCTGCGCACGTAGATGAGCTGGCTCGACGACGTGTCCTGCACCGTGCCGCGCACCGCCGTCGAGAGGGCCAGCAGCGCCGCTCGATCGTTCGCCGCAGAGGCGTCGACCTGGCCCTGCGCCGCCAGCGTCGCTCGCGCCGAATCCTCGAGCACCTGGTCGCGGCGCGAGGAGTAGAGATCGTCGCCGACGCTGGTGAGGATGAAGGTGCCCGAGACGATGATCATGAAGCCGGTGACTGCGCCGGTGATCGTCATGGTGCGCAGCTTGAGCGAGCGCCGCCATCGCGCACGGACCGGGCCCAGCACCGGCTCGGTGATGCGCACCCACCTGAGCCTCAGGCGCCGCAGCCTCAGCGCGAGCGCCGAGCGACCGTTCCTGCGCGCCACTGATCAGTCTGCGTCGGCGGCCGACCCGTTGGCACCGGCCGCGGTGGAACCCGCGCGGTAGCCGACCCCGCGCACGGTGGTGACGATGGTGGGGCGATCGGGATCGAGCTCGATCTTGGCGCGCAGCCTCTGCACGTGCACGTTCACGAGACGGGTGTCGGCCTTGTACTGGTAGCCCCACACCTTCTCGAGCAGCACTTCGCGGGTGAACACCTGCTGAGGCTTGCGGGCGAGGATGACGAGCAGGTCGAACTCGAGCGGGGTCAGCGAGATGGCCTGACCGCCGCGCCGCACCTCGTGCGCCGAGACGTCGATGTCGAGGTCGCCCACGCGCAGGGTCTCGCTCGTCTCCTGCTGGGGCTCGCGCAGGCGGGCCCTGATCCTCGCGATCAGCTCGACCGGGTTGAAGGGCTTCACCACGTAGTCGTCGGCGCCGGCTTCGAGCCCCCGCACCACGTCCGTGGTGTCGGTGCGGGCCGTGAGCATGATGATCGGGGTGCCCGATTCGGCGCGGATGCGCGAGCAGACCTCGATGCCGTCGATGCCGGGCAGCATCAGGTCGAGCAGCACGAGGTCGGGTCGCATCTCCCTGAACCTCTCGACCGCCTCGGCGCCGTCGGCCGAATGCTCGGTCAGGAAGCCTTCGCCCTGCAGCACCATGCCGAGCATCTCTGCCAGTGCCCTATCGTCGTCGACCACGAGTATCCGCGCGCTCATGCCCTGATCCTAGCCCGTCCGACCGTGCGGGGCGCGAGAGCGGGCCGCATTCTCCGCAGGCCTCACCGTCAATAGTGGTCGAAGCGCCCCGGCAGCAGCTCCCAGGGATCCCGCCCCAGGTACTCGCAGACCGCCAGGTAGACGCAGTGCCCGATGAAGAGCCGGCGGTGCTCGGCGTCATCGACGTGCAGGCCCTGCGCCCGCTGGATGGGCATGCGGTAGAGCACGATGCTGCGGCGACGGCGATCGATCGAGTAGAAGGCGGGCTGCTCGCTCGTGACGTCGCCGAGCGGAGCGGTGGCGAAGCCGACCTTCACCCCGCGCAACTCGTCGGGCAGCAGGTGCTGCAGCAGTTCGAGCGCCGAGCGCGCGTCGAGCTCGAATCGCAGGATGCGACCGTCGGGATCGGGCAGCGCGGGCCCGGTGAGCGACGACCGGATCTCCCGACGCCCGTGCCGCTTCGCCTCTCTCGCCATCGTTCAAGTCTAGGGTGTGAGTGTGGGCGAGGGGACGGAACGGCTGAGCGCCAGACTGTGCAGCCGGGTGGGTTGCGGGGCGCCCGCGGTGTCCACGCTGACCGCCGACTACGAGGGCCGCGTCATGGCGGTGGGGCCGCTCAGCCCGCTGAAGCAGCCGCCCGCGCTCGATCTGTGCTCCAGGCATCGCGACACGCTGAGCCCGCCCGACGGCTGGGTGCTGCTGAGCCACGATCCCGATCGCTGAACGCCCGTCGTGGGCCCGACCGTCGACCCGACCCGAGGATGGATCAGCGGGGGTAGACGGTGAGACTGGTCACGCGCGCGGGTTCGCCGAGCACCGGATAGCCCGCGATGTCGCCACCGGATGCGACTCGCACCGCGGCGTGGATGGGGGTCGACGCGCTGATGCGGGCCGCGGCGGGCGCGCTCACCACCAGGGCTCCGCCTGCGGGCACGGTCACGGTCTGATCCGCGATCGCGAGCTCGGCGCCGGCGTCGCTGCTGCCGGCGCTCCCGCCCGTGGTCTGATCCGCGCCGGCGTCGGCGCCCGCACCGGCACCGGTCTCGGCATCGGCAGCCGCGGCGGCGCTCGAGATCGTGACCTCGGCGTCCTCGCCGCCCGGGTTCGCCAGCACCAGCTGCCCGCCCGTGACGATCGCCGCGAAGGCGTCGAGACCCGGCCGGAGCGCCGGCGCGGGCGCGAACCAGGCGTTGTCGTGATCGGGTCCGGCGGTCGCGGAGCCGAGCACGCCGCCGACGATGGGCACGTCGGCGTCGATCACGACCGCCGCAGCCTCTGCAGGCCAGTGCGCGACGCTCAGCTCGCCGACCGCCGCGCCGACGAGCTCGAGGGTGCCGAGAGCCTCGCTGGTGCCGTCGGCGAAGAGCGCGCTGACCGAGGCGCTGCCGTTCGCTCCCGTGGTGGAGAGCGCGCGCACGAGCACCGGGTAGGCGTCGGACTCGCCGGTGTCGCCGGGGCCGTGCTCATGATCGCTGAGGTTGGCGACGCCCGGAACGACCAGCGTGGTCTCGCCTGCGAGCTGACGCGTGACGGTGTCGACGCCGAAGGGCTGGAGACCCGAGACCTGCCCGATGCCGAGCGACGCGGTCACGGCGGCGCCGGTGCTGTCGACGCGCACGGCGAGCCGCTCCCGCCCGGGGGCGTAGCCGTTGAGCGACACCACGCGTTCGCTGCGCGCGGGCACGAGCACGCCGGTCGTGAGCGAGGAGTCGATCTCGCCCCGCTCGTCGTAGATGGTCAGCTGCACGGTCGCGGGCACGTCTGCCGGATTGCCGAGGTTCAGCGTGGTCGAGGCCCCGACGACGGTGGTGCCGCCGACGAGCCACTGCTCGTTCGACGGCTCGGTGCAGGCGGCGGCTGTGCGCCCGCGGAGCGTGTCGCTCGCAAGGCTCTGAGTCTGGGCCGCGGCGAAGGCGGCCTCGGCCGGCACCGCGATCACGGCCGGGCTGCTGCCGCCGGGCTCGTCGCGCTCGAGTTCGGTCTGCGCTGAGGCCTGCCCCGCGAAGGTGATGGCGGCGACGCCGACCGGGATCGCCACGCCGGGGCGGGAGGCATCGGCGCCGAGCTCGGCGAACGAACCCGCGCACACGAACTGCCGCTCGGCGCCGCGGAGGGTGTCGACGGTGAACGAGACGGGCTCGCGCTCGATGGAGGGCAGAGTCGCGGAGCCGAGGATCACCGCCGATGCCGCGGCGACGCCGATGACGAGCACGCCGGTGAGCGCCCTCGCACCGCCCCGCAGGGCGCGGTTCACGTTCTTCTCGTTCATCGCTCGCCTCCCTGCGATCGGTCGGCGTCCGGCGCGTCGGGCGCCGGCGGCTTCGCGGGCTCGGCCGGTTCCTGCTCGGGCTCGGGCTCCGGCGCCTCTGACTCCGGTGCCTCGGGCTCCGGTGGAGCAGGCGCGGCGTCGGCGGCATCTGCACCGGCGACGCCGGCATCGGAACCGGCGACGCCGTCATCGACGACAGCAGCGCCGAGAGCACCCGATTCGACGGCGCCCGATCCGAGGGCGCCGGATCCGGCCGCAGCCGATCCTGCCACCGAGGCCCTGCCCTTCTTGCGCCGGCGCTCGGGCCGCTCGACGACCTCGCCGGTGGGCAGCGCGAGCAGCAGCATGCCGAGCAGCACGATCACCTGCACCCACCAGACGGTGAGGCCGCTGAGCGTGGTGCCCTCGAGCGGGCTGGCGGTGCTCTGCTCGGCGGCGTCGGCCTCCTGCGAGACCTCGCCCTGCAGCCGCCAGAGCAGCCCGTGGTCGGTCTGCCCGGCGCTGGAGAGCGACGTGTGATGATCGAGGGCGGCCTGCAGGCGCGCGCGCTCCGCGTCGTCGCCGTCCGCCGAGCCGCTCAGGAGCACGAAGCCGACTCCGTGCTCGCCGAGCAGCTGCTGCAGGTCGTCGCCGCGACCGGTGCTGGCGAGGGCGCCGACGATCTCGGCGACCCACTCGTCCTGCGCAGTGGCCTCGGCGGTGCGGTCGGCGGTGCGCAGCTGGTCGAGCCGCAGACCGGTGCCGGTCACGAGCTCGGCGCGCACCGCGCCCTCGCCCTGCGCGGTGAGCACGAGGGTGTGCAGCTCGGGGTCCGCCGCACCGGCCGCCTGCACGATGGCGGGCATCTGCGCGTCGCCGGGCTGCAGACCCGTCTGACCGAGCACGAGCCGCACCGCGAGGGGCGCGACCGCGACGAGGGCGAGGATCAGCGCGACCGAGACGAGGGGGGCCGCGGCGCGGGCGATCACGGTGCAGCCCACCGCCGCGAGGCCGAGCATGCCGATCCAGTAGAGCGCGAGGCCCGAGCCCGTCCAGAGCGCGACGCTTTCGGATCCCTCGCCGAGCAGGCGCAGCTGGGTCGCGGCGAGGGCCGTGGCGAAGCCGAGGCCGCCGAGCAGGGCGTTCAGCACGGTGACCCACACGCGACCGGTGAAGAGGCCGAGGGCCGCCAGCAGCACGATGGGCACGAGCAGCACGCCCGCGAGCAGGGTCGCCGGGGCGCCGCCCAGCCCGATGGTGTCGAAGATGCGATCCCAGCCGGCGAGGCCGAACTCGGGGAAGCCGAGCAGCAGCTGCCAGACGTTCGCGGGCCGGTAGGCGGGGGTGATGCCGGGGTCGAGCAGCAGGTCGAGCGGGCTGTCGCCGATGAGGGAGACGAGCTTGGGGGCGAAGAGCACGAGCGGCGCGATCGCCGTCGTGAGCACGCGGGTGATGCCGCGCACCGAGCTGAAGAGGCCCACGACGAAGAGCACGAGGGCGGCCGGGATCAGCACGGGGGCGCAGGCGAGCACGACGGCTGCGAGCAGCGAGGCGGTGCCGGCCCAGCTCCAGGACTCTCGGCAGCGGCTGGCGGCGAGCAGCAGCCAGGGCAGGGTGACGGCGACGATGATCGTGGGCAGGCGGCCGGCTTCGAGGGTGCCGATCAGCACGGGGCTCAGCGCCCAGCCGAGGCCGAGCAGCGCGCGGCCGGCCTTCGACTCGGTGAGCTGGGCGCCCCAGATCCAGCCGCCCATCGCGGCGAGCGGGATCGCGGCGACGAACAGCAGCACGATGGCGTGCGACGGGTTCCAGAAGGTGAGGGAGCCGAGCACTGCGAGCACCCAGGTGAAGGGATCGGCCGGCACGCCGCCCTGCGTGAGCGTGTTGCGCCACAGCTCGCCGATGGGGCTGAGCGGGGCGATCGCGTCGCCGGCGAGGCTGGTCTGGGCGAGCGCCCACCAGGTGAGCGCGATGCCGACCACGAGCGAGGTGATGAGCACGGCGAGGCCGCCGGTCGAGATGAAGTGCAGCTCGCGCGGTTGCCGGCCCTGGGCTGCGAGGATCGCCTCGCGGTCGATCATGCGCGCGGTGCGCACGGTCTTGGAGTCGACGCGCAGCGGCCTGACCGCGGCCCAGCCGGCCTTGTCCGCCTGCTTGATGCGGCGGCGCGAGGCGAGGATCGCACCGGGGGTGAAGAACACCTTGAGCGCCGAGCCGAACTCGCCGAGCATGTGGCCGGGCTGCTCGCGGATCAGTGCCCAGAAGACCCGTGCCACGGCGACGAGGGGCAGTCCCAGCCACAGGAAGAACGCGAGGAAGCCGGGCGCGTAGGCGATGCGGCGGCGGAGGTGCGCGGTGCGGCCCTGGCGGTGCGCGGTGCGCATGACCGAGCGCGAGCGGTCGATGCGGGGGCCGGCGACGCCCGAACGGGCGAAGCGCACGCGCGAGGCGGGCGAGACCACGACGCGATAGCCGGCGAGGCGGGCGCGCACGCTGAAGTCGAGGCCGTCGTCGAAGACGGGCAGCGCAGGATCGAAGCCCTGCAGCTGCTCCCAGACGTCACGGCGCGCCAGCATGCCGACCGGGCCGACCCCGAGCACGTCCTGCAGGTGGTCGTATTGCTGCTGGTCGAGCTCCTGCCTGCGCAGCAGCCAGCGGTCCCCGCGATGGGTGAGGCTCTGGCCGAGCTCGATGATGCGATCGGGGCGATCCCAGTCGACGATCTTCGGGCCGGCGACGGCGACCGATGGGGCGCGCTGCACGGTCTCGAGGATCCGTTCGAGCGCCTGAGGCTCGGGCGCGGAATCCTCGCTCAGCAGCCAGAGCCACTCCTGCACCGGCTCGGTCTCGCGCGGCAGTGCGGCGACCCCGCGGGCGACCGCCTCGCCGAAGGGCAGCGGACCGCTCGAGGTGACGACGTAGTGCGCCCCGCCCTCGGCGAGTTGCCGCGAGAGCGCCTCGCCTCCCCCGGTGGCGACCGCGATGAGGCGCTCGGGGCGCCGGGTCTGCTCGCCGAGGGCCGCGAGGGTCTGCTCGAGCCAGTCGCCGCCCGAGCGGGCGACGAGGATGGCGGTCACGATAGTGCGCATAACCCCATCAGACTAGGCGCGCCTGCGACGCTCGCCCGCGTGCCTCGCCGCGAATGACGCAGTTCGGCGTTTTCGCAGGATCGGGCTAGGGCTAGGGCTAGATGGCCTCACGGCGCAGCTTGCGGCGCTCGCGCTCGGAGAGCCCGCCCCAGATGCCGAAGCGCTCATCGTTGGCGAGCGCGTAGTCGAGGCATTCGCTGCGCACCTCGCAGCCTTCGCAGATGCGCTTGGCCTCGCGCGTGCTGCCGCCCTTCTCGGGGAAGAACGCCTCGGGGTCGGTCTGCGCGCAGAGAGCGTCGGACTGCCAGGCGAGGGCCTCGTCCTCTTCGCTGCGGCGCACGCCGGGAACGCCGAGGAAGACGGGGTCGACGAACCAGTCACCGGGAACCCTGGGGTTCGGGAGGTGCTGCGACATCGTCGTTACCCCCTTCGACTGATTCGAAACCGCGAACGCTGATGCGCTTGGGAACAATTACACCGTTGTGATTCACCCAAAGTCAAGCCGAAGATTCTAAAGCCTCAATATCCGCTTGAGGGTTTGCGACACACGGGGAGGATGAGCGCGTCGCGCTCAGCACGCGACACGCCGATGCGCCGACGGCTCGCCCCATCCGGCGCCCACCGTCGCCACGAACGCCTCGCCCAGACCGCTCAGCTCGACGGGCTCCCCGGCCGAGACGTACAGCGACTGCCCCCGGCCCACGCTCGCCACCTCGCCGAACTCCGCACCGGGCCGCTCCACGCGCACCCGCCCCGAGGTGACGATGAGCACCAGCGGGTAGTGCGCGTCGACCGCGACCGTCTCCGCCCGATCGTCCGCCGCGACGGCGAACGCGGCGGATCCCGAGCCGTCGTCGCCCTCGGGCTCGCACAGCCGGGCGCGCAGCAGCCTGAAGTCGGGCACCCCGGGCTCGTACGCCACGAGCCCCGGCGCCAGCGTGCGCGCGGGGAAGCGCGGATCCGCGAGCTCGCACGGATCGAGCACGCTCAGCAGCTCGGCGACGTCGATGTGCTTCTCGGTCAGCCCCGCCCGCAGCACGTTGTCGGAGGCCGCCATCACCTCGACCGCGATGCCGCTCAGGTAAGCGTGCAGCTGCCTCGCCTTCAGGTAGACGGCCTCGCCGGGCAGCAGCCGCACGAGATGCAGCAGCAGCGACACCAGCACCCCAGGATCCTCGGGGTAGGCCGCGACGAGCTGTCGCAGGGCTGCCAGCCGGTCTGCTCCGATCCTCTGCTCCAGCACCTCCGAGGGGGGCTGCACCGCCCGCCCGACGGCCTGCACGGTCGCGCGCACCCCGTCGGCGTCCTCGCCGCTCAGGGCCCAGCACACGAACGCGCGGCGCACATCGTCAGCCGCGGCGCCACCCGCCTCCGCAGCGCACCGCCCGGCCGCGGCGGCGAGCGCCTCCGCCTCCGGCCCGGGCGCCACGGCGGCCGCGAGCGCCTCGAGATCCTTCCCGGCAGCCTCGAGCGAGCGGAACCCGCACAGCGCCGTCACCTCGCTCAGCGCGACCAGCAACTCGGGCTTGTGGTTGCGGTCGCCATAGTTGCGATCCTTCGCATCGCGGGGCACGCCGGCGGCCTCCTCCGCATCGAAGCCCGCCGCGGCCTGCTCGCTGTCGGGGTGCACCTGCAGCGACAGCGGGGCGCCGATAGCCAGCACCTTCAGCAGGAACGGCAGCTGACCGCCGTCGACGCCGTACGCCTCGGGATCCCGCTCGATCAGATCGATCAGCGTGCTCGGCGTCGGCGCGCCCTTCGCCACCGTCGCAGGTCCGCCCGGATGCGCCCCCAGCCAGAGCTCGGCCTGCGGCTCGCCTGTGGGCGCGGTGCCGAGCAGCTCGGGCAGCGCGTCGCGTGAACCCCAGGCGTACGCCCTCGGGGTGTTCTCGATGAAGACCAGCATGACAATCAACCAGATACCATACCGACTATGACTGAGAGCAAGACCCGGCTGGGCGTCGGCGCGTGGGCGATCACCGTGTTCGCGTTCGTGCTGGGAGCCAACGGAGTGCGCAACCTGGTGGGCATTCCCGCATACTTCGTGCTCGCCGGCGTGCTCGTCGCGGTCAGCATCGCGGTCTTCGTGATCGTGCGGCCCGAGCGGTTCCGCTGGTACCGCCTGCCGGCCCCCCTCTACTGGTTCCTCGGCTGGGCGGCGCTCTCCATCATCTGGTCGCAGTACCGCTTCGAGAGCGTGCTCGGTGTCATCGCGCAGCTCGCCACGACCGCCGCCGCGGTCTCTCTCGCGTTCGTGCTCAGCTGGCACGAGCTGCTGCGCACCCTCGGCACCGCGCTGCGCTACGTCATCGGCATCTCGTTCCTGTTCGAGCTGTGGGTCGCGCTCTTCGTCCGCGCGCCGCTCATGCCCTGGTGGCTCGAGCAGCCCGAGGGCAAGACCCGCAAGATCCTCTTCTGGAGCCGCGACCTGCTCTTCCAGGGCGGGCCCATCCAGGGCATCGTCGCGAGCTCCGTGATCCTCGGGTTCCTGGGCCTGCTGGCGCTCATCATCTGGGGCATCCAGCTGCGCGCCGGGCTCGTGCGCCCGGCCGCCGGCTGGTTCTGGGTCGCGATGGCCGTGCTGACGCTCCTGCTGACGCGCAGCGCGACCATCTGGGTGGCCTTCATCGCCGTGCTCATCGCCCTCGGCTTCGCGATCTGGGCGAGACGCCTCGGCCCCGAGCGTCGAGCCCCGCTCTACCTGACCGGGGCGATCGCGTTCGCCGTTGCCGCCGCGGTCACCGTCCTGGCCAGGGACTTCGTGTTCGGTCTGCTCGGCAAGAGCAGCGACCTGACCGGCCGCGCCGAGACCTGGGGCAAGGTGTGGGAGCTCGTCGAGCAGCATCCGGTCGTCGGCTGGGGGTGGGTGAGCTACTGGCCCACATGGGTGAAGCCGTTCAAGGGCCTCGACACGAAGGCCGGCATGCCGGTGCCGAGCGCGCACAACGCCTGGCTCGACGTGTGGTTCCAACTGGGGATCATCGGGCTGCTGGTGTTCGCGCCGCTCGTGATCCTCACGCTGTGGCGCACCTGGTTCCGCGCGATCGACCAGCCCCGCAACGGCCACGGCCCCGCCCTGCCCTACGCGACGAGCGCGCTCTGGCCGTGGCTGGTGATGGTCGCGCTCGTGGTGCAGTCGATCGCGGAGAGCCGCATCCTCGTCGAGGCCGGCTGGATACTGCTGGTCGTGCTCGCGGTCAAGACGCGCTACGACTTCGAGATCCCGGCCCAGAGCACCGAGCCCACCAAGCAGCCCTGGCGCCGGGTGCCGATCCCCCGCAGCTGACGCGCTGCACCGCTCCTGCCGCTTCAGCTTTGTGCTACATCGCGCTACGCTGGTCGCATGAGACAGGTGAGCCAGCGCGAGATGCGCAATCAGAGCGGCGAGCTGCTGCGTCAGGTCGAGGCCGGTGAGACGGTCATCATCACCAACCGCGGCAGGCCCGTCGCGGTGCTGAGTCCGTACGTCGAGGGGCGCACCCCCCTCGAGATCCTGAGGGCCCTCGGGCAGACCCGGCCCCCGCAGGCACCTCGCGAGGCCCTGAAGGACATCGAACGGGTGAAGATCGATGTGAGCACCGAGCAGTTGATCCGCGAGTCGAGGCGAGACTATTGAGGCTCGCATATCTCGACACCTCCGCAGCCATGAAGATGGTGATCGAAGAACAGCACAGCGCGAGCCTCGAGAGGTATCTTTCAGATAATCCCTCCCTGATACTCACCGCCTCATGGCTGCTGTTCACCGAGCTGCACTGCGCAGGAGGTCGCCGGCCGCTCCAGGTCGACCTGGAGCGTGTACACCAGGCCCTCGATCAAGTCGAGCTGGTCGAACTGAAGCAACGCGATTTCATCGCCGCCACTCGCCTGGCGCCGCTGCGCAGCGCGGATGCACTGCACCTCACGGTAGCAATGCGCCTGCAGGCGGATGAGATCCTGACCTACGACCGGGAGCTGGCCGAAGCCGCCGAGCGGGCTGGGATCCGCGCCCTCGCGCCCGCGTAGCGCCTCGGGCAGAAGCGCCGCCAGCGGGTGCATCTTCAGCGGGTGCGCGGCACCGAGTGCTCGGCGAGCCGCGCCGCGATCTCGTCGAGTTCGAGCCGGCTCTGGGCGACCGCGAGCACGAGGTCGAAGGCTTCGTCGTTGGTGCAGGTCATCACCCTCCCGTTGATCTCGAGGAACGCGAAGGTGAGGATCATCGCAAATCGCTTATTCCCATCGAAGAGCGGGTGATTCTGCGCCAACGACGAGAACAGGGCGGCGGCCTTCAGATCGAGGGTGGCGTAGGCGTCCTCTCCGAACATGCTCGCTGCGGGGCGGGCGAGTGCGCTGGCCAGGAGCCCATGATCCCGCACATGGAACCCCAATCGCTCGATCGTCGCAATGGCCTGCTCGATGCCGACGAAGATCGTCACGCATCCTCCAGTCGCTGGATGGCGTCTGCGTACTGATCGGTAACCCGGTCAACAGCCGCGAGCACCATCGCCGTCTTGAACTCGTCGGTGACGAAGCGGTTCGCAGCCTCGATGAGCACCGCATGCTTGGAGGTGTGCCGCGCAGCGGCGATCTGCTCGAGCTTCTCGTCGAGTTCTGCAGGGAGTCTCACCGTCATTGCCATACCAGAATGGTACCATCTCGAAAGTCCCCGCTACTCCATCGTCCCCTCCCGATGCTCAGGCGAGAGATTTACGCTCAACCGGATGAAAACCCGGGCGAAGGATCCGGTTGAATCCAGATCTCCTGCCTGAGTCACGACCGAAGAAGGAGCTGCGCGACCGGCTGCGGCGCTGTCCGCGAAGCGGCGAAGCAGGCCCGCCGGGTCCTACTTCTTCTTGGGCGGGGCGACGAGCTCCGCGGCGCCCTCGATCGGGCCGTCGTAGATCTTCTTGCCCTTCTTCAGCACGATGCCGCGGTCGCAGAGCTTCTTCACCGTGTTGATGTTGTGGCTGACGACGAAGATGGTCTTGCCCTGCCCGCGCAGCTCCTGCATCTTGTCGTCGCACTTGGCGCGGAACGCGGCATCGCCCACCGAGAGCACCTCGTCGACGAGCAGCACGTCGACCCTCGTGTGCACGGCGACCGCGAAGCCCAGCCGCGAGCGCATGCCCGAGCTGTAGCGCCGCACCTCGGTGTCGAGGAACTCGCCGATGCCCGCGAACTCGACGATGTCGCCGAAGCGCTCGTCGGTCTCCTGCTTGCTCATGCCGAGGATCGCCGCGTTGAGGTAGACGTTCTCGCGCCCGGTGAGGTTGGGGTGGAAGCCCGCGCCGACCTCGAGCAGGCCTGCCACGCGGCCTCGGGTGCGGATCCACCCCGAGGTCGGCTGCTGCACGCCCGAGATCATCTTGAGCGTGGTCGACTTGCCCGATCCGTTGGCGCCCATGAGCGCGACGGACTCCCCCTCCCCCACCTCGAAGCTCACGCCGTCGACGGCGCGGAACGGGGTGGAGAGCGTCTTGCGCTTGAGCGCCGCGACGACCGTCTCCTTCATCGACTTGGTGTGGCGGATCCTGAACGTCTTCACCACGTCGTGCAGCACAATCATGGGGGCGCCGTCGGCAACGCCGGCGCCGTCGATCACACTGCCGCCCTCGAGCGGGCTCGCATCAGAGGTTCTGGGCAAAGTCACCCTCCAGCCGGCGGAAGACGAGCTGCCCCACGACGAAGGTCGCGAGCGCGATGGCGAGGCCGATGAGCGAGTTCTGCAGCAGCACATCGGGCCGCGGCGCATGCTCGACCGTGCCGGCCCAGAAGGCGCTGTGGCCGAGCTCCACCGCGACGGTGACGGGGTTCAGCATGTAGATCTGATAGAGCCAGTCGGGGGCCAGCTTCTGCACCATCGCCGACGAGTAGAGCACCGGCGAGGCCCAGGTGGCGAACATGAGGATGAGGTCGACGATGTTCTTCCAGTCGCGGTGGGCGACGTTGAGCGCGCCGAAGATGAGGCCCAGGCCCAGGGTGAAGACGACGAGGATCAGGATCCCGAGCAGGAATGCGCCGAGCTGCAGCCAGGTGACGCTCCAGCCGACGACGAGGCAGACGACGAGCAGCACGATCACTTGCGGCAGATAGTGCACGAGCGCCACCCCGGTCGCGGCGATGGGGAAGATCTGGCGCGGCAGGTAGATCTTCTGGATGAGCGCCTTGTTGTCGACGATCGAACTGGTGGTGTTGCGCAGGATCTCGTTGAAGAGGTTGATCGTGACGATGCCGGAGAAGAGGTAGACCGGGTAGTTCTCGATGCCGCGGTTCATGCCGAGCACCAGGCCGATGACGATGAAGTACATCAGGAACTGGGCGGCGGGCCGGATGTACGACCAGACCCAGCCGAGCGCGGACCCGTAGTAGCGGATGGCGATGCCCTTGCGGGTCAGCAGACCCAGCAGGTAGCGCTCCTTCAACACGGCGCCCAGCCCTCGGTTGGCGCCGGGGCGCGAGAAGCGCGGATCGGCGAGCACGGCGTCGGCGCTCCAGGGGCCGCTGCTCGGGGGGCGGGTGGTCACGATCCCGATTCTATCGGCGCGGCCCGATCCAGCCGCGCGTCTCGGCGTACCGTCGGACTTCGGAGGCGAGATGAAGTGCGAATTCGCGGCTTCTCGCATCTTGCAGAGCGGGTATCGCCAGCGCCTCCTCCGCCGCAGCGTCAAAGGCCTCGGGGGTGGATCCCAGGATCTCGCACGCTCGCGTTTCAGCCTCCTCTTCGCTCAGGCTCAGCGTGCTACCGGCCTTTCCCAGCTGTTTCACTCCGATCGCGTTGATCCGATACTCGCCGTTGACGGACATGGCGAGTTGGAGGGCTCGACCGCCGGCCGCAGGATAGGCGGCGTGGCTGCCGAGGTCGTAGAGGGGCGCGAGCCGAACCTCTCCGCGGTCGAGCAGCAGTGAGTAGTTCTTCGCGTGGGCATCGGTTCCCTGCATCGCCAGGTTGAACACCAGCGAGTCGTAGAAGCCTCGCCTGGCCTGTTCGCGGTGCTGCCCCGTGGTTGCGCTGGTGAGCAGCTGAGCGATCTGCGTGATGCCCGGCCCGCCGTCGCTCTGATACTTCTGCTCGGGCATGATCGACATCGCCTGGCACAGATCCTCCTGATGGAGCCGATGCCATATCCCGTTCCGCTCCTCTCTGTCGTACCGTTCCGAGACGAACACGAAGTCGCCGAGGGCGGTTTCCAGGATCTGCTCCTTCGCCACCCCCAGACCGAGGTGCCGGGCT
Source organism: Leucobacter sp. (assembly GCA_050175655.1). Taxonomy (GTDB): domain Bacteria; phylum Actinomycetota; class Actinomycetes; order Actinomycetales; family Microbacteriaceae; genus Leucobacter. Next base: position 16,317 of record JBFXIT010000017.1, read on the forward strand.
GCCGCCATCGTCATGAACTCATTGATGTGATGGTCGGAGTAGGGGGGAACAGAGGGCTTCAGAATGTGCGTGGTCGGGGTCGAGTCGCGGGGTGTCGCCCATTGGCCGGTCTCCGTGCGGAAGAGTGCGATCTTCGGCTGGGCGCCCGGGAGACTCCAACGGCCCGGAGAGCGAGGGGTCGACCAGCTGTCTCGGTTTCGGATGACATCCGCGATGATCTCTGCGAACTCGGCATCATCGTGCACAGTCACGTCGCCGCGCCGCAGGGCCGCATCACGACTCTCACCACCGTGGGGCACGATCTGCACCGCACCTGCCGCGTCTGCCCCTACATGTTCGAGCAGCGCAACGGGGTTCTTCGGGCTCACCCCGTATTGAGTCCCGAGCGCTCTGAGGCGCCCTTCGCTATCAGGAAGCAGCCCCGCGAGAAACGCCATCACCGGCTTCCCGCGATGGCGCGCGCGTTCAAGTGGCAGCGACAGGGAAAGGGGGGTCTGCGGCCGGTGGTTCTGGTACGCGCGATCGTATTCGAACGTCACCGCACCCGAGTCGGCCTGTTCGATCTCGCCCACGAACGCGCCGTCGAGGTAGACATTCAGATGCCTCATTCGCTCGGCGCTTCCTCGCCCGGGTCGAACTCGAACTGCAGCGAGACGCCGAGTTCGTCGAGTGCCCTCACCACTCGGTGCAAGGTCGCGGTCGAGCTATCGCCCTCGAACCGCGCCACCCAGGATCGACTGACGCCGATCCTGTTCGCAAGTTCGAGCTGCGAGAGACCGAGCTGCTCGCGGCGCTCTGCCGCGAAGGCCCCGATCCCTCGCGCGGAATGCACATACCGCACTTCCCGTGTCATAGAAGCGACACTACCTCATGTCGCGCAAAAGCTACAGTCTGCAATGGCGCCTATAAGCTACATGCCGCGGATCACTGCCGCGCGCTCCTCGAGCGGCGCGCTCGGCCGCTCGCCCTTCGGGTAGAGGATCAGGAACAGCCCGGCCAGCGTCAGCGCGAAGGCGGCGCTGCCGACGAACCACACGACCATCGGCGAGAGCGGCATCGACCACCACCACTCGATGTTCGCGTTGAGGTTGAAGCCTCCGCCATCGCCCAGGCCGCTGATGTAGCGGCGCATGTTGTTGTGCAATGAGAGGGAATTCGCTCCTGCAACAATCAGCAAAATAAGTGCACTTTGGGTACGGCTGAGGCCGAGGTGGTCCTTGGCGAAGCCGAACAAAGCGATGCTGACGAAGATGATAAGCAGCGGCAGAAGGTACCTGGGCTGAACGAACTCTCCGACACGCACGCCCTTGCCCTGCAGAATGTAGAGGGGAATGGCGGCGAGCGCGAAGAGCGCGAGTAAGAGGACAATACCCTTGCGCCGGGTCATGACACGCAGCCCCCAGAATGGCAGAGCGACGAGCACCCCGATAAGCAGTATCCAGACGACCGGAAACACGGGAGTATCGAGCCAACCGAGCCCCCATATACCCGCGGACCCGAACCAGAGCACTGGAAGATCGAGCAAGTTGCGCATCAAGAGCTCGAAGCCACCTGCCGCCACAGCTGCCCCGTCAGCCCCGACGATGGCCGAGCCCGCGCCCGAACTGGTGCTCTCTCTGACGATCTCACTGCTCTGGCTAGACGAGAGAAAGAAGGCCGCAGCAACCACGCAGAGCACCAGCGGCAGTATCGCCCGTGTCAACCATGTACGTGTCCGGTCGAAAGAGAGGACGGCGGCCGCGAACCCGGCGAACGCGACGTAAGCAGCCGAATCACCCCGCGCTCCTGCTCCCATGACCCCGACGACAAGTGCAATGACCCCGAGAGCTATGAGTCTCGCTCTGGACGTCGCGGTGAGGAATCCGTATGTCGCTACCCACACTGTCAATCCGCCCAGTACGGCCCAGCTGCTGGGGTTGACACTCGGAATAATGAACACCCCGAGCGGGACGAGTGTCGCAACCGCCCCCCAAATCATCGGCCCTCGCTGGCCTGGTTTCAGCAGCGCGAGTGTCGCCGAGACCGCACCCACGAAGATAGCAACGTTGAAGAGCCGCATGAGCACTGTCGAGACAGTAATGTCCGGGCCTGCGAGGACCCCTAGAACAGAGTAGTAGAGGGGCGGGTAGTTCCCCATGAAGTTTCCACGCTCAGTGCTTACCGTCGGTTCATCGGAGATATCGCAGTCAGCACTCTTCGTATGCACATGCGCAAAGCACTGCGATGCCTCGATGAGTCGTTCAGGAACGGTTCGCTCGTTCGCCTCGTCACCCAACTCGCAGAGCCCCTCGCGCTCCCCGAGGCCGCACCAAATACTTGCAAGGTGGAAATCATCATCGGGCGCGGCACCCACAGGCGATGCGATAGCCCACGCCCCGAGACCGATGAAAGCGAAAACTGCCGTCGCTACTGCGAGCAGGATTCTCTTCTTCCGGCTTGTCTCCATGTGATGGCTCTCCATTCTCGGGCGGGCTGCTCAGAATGCTATCGGAGTGCCCCGTGCGGGGCGCTCTTCCCTGCGGCGAGGGAACTCAGCGCAGCGGCACGATCCGCCGCAGACTCCTGCGCAGTGACTCGGTGGCCCGCCAGAAACCAGTGTGGCGCAGGCGGCCTACCCAGCGACCGTACTGTCGACGCATCGGCGACCGGCGCAGCAGGCGGTCTGCCGAAGACCTGGGTGCCTCGCAGAAGTCAATGAGTGGCCGTAGTGTTCGGCTCCAGCGGAAGGTTTCACCGTAGGCGCGAGCGCGCGCGCCTATCTCGTCACGATCCGGCGCATACAGCACCGCCTCGATGGCTGCGGCAAGGGCGTCGACATCTTCCGGTGGCGCAACGGCGCCGAGTCTATGCTCACGAATGAGACCCGCGAACGTGTCTCCATCCGTTGCGACGATCGGCAGGCCGGCCCAGAGGTAGTCGAGAATACGGGTGCGAAAACTGAAGGCGGTCTCGACGTGCTCGAAGTGGGTGCTGACGCCCAGATCAGCATCGAGCAGATAGTTCACGCGATCGTCGTAGTCGACCCAGTCGGTGTTGAAGAAGACATGGCGATCGGTGAGGCCGAGTTCGCCTGAGAGCCGCATCGTCTCGGCGGCCATCCGCATCGCGGGCACGTCAGGGTTAGGGTGCTTGACGCCGAGAAAGTAGAGGCGCAGCTTTGGATGATTCCGCACCAGCAGCGCCACGGCGCGGATGAGGGTCAGCGGATCGAACCAGTTGTACACGCCCCCGCCCCACAGGATCACCTGGTCGTCCTCGGCAATGCCTGGCACCACTCCTTTGATCGCGTGCCGATCCTGGAGGGCCGGAGCATCGGATATGCCGAAAGGGGCGATATCGATGAGTTTCCTCAGACCGGGGTCGGCATCGTAACTCAGGGGGTTGATCCTGCCCAGCGTCGCGAGGGCACCGAGCCAGAAGTCACGCTGTTTCTCGGACGCGCAAAGCATGAAGTCGGCAAGCTCCATCTGCACATTGAGCACTTCGCCGATGTACTTGGTCATCTTCATGCGCCGTTTGGGCGAGAGTTCTTTGCCCTGCTCGAGAATCTCAAGATGCATGGGGTCGTAGAGGTCGGCCACGATGATGGTGTCGGTGTTCCGAATCCAGGGAAAGGTCGAAAGCGCAAGCCCCTGGAACACCAGCACCTGCGCCCAGTCGACTGCAAGCCGCATGCCCGCCTGGTCGACGGCAGAAACCGGGAAGGGCGCGTGTCCGAGAGTCGAAACATTGGTAGTGACGAGGCGTACGTCGCAGGTCTCATGCAGCGCACTCGCCATCTCCCAGGCCCGGATGGCGGGACCGGCCATCTTCGCGCCAAGCACGTCGTCTGTAACGACGAGCACGCGAGTTCGCATGGCAGCAGTTCCCATCATCTAGAACACATTATCGCGTCTCCCCTGCACTGTCGCTAAGCTGCTCCGGTGAGGATCACGAGCGAGCGGATGGCGCAGCTGCGCGGGTTCGCGCGGGCCGAGCGCGACGCGATCCTGGAGCACCGCGGTCGCGAGGGCGAGGATCCGCTCATCACGCTCGCCGACCTGCCCAGCGTCGACGAGCTGGTCGTGCGGGAACTGCGCGATCAGATGCTCGAGCATCGCGGGCGCCTGGCGGAGTTCTCCATGGCGCGGCTCGCGGCGATGGGCAGCGGGCCCGACGCGATGGAGCACCGGGCCAATGCCGACCGGGTGGAGTTCGAGTTGCTGCGCGAGATCGCGGCTCACAACCCCGAGCTCACGGTCGCCGCCTGGGAGGCCGCCGGGCGGCTCGAGGCCTGAGCGGGGCGGCATCAGAATGGTCGCAGTGCCGGATGTTATTCTGAGGAGTCTGTATGGCACGGCAATCGATCTCTCGGCTGTCGTGCCCATCGCTTTAAAACGAAGGCAACTATACGCATATGTGCGGCATTTTCGGTTCGGTCACTCCGAACGGC
>JBFXIT010000018.1:0-20057 GCA_050175655.1 Leucobacter sp.
GAGGCGCGCGGGCACGGCCTCGGCAGCGCCCTGCTGACCCGGCTGTCGGAGATCGCGCGCGACGAGGGCGCCACGGTGGTGCGCTGGATCACGGCCGAGAGCAACGAGACCGCCCGATCCCTCTACGACAAGGTCTCGACGCGCACCCCCTGGGTGACCTACGACCTCGCGCCCGCCGCGGAGTAGGCCGGATCGCCGGCCGCAGGATCGAAACACGGGCGGCCGCCGAGCACCCAGTAGCCGGCGCCCACCACGAGACCGCCGCCCACGAGATTGCCGAGGCCGACCCAGAGCAGATTGCCGGCGAACAGCGCCGCGGTCGCGTTCGGGTCGCCTGCGAACAGGCCGATGCCGTAGACGGCCATGTTCGCGACGACGTGCTCGAAGCCCGACGCCACGAAGGCGGTGATCGCGGCGAAGATCAGCACGATCCTCGCCCCCTCCGAGCGCACCCGCGCCCCCATCCAGACGGCCAGACAGACGAGGGCGTTGCAGAGGATGCCCCGGCTGAAAAGCTCGAGCGGGGTCTCCGCGGCCTTCGTCGCGAGCAGGCTCGCGAGCATCGCGCCCGCGTCGGTGCCCGCGCGCAGCACCCCCGATGCGACCACGAGCGCGCCGAAGAGGATCGCGCCGAGCAGGTTGGCGGCGAGCATCGCGAGCAGCACGCCCAGCGCACGGCCCGCGCCGACGCTGCGCATGAGCACCCCCTGCGGCAGCACCATCATCGCCGAGGTCGCGAGATCCGCACCCGCGAACACCACGAGCGTGAGCGCGACGCCGAACACGACGCCCGCGACGAGCTTCGCGAAGCCGTCATCGGCGGCGGCGAGCGGCCCGGCCGCGCTGACCATGAGCACCACGCCCACGCCGATGTAGGCGCCGCCGAGCACTCCCGCGATCAGGAACCGGATGGGCGCGCGCAGACTCTCGGCCTTCTCTGCGGCGAGGCCGGCCTGCGCCTGAAGCGTCTGCGGGATCGTGAGCACCCGTCGATCCTCGCAGATCGCGCACCGCGAGCGCCACGGGCGCCACGGCCGCGGCGGATCGCGGCCGAGGTCGCGGGCCGCGCCTCCCGGGTCGGGTCAGGTTCGCACTCGCGCCCGCCGAAGCTCGCCGACCTTCACGATCACGACGCCGGCGACGATCAGCGCGGCGCCGATCCACTGCATGGAGGTCGGCAGGATGGCGAGCAGCAGGATCGTCCAGACGATCCCGAACAGCGGCTCGGAGTAGCCCGCGAAGCTCGAGACCGTCGCGCCGAGGCGCCGGGACGCGGCGACCCCGAGCACGTATGAGAGCGCCGTCGAGATCAGCACCATCCCGGCGATCGCGAGCAGAGGCGAGACCTCCGCCCCCGCCATCACGACCGGCTCGCCGGAGACCTCGAACGGAAGCAGGCCGGTGGCAGCGGCGAGGCCGAGCAGCACCGTGGCGACGAGGAGGCCGAGGGCGACGAAAGGCAGCGGTGCGATGCCGTGGTCGCTCGTGGCGCCAGTGGCGTAGTAGGCCGCATTGCCGACCGCGGCGCCGAGGGCGAAGAGCACCCCCCAGAGGTGCAGCCCGCCGCTCGGGCCGATACCCGAGACGGCGACGAGGCCGAGCACGGCGATCGCGGCGCCCAGCAGCGTCAGGGCGGAGGGGGCGACGCGGGTGCGCAGCCACATCCAGAGCATCAGCAGCACCGGGCCGGTGAACTCGATCAGCAGGGCGAGGCTCGGCGGGATGAACCGCACGGCGAGGAAGAACGACAGCTGGCAGCCGGCGACGGCGAGCAGCCCGAAGAGCAGGATCGGACGCCACGCCCTGAGCACCCGGCCCCATTCGCCGCGCAGCATGACGAGCGTGGGGGCGAGCAGCACGAGGGCCGCGAGCCCGATCCGCACGGTGACAGCCGCGCCGGGCGACCAGCCGCCCGACATGAGCGCGCTGCCGAAGATGCCCGAGAGCGCGAAGCTCGCAGCCGAGCCGATGGCGAGCAGGAAGCCGGTGGCCGAGAAGGCGGCCGCACGCGAGTTCGACGTCGCCACCGCGCCCACCTCCGATATCTCCGCCGCGCAAGGGCGCGACCTGCCGAGCATATCGCGCGGTGGGGATAGGCTGATCCAGTTCACGAGAAAGCGACGCCCGCATATGACGCACCCCGGTAATGCGCAGAACCGGCCATGGCCCGCCCTCTGGGCGATGGTGATCGGCTTCTTCATGATCCTCGTCGACACGACGATCGTGTCGGTCGCGAACCCCGCGATCAAGGCCGCCCTCGACCCGCAGGCGACCGACCTCGACAACGTGGTCTGGGTGACGAGCGCCTACCTGCTCGCCTATGCGGTGCCGCTGCTCGTCACGGGGCGGCTGGGCGACCGGTTCGGGCCCCGCAACCTCTACCTGATCGGCCTCGCCATCTTCACCCTGGCATCGCTCGGCTGCGGCCTCTCGACCTCGCTCGAGGCGCTCATCGCGATGCGCGCGGTGCAGGGCATCGGCGCATCGATGATGACGCCCCAGACGATGGCGGTCATCACCCGCACCTTCCCGCCCCACCAGCGCGGCGCGGCCATGGGCCTGTGGGGGGCGGCCTCCGGCGTGGCGATGCTGGTCGGCCCCCTCGCCGGCGGGCTGCTCGTCGACGGCCTGGGCTGGGAGTGGATCTTCTTCATCAACCTGCCCGTCGGCGCGGTCGGCCTCGTGCTCGCCTGGGCCCTCGTGCCGAAGCTCGAGACCCATCCCCACCGGTTCGACGCCCTGGGCGTGCTGCTGAGCGCGGCCGCGCTGTTCCTGATCGTGTTCGGGCTGCAGGAGGGCGAGCACTACGAGTGGGGCACGATCTGGGGGCCGATATCGGTGTGGGGCCTCATCGCGACCGGCGTCGCACTGCTCGGGCTCTTCGTCTGGCAGCAGTCCCGCACCAAGAGCGAGCCCCTCGTGCCGCTCAGCCTCTTCCGCGATCGCAACTTCTCGATCTCGAATCTCGGCATCGCGGTCGTCGGCTTCGTGGTGACCAGCCAGGCGCTGCCCATGATGTTCTTCATCCAGCTCGCCCGAGGCCTCACCCCCACCCAGTCGGCGCTGCTGATGGTGCCGATGGCGGTCGCCGCGGGCGTGCTCTCGCCCTTCGCTGGCAAGCTGCTGGATCGCATCGACCCGCGCCTCATGCTCGTGCCGGGCCTGCTCCTGGTCGCGGGGTCCCTCGTCTGGTACGCCTCGCTCATGCACCCCGACACCCCGGTCTGGATGTTCCTGCTGCCCTCCGCGGTGCTGGGCATCGGCAACGCGGGCATGTGGGGGCCGCTCGCCACGACCGCGACCCGCAACCTGGCCCCGCAGCACGCGGGAGCGGGATCGGGCGTCTACAACGCGAACCGCACGATCGGATCGGCGATCGGTTCGGCCGCGATGGCGGCCTTCATGCAGTCCCGCCTGACCGCGAACCTGCCCGGAGCCGGCGGCTCGGGTGCGGAGGGCGGCGCGCAGGGCGGCGGGGAGCAGGCGCTGGCCGCGCTGCCGCCCGAGCTCGCCGAGCCCTTCTCGACCGCGATGGCCCAGGCGACCCTGCTGCCCGCGGCGGTCATGGCGATCGCCGTCATCGCCGTGCTGTTCCTGCGCAAGCCCGCTGCCGAGACCTCGCAGCCTCGCCCGGTAACATGACCTGAGGAAGGAGGGCGCCGCCATGGGCATTCTCGACAGCGTCGAGCGCGGGCTCGAACGCGCCGTCAACGGCGCCTTCGCGCGCACCTTCCGCTCGGGCGTGCAGCCGGTCGAGATCGCGGCGGGCCTCAAGCGCGAGCTCGACATCGGTTCGGTGATCGTGGATCGCGACCGCGTGCTCGCGCCGAACCGCTTCACGGTGCGGGTCTCGCAATCCGACGCGAAGCGCCTGGTCAGCATGGGCGGCACGCTCGAGCGCGAGCTCATCGGCGTCGTGAACAAGCACGCGAAGCGGCAGGGCTATCAACTGCTGGGCGAGGCCGACGTCGAGCTGAAGGTCGACGACTCGCTGACCACCGGCGTGCTGCAGATCGACGCCTCCCGGGTCGAGGGCGGCACGGTCGCCTGGAACGCGGTCATCGAGGTCGACGGGGTGCGGCACCAGCTGCGCACGGGCACGACGATCGTGGGGCGCGGCAGCGACGCCGGCATCCGCATCGCCGACACGGCGGCATCGCGACAGCATCTGCAGCTGATCTGGGACGGCAAGGCGGGCATCGCCCGCGACCTCGGCTCGACGAACGGCTCCAAGATCAACGGCCAGCGGTTCCGCGAGGCGGCGCTGAGCCCCGACACCGTCATCACCATCGGGCAGACCGCCCTCCGCTTCCAGCTGCTGCCGGCCCGGGCCGACCGCGGCCTGCCCGCGTCCGACCGGCACTCGGCCGGCGGGACCGCCTCGCCGCCGGGATCCTCGCAGCAGGGATCGCAGCGCGGCATCGAACAAGACTTCTGGGGGGGCCTGTGAGCGAACTGACCCTGCTCATCATGCGCATCGGCTTCCTGGTGCTGCTCTGGCTGTTCGTCTTCGCGATCGTGTACGCGCTGCGCAGCGACCTCTTCGGGGCGCCGGTGCGCAAGCTGCCCGGCGAGAACGGGTCGAGCGGCGCGCGCCGATCCTCCCCCGGGCCGGCGTCACCGGCACCGACGCCGGCGGCTCCGGCACCGGCATCGCCCGCACCCCCCGCCGGATCGATGCAGCCCGCGTCTCCGCCGGTCATCACGCCGAGCGGCGGCGCGCTGCCCTCGGCGGGCACCGGGGGCCGGGCACGCCAGCTCGTCATCACCTCGGGCGTCGCCGCGGGCACGACCGTCCCGCTCGACGACGATGTGCTCACGATCGGCCGCAGCAGCAGCTCGAGCCTCGTCATCGTCGACGAGTACACCTCGACCTATCACGCCAAGCTCACTCGCAACGGCGACCAGTGGATGCTCACCGATCTCGATTCGACCAACGGCACGAAGATCAACGGCAGCCGGGTCACCGGCACGGTGATCGCGCCGCCCTTCGCCCCCATCACCATCGGCACGACGACCTTCGAGTTGAGGCCCTGAGCGCATGGTGGGCTATGCGAGCGCCATCGGCTCCCACGTCGGGATGGTGCGATCGAACAACCAGGACTCCGGCTATGCCGGCTATCGCTTGTTCCTCGTCGCCGACGGCATGGGCGGCCACGCGGGCGGCGATGTCGCCTCGGCGCTCGCCACACAGGCCATGGCGAGGATCGACGGCCCGCTCCCCGACGTCCCGGTCGACCCAGAGGCGCCCCTGCCGGAGGCCGATCCGGCCCTCGACCAGCCCGAATCGGCGACGAGATCGCTGCGCGACCACCTGCTGCAGGCCAACCGCATGCTCCGCGCCACGGTCGGCGACCGCCCCGAGCTCTCGGGCATGGGAACCACCTTCACCGGCTTCGTCACCGCCGGCGACCGCCTCGCGCTCGCCCACATCGGCGACTCCCGCCTCTATCTGCTGCGCGACGACAAGCTGACGCAGATCACGAAGGATCACACCTTCGTGCAGCGCCTCGTCGACAGCGGCCGCATCACCGAGGAGGAGGCGAAGACCCACCCCCGCCGCTCGGTGCTGATGCGCGTGCTCGGCGACGTCGACAGCTCTCCGGAGATCGACACCGACATCCTCGACACCCGGCCGGGCGACCTCTGGCTGCTCTGCTCCGACGGCCTGTGCGGCTACGTCGAAGACGTCGACATCGAGAAGATCCTGCGCCGTCGCACCGGCCTGCAGCCCGCGGTCGACGACCTCATCGACAAGAGCCTCGCGCACGGCGCTCCCGACAACGTCACCGTGGTGCTGGTCGAGACCACCGCGGATCCGGTGCCCGTCGAAGCCCGCCCGGGCCCCCGCTTCGCCGGCTCGGCCGCGAGCGAGATGAGCGGCGCGCAGGAGACGAGCACCGCCCGCACCCGCCTGCTCTCCCGCCGCCGCATCGTGCGCCGGGCACAGCCCGTGGCCGAGAGCCACTTCGAGCCGCGGGTCGACGAATACCTCAGCGAGCTCATCGCCGAGACGAAGCGGCGCAACCGCAGGCGCCGTCTGCTCGGCGCGCTCGGCCTGCTCGCGCTGCTCGCGGCCATCGGGGGCGCCCTGCTGCTCGGCTACCAGTGGACCCAGAGCCTCTACTTCGTCGGCACCGACGGCCAGACGGTCATCATCTACCGTGGCGTGCAGCAGAACATCGGATCCCTCTCGCTCAGCTCGGTCGCCGAGGACACCGGCATCCCGCTCACGACCCTCGACGGCAACGAGCAGCGCGCCGTCCAGCGCACCCTGAACGCCGGCTCGCTCGAAGAGGCCCGCGAGATCGTGCTCCGCCTCGGGGGTGACCAGTGAGCAAGCCCCGCACGTTCGAGAGCACCCGCACCAGTGAGACCGTGCTGCAGAGGATCACGGCCATCCGCGCCCCCCGCCTGCTCCGCGGGCTCGAGCTCGCGCTCGTCCTGTTCGCCCTGGCGATCGGAGTCGGGGCCGTCATCATCGTCGACCTCACCGTCAACGAAGAGCTGACGAGCACGCTCCTGCTGCCCGGCGCGCTCTTCGCGATCGCCGTGCTCGGGCTCCACGTCACCGTGCGCCTGACCGCCCCCGACGCGGATTCGCTCATCCTGCCCATCGCGGTGATGCTCAACTCCCTCGGCATCGCTCAGCTCTACCGCATCGACCTGGCCAACGGCGACGCCGGCTGGGACGCCTTCTCCGTGCGCCAGCTCGTCTGGGCGACCGTCGCGATCGCCGCCGCGATCGTCGTGCTCTCCGTCGTGCGCAACCACCTCGCCCTCTACCGGTACACCTACCTCCTGGGCCTCGGCGCGCTGGTGCTCCTGCTGCTGCCGATGGTGCCGGGGCTCGGCGTCGTGGTCAACGGCGCGCAGGTCTGGATCCAGATCGGCGCGTTCACGTTCCAGCCGGGCGAGGTCGCCAAGATCCTGCTCGCCGTCTTCTTCGCGGGCTACCTCGTGCGCAACGCCGACGCGCTGTCGATGGTGGGCAAGAAGTTCATCGGCATCCGCTTCCCCCGCGGCCGCGACCTCGGGCCGCTGATCGTCTTCTGGCTCATCGCGATGGCCGTGCTCGTGTTCCAGCGCGACCTCGGCACCTCGCTGCTCTACTTCGGCCTCTTCCTGTCGATGCTCTACCTGGCGACGGGCCGCGTCGGCTGGATCGTCCTCGGGGTCGGCCTGTTCCTCGTCGGCGGCATCGTTGCCAGTCAGACCCTCGACTACGTCGGCAACCGATTCACCAACTGGCTCGATCCCTTCGCAGACCCGCTCGGCGCCAGCTATCAGCTCGTGCAGGGCCTCTTCGGCATGGCGAACGGCGGCATGACGGGCACCGGTCTCGGCCAGGGCTTCCCCACCGACACCCCCTACGCCGAGAACGACTACATCTTCGCCAGCCTCGGCGAGGAGCTGGGGCTCGTCGGGCTCTTCGTCATCCTCGCCTCCTACCTGCTGCTCATCGGCCGCGCACTGCGCATCGGCTTCGCGGGGCAGGACGACTTCGGCAAGCTGCTGGCCGCCGGCCTCGGCTTCACCATCGCGCTGCAGGTGTTCATCGTCGTCGGCGGCATCACCCGCGTGATCCCCCTCACCGGCCTGACGATGCCGTTCCTGGCCGCGGGCGGATCCTCGCTCGTCTCGAACTGGATCATCGTCGCGCTGCTGCTCAGGCTGTCCAACTCCGTGCGCAACCGGCCGAAGCTGGTGATCCGCGCATGAACAAGCAGCTCAGAGCCCTCTCGCGCACCGTGTTCGGCATGTTCCTGGTGCTGTTCCTCTCCGTGACCATGATCCAGTTCGTCACGGCCGACGACCTGCGCGCGCACGAGCTGAACGGGCGCACGCTGAAGAACTCCTACAAGGTCGAGCGCGGGTCGATCCTCGTCTCCGGCGATCCGATCGCCTACTCCACCCCGACCGACGACCAGTACCGCTTCGTGCGGCAGTACTCGGCGGGCGAGATGTACGCGCCGGTCACCGGCTACTTCTCGCGCACGCAGGGCATGACCGGCCTCGAATCGGCTATGAATCAGGAGCTCTCCGGCCTCGCCGGCGCCCAGTTCTTCACCCGGCTCGCCCGCACCGTCACCGGCCAGCAGCCCCAGGGCAGCTCGATCGAGACGACGATCGACCCGGTGGTGCAGCAGGCCGCGATGGACGCCATGGCCGGGTACGAGGGCGCGGTCGTGGCCCTCGACCCGAGCACCGGCCGCGTCCTCGCCATGGTCTCGACGCCGAGCTTCGATCCGAGCCTGCTCTCGTCCAACAACGACGCCGAGATCATCGCGAACTACCGCCAGCTGAACGCCGACGAATCCCGGCCGCTCGTGAACCGAGCGATCGCCGGCGACCTCTACCATCCGGGCTCGACCTACAAGCTCGTCGTCGCGGCGGCGGCCCTCGAGAACGGCACCGCGACCCCGTCGAGCACCTTCGACAACCCCGCCACGCTGCCGCTGCCGCAGTCGAACGCGACCATGCAGAACGCCTCCCGCACCACCTGCGGCTCGGGCTCGACGGTCAGCCTGCAGCAGGCGCTCGTCTACTCGTGCAACATCCCCATCGCCGAGCTCGCCATGAGCATGGATCGGGATGCGGTGCCGAAGATGGCGCGCGAGTTCGGATTCGAGCAGGATCTCAGCATCCCGCTGACCGTCACCCCCAGCGTCGTCGGCACCCCCATCGACGCCGCCCAGACCGCGATCTCGTCGATCGGCCAGCTCGACGTGCGATCGACGCCGCTGCAGATGGCGATGGTGTCCGCCGGCATCGCCAACGGCGGCGAGGTGATGAAGCCCTACCTGGTCGACCGGGTGATCGCCCCCGACCTGCGCGTCGAGCAGCAGTTCGAGCCGGAGGTGCTCGGCACGCCGATCTCGGATTCGACCGCGGATCAGCTCGCCATGATGATGGAGCACGTCGTCGCCGACCTCGACGGCACCGGCCGCGTCGCCGCCATCGACGGGGTGCGCGTCGCGGGCAAGACCGGCACCGCCGAGAACGGCACCGACGAGAGCGGCGCCGAGCGACCCTACACCCTCTGGTTCACCGGCTTCGCGCCGGTGGACGATCCGCAGGTCGCCATCGCGGTGGTCATCGCGAACGGCGGCGGAGCGGCACACGATTATCTCGGCAGCTCGTACGAACTGCCCACAGCTGTTGGAAAACAAGTCATGGAAGCGGTGTTGAACCAATGAGACCAGTTGCAGGAGTCACGTTCGGTGGACGCTACGAGCTGAGCTCGCGGATCGCGATCGGCGGCATGGGCGAGGTCTGGAAGGCCAGCGACGGCATCATCGGCCGCACCGTCGCCATCAAGATCCTCAAAGACGAGTACATGGGCGACCCCGGGTTCCTCGAGCGCTTCCGAGCCGAGGCCCGCCACGCCGCGCTCGTCAACCACGAGGGCATCGCCAACGTCTTCGACTACGGCGAGGAGCAGGGCTCGGCCTACATCGTGATGGAGCTCGTGCCCGGCGAGCCGCTCTCGGCCATCATCGAGCACGAGGGCCGTCTGCCCGCCGATCGCGTGCTCGGCATCGTGGCCCAGACCGCGACCGCGCTGCAGGCCGCGCACGACGCCGGGCTGGTGCACCGCGACATCAAGCCGGGCAACCTGCTGATCACGCCCGAGGGCCGGGTGAAGATCACCGACTTCGGCATCGCCCGGATCGCCGACCAGGTGCCGCTCACCGCGACCGGCCAGGTGATGGGCACGGTGCAGTACCTCGCGCCCGAGCAGGCGAGCGGGCACACTGCCACCCCGTCGACCGACATCTACTCGCTCGGCGTCGTCGCCTACGAGTGCCTGGCGGGCAAGCGGCCGTTCACCGGCGAGTCGCAGGTGGCGATCGCCATGGCGCAGATCAACGACGCGCCGCCGCCCCTGCCCGCAGACGTGCCCGAGCCCGTGCAGCGGCTGGTGATGGCCTGCCTCGCGAAGGACCCGGCCGATCGGCCGGCCAGCGCGGCCAAGCTGGCGCAGGCCGCCGCCGCCCTGCACCGCGGCAACGTGGCGCTGGCCGCGAGCTACGTGCCCCAGGTCGCCGGCGCGACGGTCGACGCGACGCGGGTGATGCCCGCGACGGCCTTGAATGACGCCGCGACGACCGCGCTGCCGCAGACGAGCGTGCTGGCCGGGTCCGTGCCGCCCGGCGACGACCCCGAGGGCGAGGTCGACGGCGAGGAGGGCGGCAAGAAGAAGCGCAGCCCGTGGACCTGGCCGCTGATCACGCTGATCGGCCTGCTCGTGCTCGTGGGCGTGGGCACCGCGATCGCGCTGCTGAACAACGGCGGCGGCGAGCCCGAGCCGACCGACACCACCACCTCGACCACCAAGACGGAGGCCAAGGAGGGCGAGGTCGACGAGAAGACCCTGATCGGCATGCAGTTCACCGAGGCCCAGGCGTTCCTCGAGGGCAAGGGCTTCACCAACGTGGTCGGCCAGGAGGGCAACCCCGGCGAGAACGCCGGCCAGGTGTACGACGTGAACCCCAGCGGCAAGAAGGTGGCGTTCGACCGCAAGATCACGCTGACCTACTACGCAGCCTTCGGAGACGTCGCCCAGCCGGCTGCCCCGACCGCGAACCCCAACCCGGTCGCCTCCGGCGCCCTGACCAACGTGTCCTGGGCGGTCGCCACCTGCCCCGCGGGGCTCACCGTGCAGGCCTACAACGTGACCGTCGGAGGGGCCGGAGCGCAGGCGGGCAACGTCTCGGGCACCGGCGTGCAGGTGCAGGCCAACACCCTCAACCCGGGGATGGACGGCGAGATCGTCGTCACCTACACCGTCACCTGCGGCGACGGGACCATCACCCGTACCTCCAGCGCATCGCCGGTGCTGAGCATCAAGGTCACGGCGCCCCCCGCCCCGACGCCCGATCCCGATCCGGACCCGACCGATCCCCCGGCCGGCAGCTGACCCGACCGACCCGTTCTTCCCGCGCGAGGCGGGGCTCTGCCCCGCCTCCCAGCGCCTAGACTGTTGAGAATCCCTGTTGCAGAGAGGTGACCATGACTGAGACCGCCGACGCCGGCACCGCGCGCCTGCTCGCGGGGCGCTACGCCATCGGCGAGTACATCGGTCAGGGCGGCATGAGCACCGTGTACCGGGGCACCGATACCAAGCTCGGGCGCCAGGTGGCGATCAAGGTCATGCGCGCGCATCTCGCGGGCGACGAACAGTTCCGCACCCGCTTCAGGCAAGAGGCGCAGTCGGCGTCTCGCCTCTCGCACCCGAGCATCGTGCGGGTGCTCGACGCGGGCGACGACCTCATCCAGGCGGGCGAGGGGCCCCAGCGCCTGCCGTTCATCGTCATGGAGTACGTCGACGGGCAGAACCTGCGCGAGCTCACCGCGCAGGGCAGGCTCTCGATCGCCGAGACCTGCCGAGTGGTCGATGCGGTGCTGACCGCGCTCGAGTACTCGCACCGGGCCGGCATCGTGCACCGCGACATCAAGCCCGCCAACATCATGATCACCCAATCCGGTCAGGTGAAGGTGATGGACTTCGGCATCGCGCGCGCGGTCTCCGAGACCTCGTCGACGGTGCAGGAGACGACCGCGATCCTCGGCACCGCGGCCTACTTCTCGCCCGAGCAGGCGAAGGGCGAGACCGTCGACGGGCGCACCGACCTCTACTCGACCGGCATCCTGCTCTACGAGCTGCTGAGCGGCGACGTGCCCTTCCGCGGCGACACCGCGGTGGCGGTCGCCTATCAGCACGTGAGCGAGCGACCCGAGGCGCCCAGCACGCGGGAGCCCGAGATCACGCCCGAGCTCGACCGGGTGGTGCTGCATGCACTGGCGAAGGATCGCGCGCGGCGCTTCCAGAGCGCCTCCGAGTTCCGCGAGGCGCTGCGGCTCGCCGCGGCCGGCACCATGCCCCGCCTCGGCAAGGAGAGCGACCAGAGCAACGTCCTCTTCTCCGCCGGCGAGGAGGTCTCGCCCTCGGATCTCGCGCTGCGCCGCCTCTCCGAGGTGAGCGGCAGCACGCGCTCGCAGAGCCGCCCGCCGGTGCTGTGGGTGTGGGCGGCGATCCTGACGGTCGTCGCGGTCGTGGCCGCGGTCGTGTTCTGGCTCGTCGCGCTCGCCCCGAAGAGCTTCGCGCCCACGAACACTCGCGAGGTGCCCGAACTCGTCAACATGGAGCAGGCCGAAGCGCTCGATGTGCTGAAGGGGATGGATCTGACCGGGATCCCCGAGGAGCGGCCGAGCGACGAGATACCGGCCGGCAAGGTCATCGGCACCGATCCGGCGGCCGGAGCGAGGATCACGACCGACACCAAGATCACCGTGTTCGTGTCGACCGGCCCCGACTCTGCCGAGATACCCGACTTCGCGGGGCTGTCGCTCGACGCCTACACCGCCGAGGTCGAAGGGCTGGGGCTCGAGGTGGGCGCGATCGTGAAGAAGGACACGCCCGACCAGCCCGAGGGCATGGTGCTGGGGGTCAGCCCCGAGGTGGGCACCACGCTGTCACGCGGCAAGCCGGTCGAGGTGACGGTGTCGAGCGGCCTCGTCGAGGTGCCCGACGTCACCGGCCAGACGGTGGCCGCGGCGAGCGACATGATCAAGTCGCTCTCGCTGAGCCTGACCATCACCCCCGACTCGAGCTGCCCCTCGAGCGGGGCGACCATCACCCGCCAGTCGATCGTCGGCCAGCAGAAGCAGCGCAGCGCGGTCGAGATCTTCTACTGCTCGGGCTGACGCCCGCGGCACACGGCGCGCGCCGCAGACTCCGTCTCGCGGCGTCGCGCCGATCCTCGGGCTCGCCGTCGGCCTCGCGGCTCAGCTCGCGAGCAGCGGCGAGAGGGTCGCCGCGATGGCCGCGGCGTTGGGCGAGCCGACCGCCGTCAGCCAGTTGCCGAGCTGCTGGTAGCCGCCCTCGGTGAGCACCGACTCGGGATGGTATTGCACGCCGTAGATGGGCAGCTCCCTGTGGCGCAGCGCCATCACGATGCCCTGCTCGGTCTCGGCCGTGATCGTCAGCTCCTCGGGCACGGTATCGCGCACGACCGCGAGCGAGTGGTACCGGGTCGCGTTGAACACGGGCGCGACGCCGGCGAAGAAGGCGTCGTCGAGATGCCGCACCTTCGACACCTTGCCGTGCATCAGCTCGTCGGCATGGGTCACAGTGGCCCCGAGCGCCTCGGCGATCGCCTGATGCCCGAGGCATACGCCGAGCAGCGGGATGCCGCTGCGCAGAGCGATCCTCACCATCGGGATCGATACCCCCGCATCGGCGGGCGTGCCGGGGCCGGGCGAGATGAGCACCCCGTCGAACTCGCTCGCGAGGCGCTCGAGTTCGCCGATGCTGACCGCGTCGTTGCGGATCACCTGCGTCGTCGCGCCCAGCTGCTGCAGATAGCCGTTCAGCGTGTAGACGAAGCTGTCGTAGTTGTCGATCACCAGGATTCTGGTCATGAGTTCACCGTCAATTCATCTTCGCCGACCAGCAGGCCGGCCGCATAGGGGTACACATAAGTGACGAGCGCCCAGATCAGCGCGACGGCGGCGATCAGCAGCACGATCACCCGCAGCCACGCCGGGCCGGGGAAGAACCGCCAGAGCAGGGAGAACATCAGATCACCAGCTTTCCGACATTGGTGTTGACCTCCGCCAGCGATTCGGGCGGCCCATCGCTTCGGGGCTGGAAGCCCTCGAAGACGGCGTAGGCGATGGCGCGCTCGTCGCTGCCGGCCTCCTTCGGATGGCAGGTGGTGAGGGTCAGGATCTGATCCTCGCCGGGCGTGCCCTCGAGCCTGGGGAACGGGTTGAGCACGTCGACCTCGCTGGGCAGCACGTATTCGATCGAGCGGAAGCGGTAGGTGTACCAGCCCTCGGCGGTCTCGACGTACATCTGGTCGCCGACGCGCAGGTTCATCATCTCCCGGAAGGAGTTGATGAGGGGCCCCGAGCGATGGCCCGCGATGGCGAAATTGCCGGGCTCGCCGGGCATCTGGGTCTGCTCGTAATGCCCGATGCCCTTCTCGTCGAGGTTCAGCACCGTCCACCAGTCGGTGGTCTCTCCGATGCGGTTCGCGTAGTCGGCTCCGAAGGCGGGCACGTAGAGCACGCCGAAGACCTCGGCCGGCGCGACCCTGGCGGCCACCGGCACCTCTCCGTTCCACGGCTCGCTCTGCTCGGCGGCCGAGGCCTGCCAGCGAGCGGAATCCTCGGCGCTGAGCTCCTGCTGCTTGCCCGTCACGACGACCTCGGTCTGGAAGTACTGCCAGCCGAAGTACCCGACGATGGCCAGGCCGCTGACGAAGAGGAGCTCCCCGATCACGGTGAGCGGGCTCAGGCGGGCACGCCGACGCCGGCGTCCGCTGCCCGACGACACTGCGGCCGATCCTTCGCTCATCCCCTCATTCTAAAGAGTCTCGCTGTGAGCCCAGCCGGGGGCGGGTAGACTCGTTGCCATGGCAGCAGCTGGAAAAGAGATGAGCAAGCGCAAGGCGAAGACCTCCGAGGTCACCGAGCGGCAGCGCGCCGAGGCGGCTGAACTGCGCAAGGATGCGCCGAACCCCGTCTGGTTCAAGCCGCTGATGTTCGGCTTCATGCTGCTCGGGCTGATCTGGATCGTGCTCTTCTACATCACGAGCGGCAACCTGAACCTGCCCGTGCCGGCGCTCGGCGAGGCGAACATCTTCGTGGGCTTCGGCTTCGTGCTGATCGGCTTCATGATGACCCCGTGGTGGAAGTAGCCCGAATTACACACGTGTAATTCTCCCCAGTTGTTGATAAAACTGTGGATAACTTCGGGTCTCACCCGAGCGGAATCGGCGAGATCACGAAGTAGAGGCCGCTGAGCACCACGAGCAGCACGCCCAGCCCGATCATGCCGAGCAGCCGGGCCTGGCGCTTGCGCGGGCCTCGCGTCGCCAGCAGCAGCCACATGGTCGCCGCGCCGACGACCATGCCGCCCAGGTGCGCCTGCCACGAGATCGCGGCGCCGGGCAGCAGCCCGATGCCGAAGTTGATGGCGATCAGCACCGCCAGCGAGGTGATGTTGACGTTCGCCGCCCGGTAGGCGACGAGGGTCGCGGCCAGCACGCCGAAGATCGCGCCCGAGGCGCCCACCGTCGCCGTGCGGATCGACATCAGGTCGAAGTAGACCCAGATCATCACCATGAGCGAGCCGCCCACGCCCGCGAAGAGATAGAGCAGCAGGAACCACAGCCTGCCCAGCAACTGCTCGAGATTGCGGCCGAAGAGCCACAGCGCATACATGTTGAAAAGGATGTGCAGCAGAAACCCGGTCGAGTGCGTGAACATCGCGGTGACCATGCGCCACGGCTCGAAGAGCTGGGGCAGCGAGTAGAGCGGGGCGTACCAGAGCGCCTGGGTGACGCCGTTGTCGCCGAAGGTCGCACTGAGCCACTGCGCCGCGAACACGATCGCGCACGCGATCATCAGCCCGTAGGTGACGACCGGGGTCCCGTTCGCCGTGATGCGGCGCGTGGTGACGCGAGCGCTGCGGCCCACCCGCTGCGCGGTGCCCGGCTGGGCCTCGCGCACGCACTCCGGGCAGAGCACGCCGACCGACGACACCGTCTGGCACTGCGAGCAGATGGTCCGGCCGCAGCGCTGGCACAGCGTGAAGCTGTGCACGCCGGGATGGCGATAGCAGACGTCATCGGGGCCGAACTCGGCCCGTTCGCCGAACTGCGGCCCCGATCCGTCCGACACCCGGCTCAGGCCTCTACGGCGGTGATCTCGACGCCGGTCATCACCACGTCTTCGACGGGGCGGTCCATCGCGCCCACCGGCACCGCGGCGATCGCGTCGACGACGGCCTGCGAGGCCTCGTCGGCGACCTCGCCGAAGATGGTGTGGTTGCCGTTCAGCCAGCCCGGTGCCGTGGTCGTGATGAAGAACTGCGAGCCGTTGGTGCCGGCGAGACGGCCGGTGAGGTCGGGGCGCTTGCCAGCGTTGGCCATCGCGAGCTGGTACTTGCGGTCGAAGACCAGCTCGGGGTGGATCTCGTCGTCGAAGGTGTAGCCGGGGCCGCCGGTGCCGGTGCCGGTCGGGTCGCCGCCCTGGATCATGAAGTCCTGGATGATGCGGTGGAAGATGACGCCGTCGTAGAAGCCCTTCTCGGCCAGATCGATGAAGTTCTTCACCGTCTTCGGCGCGTGGTCGCCGAAGAGGTTGATGACGATATCGCCGTGGTTGGTGTGAATGGTCGCTACCGCAGTGTGGAGAGTCATGCGCACCAGTCTATTGCGGTCCGCGCATCTGCGGCCGTGAGCGATCGAAGTGTCTCACCTGTAGTCGACGACGAGCGCACCGACTGTGAATACCCGCTGTGAGTAGCTACAGTCTGTGAATAGCTACAGTCGCTTGGGCGCCCGCGGGTGCCGCGGTGTAGCGTTGATGGCAAGCCAACCAGCATCGGCAACGGAGGTCTCCCATGTCACTGTCACGCAAACGTCAGCGCGAGCTGAAGCGCCTGCGGGCTCAGGCTGAAGATCTGCTCGACCGTCAGCGCGAGGTCCTCGGTCACGCGGGCGCCATAGCGCAGGAGGCGGGGCGTCAGGCCAAGCATCTGAACGCAGAACTGGTCGCCCCGCGGGTGAACGATGCCCTCGAGAACGTGCGCCCCGCGGTCGACCGCGGCGTGGAGCAGGCCCGTCGCGCGGCGGATCGGGTGCGCCTGGTCGCCGCCCCACTCGTCGCGAGCGCGCTGCTCGGCACCGTCAAGAGCCTCGAGCGCATCGAGAACCGCGATGCCGCGCAGCAGCTGCGCCGCTTCGGCGAGCAGCGCGGGCTGATCCGCCCCGAGAAGAAGAAGCGCGGCTTCGGCACCTTCGTGGCGATCGGTCTCGGCGTGGCCGCGACCGCAGCAGTCGGCTATGCGCTCTGGCAGGCCTTCCGCAGCGATGACGAGCTGTGGGTGGCCCCCGACGACAGCGACGTCTGAGCACGACCGTCTCGAGGCCGAGCCCGGCGCTCCGAGGGCCGGTGGCGCGCGCGGTCTACGCGCGGCTCTGACGGTTGCCGCGAGAGCGGCTGCGCTGGTCGATCCCGGCCATGCGGATTCCCGTCTGCACGAGCGACAGCGTGCGCAGTGAGCGGATCTCGCGAAGGGGCACCCACCTGGCCTCGTCGGACGATCCGTCGATCTCGTGCTGGAGCTGCCCCTCCTTCACCGATGCCCGGTAGACGATGCGGATCGTGTGCAGCTCGGGCTCGATGCCATCGGGCACCTCGTCGCGGACCATCACCCGGGAGTCGACGCCCAGCAGCTTGCCGACCCGTGCTTCGAGACCCGTCTCCTCGAGCACCTCGCGCACGACGGCGTCGCGCGGGTCCTCCCCGCTCTCGAGCCCGCCGCCCGGGAGGGTCCACCCGTGCAGGTGGCCGCGCCGCCAATGGGTGAGCAGCAGCTTGCCCCGCCGCTCCACCACGGCGTAGGCCGCCACTCTCAAATCCATACCCCGAGCCTACGGCATGAGCCTGCGCCGACGACCCCGTCCCTTCTCGCATCGGAGGATCAGCTCGTCGCCGCCATCCATCCCCGCGTCCATCGATCGAGCCGCGCGTAGGCCTCGGTTCGCACCGACTCCTCAGAGAGGAAGACGTCGTGCAGGGCCCCGTCGATGCGCTCCACCGTCAGAGACGATCCGATCCGCAGCCCCGCCCGCGCGATGCCCTCGACCTCGAGCACGGTGTCGGCGCGCAGCATCTCGTCCCGCCACGAGATCCCGAAGTACGAGCGCGCCGAGAGCAGCATGCAGACGGGCGCCCCCACGTCTATCCCGGCGGCGACGCGGGCGTGGCCCTCGAGTATCGCCTTCAGCCACCCCCCGCGCACCGGCGCCGG
Source organism: Leucobacter sp. (assembly GCA_050175655.1). Classification (GTDB taxonomy): domain Bacteria; phylum Actinomycetota; class Actinomycetes; order Actinomycetales; family Microbacteriaceae; genus Leucobacter. The sequence continues at coordinate 17,834 of JBFXIT010000018.1, forward strand.
GTGCTCGGGCCGCCAGTCGAGGTTGATCGCAGCCTGCTCGTCGGGGTCGGCGACCATCGCCTGCGCCCGCTTGTAGAAGCCCATGTCGAGTTGCGGCAGCGCATCGGCCAGCGGGTTGAGTCGGGCGCGGAGGTTCACGACGGGCGCGATCGCCTTGCGCATCGTGTCGCCGACCTGCAGCTGGAGCCAGGGGCTGTTGAGCACCAGCGCATCGGCGATCCCCCGGTTCCGGTCGGCCCAGAGACTCAGCACGAGACCGCCGGTCGAGTGCCCGAACAGCACGAGACGGCGAGGCGGGTCGTCGCTCGGCCGCAGCCCCGACCCCGGCGACGACTCCTGCTTATGCCCGCCGGCCCCGACGATCTGCTGCACCGCCATATCGATCTCGGCGTGGTAGTCGTCGAGGTGCTCGACGTATCCGTGCAGCTGGCCCGGGCGAAGGCTCCGACCGTACCGGCGCAGGTCGAGCGCGTAGAAGCGAGCGCCGCGCTCCGTCCAGAACTCGGCCATGCGGCGCTGGAAGAAGTAGTCCGACCAGCCGTGCACGTAGAGCACGTCGACGGCTTCGAGTTCGCGGGCGTGACCGCGGATGCTCTGCCAGAACCCCAGCGGCTCGGGCAGCGAGCGCACCAGCGTAGCCACCAGCGGGATCTCCTCGTCCCCCGTCCAGTCAGACGCCGGGGCATCATCGACGCCGAGGTCGAGATCCAGGCACTCGAATCCCTCGCCGAGGAGATCGGGGCGCCATTCGCTCATGCCATCAGTCTAGGTGCCGGTGCAGATTCGGGTGTTGCGACCGCGCTCGTGCGGAATCCTCTGAGGATCAGCCAGACGCCGATGCCGAACTCCCAGAGCGCGATGGGAAGTGCGGCGAGGCCCGCCAGCGGCGACACCTGGTCGTTGACCCCGAGGATGGTGCCGGCGGCGGAGAGCACGAGCAGGGGTGCGCCGATCAGTCCGACCATCGGGATGATGCGCGGCACGAGCCTGGCGCGATAGAGCAGTGTGCCGAACAGCAGGGCGTTCACCGCCGGCAACAGCCCCGGTCCGAGCAGGAACGCCCAATCGTGGATCGCCTCCAGCGCGCTGTCGACGGCCCCTTCGCCGGGATGTGCCGTACGGATCGACGCGAGAGCCAGGAGCGCGACGATCCCGGCGAACACCGCAGATGCCTCGAGCGTGCGGGACGCGACGAATCCCATTGCCAGGGCCGGGTCGTGACGTCTGCCGACGGGGTAGAAGGCGACCGCGGTTCCCATGCAGGCGAGCGCCAGGATGATCTCGAGGATCACCGCCCAGTGCAGTGCCGTAATCGAACCCTCGCCCTGCAGAAACGACCGCTTCAGGATCAGGGCGGGGATCGATGTGACGAAGGTCACGAGATAAAACCCGCCGATGACGAGGGCGAGCTTGCGATGTGCGGGCATCGGGATCCTCCACTGCTCAAGCTGAAGTGTACGGCGTACACCTACTACACTATGTGTACTGAGTACACCGAGTCAATCGGGAGCAGTCATGCCGAAACCCGTCGCCTCAAGCCGCCGCCGACTGGATCGGACCATCGTGGTGACCGAGGCAATCGCATATGCGGATGCCGAGGGACTGGACGCACTGAGCATGCGCGCGCTCGCCGCTCGACTCGGGGTCGTGCCGATGGCGCTGTACAAGCATGTCGCCGACAAAGAAGACCTCATCGGCCGCATGGTCGATCAGATCGTCGAAGGATACACGCCCCCCGCCGGAGAAAGAGGGTGGCGCTTCAGGGTGCGTTCCCGCGTGCTGAGCGCACGCCGGGCGGTCCTCGCCCATCCCTGGCTCGGCCGGGCGATCGACACCCGGCAGCGGCGGACCGAAGCCGTACTCGCGCACATGAACGCCGTCGCGGGTGACTTCCTCGAAGGCGGCGTCTCCCCCGACCTCACCCACTACGCCATGCACGCCCTCGGCAATCGCATCTGGGGATACAGTTCCGAGGCGTTCGACGACCCGGATGCCCCCACGCCGGCAGACGCCGGCCAGCCCACGATCGCCGAGTACATGACCGAACGGTTCCCCAATGTCGTCGCCATCGCGCTCGACGCGGCCGCCCATAACCCCTCCGGCTCCTGCGACCAGCAGATCGAGTTCGAGTTCGCGCTCGATCTTCTGCTCGACGCGTTCGAGCGCCTGCATGCCGCGGGGTGGGAATCCCGCCCGCTTCATTGAGCAAGGCGGGGGATGGTGG
>JBFXIT010000019.1:0-17593 GCA_050175655.1 Leucobacter sp.
TGACCCCCAGTCAGGTGCGCTACCAAGCTGCGCCACATCCCGTTATTCAGTTGATTTGGACCGAGGAAAGCTCTACTGCACTTAACCCCCAGTCAAGTGCGCTACCAAGCTGCGCCACAGCCCGTTGTCACCACATCTTTGCGGGGCAACCCCTCTATCTTAGCCATACTTTCGGGTCTCACCGACCACTCGCAGAACGAGTTACAGTCATAGGCATGGGTGAGCGAGACAACTTTCCGGCGGAAGCGTCGGAAGACGCCAAAGAGCCCGAAGAGGCAGCAGACGCAGAAGAACGAGCCACCGATCAGTGCCACACCGAGCAGCGCGACACCGAACCTGCGCCGCCCGAGCGCTCGACGTTCCGGCGCGGCGACCACGAGATCCATCTGTTCCGCTGGCCGAAGCCCGGTGCCCACCGGCTGCTCCTGGTCCACGGGATCGGGATGGGCCACGAGGTCTACGACCGCTTCGTCTCGACCGCGCACCATGAGGCCGACGTGATCTGCGTCGACCTGCCGGGCTTCGGCGACTCGCCCGAGCCCGCCGAGGCGCTCTCGATGCAGGGCACTGCCGACCTGCTGGCCGAGTGCATCCGCGAGCAGGGCCTCGCGCCGCTCACCGCGGTCGGCCACTCGATGGGCGCCCAGGTCGTCGCCGGGCTCGCGGCCCGCCACCCCGAGCTGCTCGAATGCCTCGTGCTCGTCGCGCCGACCGTGAACCGCCACGAGCGCACGGCGAACAAGCAGGCGCTGCGCATCCTGCAGGACCTCACGAACAACTCCCCCGCGGTGTTCGCCCGGGGCCTCGTCGCCTATCTGCGCACCGGGCCCCGCTGGTACGTGAAGAAGCTCGGGCCCACCCTCGATCACCGCATCGAGGACTGCCTACCCAACATCGAGCTGCGCACGCTGGTGCTGCGGGGCGAGAACGACGCGGTCTCACCGAGGGACTGGGCGCGCGAGGTGACGGCATTGCTGCCCCACGCCGAGCTGCGGGAGCTGAAGGATCGCGGCCACGAGGCCCTCATCTCGTCGGGCGAACCCGCAGCGCGCCTCGTGCTCGACTGGATCGCGGCCGGCGATCCTTCTCCGGGTCAAGCGGCCCGGGCTCAGTAGGGCTGCACGCCGTCGCGCGGGGGCTCCTCCCCCAGCTCGAACTGGCGCCCCGACACCGACACCGCGTCGATGCGCACGTAGTTGCGCTTCAGCGTCGGCACCATCGGCTTCAGCGGCAGCTCATCCGCCGCCGCGATCTCGGCCTGCAGCTCCAGCCGCCGCGCCTTGCCGCGCACGACCACGCTCCACGCCTCCGTGTCGGAGTACTGGTCGACCTCGAACAGCACGTCGCTGCTGATCGTCATCTCGGCGAGCTTGGTGCCCTCGGCCGAACGGATTACGATCGACTCGCCGTCGACCGCGTAGTTCACCGGGAAGATGTCCACCACGTCGGCCACGCGGGTGACCACGCGGCCCACCACCTGCGAGCCCAGACGCTCCCAGCAGGCGTCTGCATCGAGCACGGTCACCGGGTTCTGAATGTCGTCCATGCTTCCATTCTGCTCCTCGGAAGCGGATCGCGCACCCAGCTGGGCGACTACGGGATCGGAACGGGAGTCACGCCGAGAGGTTCGAGGCCCGCCGCTCCCCCGTCGGGAGCCGTGAGCACCCAGATGCCGGCGGCGTGCACGGCCACCGAATGCTCCCACTGCGCGCTCAGCGAGCCGTCGGCCATCGTGACCGTCCAGTCGTCGCTCTCGACGACCGTGTCGATGCCGCCGGCCGAGATGATCGGCTCGATGGCGACCACGAGCCCGGGCCGCACGGCCGGCCCGCGACCGGCGACCGGCACGTTGAAGACCGGAGGATCCTCGTGCATGCGGCGCCCGATGCCGTGGCCGATGTAGTCCTCGAGAATGCCGAAGTCGCTGTGCGAGCGCACGTATGCGGCCACCGCGTCGCCGACCTCGTTGAGATGGGAGGCTGTGGCCAGTCGTGCGATGCCGCGCCACATCGCCTGCTCGGTGACGTGGCTCAGGCGCTCGATGGCCTCGGTCCGCTCGGGTCGCGCAGGATCGGGCAGCGTGACCGTGATCGCGGCGTCGCCGTTCCACCCCTCGACGACCGCACCCACGTCGAGCGCGACGATGTCGCCGGGCTCGAGCGGTCGGTCGGACGGGATTCCGTGCACGACGTGCTCGTTCACGTTCGCGCAGATGGTGTGCCGGTACCCGGGCTCGAGCATGAAGTTGGGCGCGCCACCGAGGTCGCGGATCGCCTGCTCTGCCAGGGCGTCGAGCTCGAGCGGCGTCACGCCGGGGCGCACGGCCTCGGCCATCGCGCTGAGCGCGGCCGCGGTGGCCGACCCGGGCGCCTGCATCAGGCGCAGCTGCGCGGGCGACTTGTAGATCGAGCGGCGGAGCAGTCTGCGACTCATCCGACCGGCCCTCCCACGCTCACGATCACCGGCAGCGCGGGTTCAGTCGGCGAGCTTCGCGTCGAGTGCCGCGAAGATGCGCTCGGTGACCTCGTCGACCGAGCCGAGCCCGTCGACGGCGACCAGGATGCCACGGGTCTCGAACAGCTCGACGAGCGGCTGGGTCTGCTCCGCGTACACCTCCTGGCGATGGCGGATCACCTCTTCCGTGTCGTCGACGCGACCCTCGATCTCGGCGCGCTTCAGCAGGCGCCCGACCACGACGTCGGTGTCGGCCTCGAGCAGCACGACCGCGTCGAGTGCGCGGGCGTCGGTCTGCAGCACGCCGTCGAGCGCGTGCACCTGGTCGACGGTGCGCGGGTAGCCGTCGAGCAGGAACCCGTTCTCGACGTCATCGCGCTTCAGGCGATCCGCGACGATCTCGTTGGTGAGGTCGTCGGGCACGAGCTTGCCCGCCTCGATCAGGGCGGAGACCCGCTGTCCCAGCTGGGTGCCGGCCTTGATGTTGGCGCGGAAGATGTCGCCGGTCGAGATCCAGGGCACTCCATAGCGCTCGACGATGCGCTCGGCCTGGGTGCCCTTGCCCGCGCCGGGCGGCCCGATGATGAGCAGGCGGGTCTGGCGGGTTTCGGTCATTTGAGAAGCCCTTCATAGTGGCGCTGCTGCAGCTGCGCGTCGATCTGCTTCACCGTCTCGAGGCCCACACCCACGATGATGAGGATCGAGGCGCCGCCGAACGGGAAGTTCTGGTTTGCGTTGAAGAAGGCCAGCGCGATCAGCGGGATCAGCGCGATCAGGCCCAGGTAGAGCGAGCCGGCGCTGGTGATGCGGTTGAGCACGTAGTTGAGGTACTCGGAGGTCGGGCGGCCGGCGCGGATGCCGGGGATGAAGCCGCCGTACTTCTTCATGTTGTCGGCGACCTCTTCGGGGTTGAAGGTGATCTGCACGTAGAAGAAGGTGAAGCCGAGGACCAGCAGGAAGAACACGAGCATGTAGAGCGGCTGATCGCCCTGCATCAGGTTGTTCTGGATCCAGACGACCCAGGCCTTGGGCTCCTCGCCGATGCCTGGCTGGTTGAACTGCGCGATGAGCATCGGCAGGTAGAGGATCGCCGAAGCGAAGATCACCGGGATCACACCCGCCATGTTGACCTTGATCGGAATGTAGGTGCTGCTGCCGCCGTAGGTGCGACGGCCGACCACGCGCTTCGCGTACTGCACCGGGATGCGGCGCTGCGACTGCTCCACGAACACGACGGCTGCGATGACGACGAGGCCGACCGCGATCACCAGGAAGAAGACCTCCCAGCTGTTCTGCACCTTGATGGTCCAGAGGGCGCTGGGGAACTGAGCCGCGATCGAGGTGAAGATCAGCAACGACATACCGTTGCCGATGCCGCGCTCGGTGATGAGCTCGCCGAACCACATGATGAGGCCGGTGCCGGCGGTCAGGGTGAGGATCATGATGATGATCGCCCACCATTCCTGCGACACGAGGTTCTGGCAGGCCTGGTTCGAGTTGGTGCCGAACAGCATGCCCGACCGTGCCACCGTGATCAGCGTGGTCGACTGCAGCACCGCGAGCGCGATGGTGAGGTAACGGGTGTACTGGGTCAGCTTCGCCTGGCCAGCCTGCCCCTCCTTGTGCAGCGCCTCGAAGTGCGGGATCACGACGCGCAGCAGCTGCGTGATGATCGACGCCGTGATGTACGGCATGATGCCCAGTGCGAAGATCGACAGCTGCAGCAGCGCTCCGCCGCTGAACATGTTGATCATCTGGTAGAGGCCCGAGGCGTCCTGCTGGGCCACGAGACAGGCCTGCACGTTGTTGAAGTTGACGAAGGGCGCGGGCACGAACGAGCCCAAGCGGAACAGGGCCACGATCCCGAGCGTGAAGAGAATCTTCCGTCTGAGATCGGGCGTCTTGAAGATCCGTCCGATGGCGCTGAACAAAGCGTGCCTCCTGAAGCCTGTCTGGGCTGCCCCCGTAGGCGCAGCCAATACATCAGCCTACACCGCTCGGGCCGGGCTGAATGTGAAAGGGCCGGGATGACCCACCGCATGTCGAAGCGGATCGATCCCGGCCCCTGACGCCCGCGAGGGCGACATGTGATCTGGCGTTACTTGATCTCGCCGCCGGCGGCGAGGATCTTCTGTTCAGCAGCGCCCGAGACCTTGTCGACCGAGACGACGAGCTTGACCTGCAGGTCGCCGTCGCCCAGCACCTTGACGGGCTGGTTCTTGCGAACCGCGCCCTTGGCGACCAGATCCTCGACCGTGACATCGCCGCCCTTGGGGTAGAGCTCGGCGAGCTTGGCCACGTTGACCACCTGGTACTCGGTGCGGAACGGGTTCTTGAACCCGCGCAGCTTCGGGGTGCGCATGTGCAGCGGCATCTGCCCGCCCTCGAAGCCGGCCTTGACCTGGTACCGGGCCTTGGTGCCCTTGGTGCCGCGGCCGGCGGTCTTGCCCTTCGAGCCCTCGCCGCGACCCACGCGGGTCTTGGCCTTCTTCGCGCCGGGCGCGGGGCGCAGGTGGTGAGCCTTCAGCACCTGCTCCCGCTGCTCCTCGTTCTTCTCGCTCATGCGTCGATCTCCTCAACCTTCACCAGGTGAGCGACCGCGCGCACGTAACCGCGGTTGACCGGGGTGTCCTCGCGAACGACCGTCTGGCCGATCTTGCGGAGGCCCAGGCTGCGCAGCGTGTCGCGCTGGTTCTGCTTCTCACTGATAACTGACTTGGTCTGCGTAATCTGCAGGCTCTTCTTGGCCATTACGCACCTGCCTTCGCCTTGGCGGCAGCGTCGGCCGCGGCCTTCGCCTCGGCGCGCACGAGGCGGGCCGGAGCGACGCGGTCGAAGTCGAGGCCGCGGCGGGCAGCGACGGAGCGGGGCTCCTCGAGCTGCTGCAGCGCCTCGACGGTCGCATGCACGATGTTCAGGGTGTTCGACGAGCCGAGCGACTTGCTGAGCACGTCGTGGATGCCGGCGCACTCGAGCACGGCGCGCACGGGGCCGCCGGCGATAACGCCGGTACCCGCGGCGGCGGGGCGCAGAAGCACCACGCCGGCTGCCGCCTCGCCCTGCACCGGGTGAGGAATGGTGTTGCCCACGCGAGGCACGCGGAAGAAGTTCTTCTTCGCCTCCTCGACGCCCTTCGAGATGGCGAGGGGCACCTCCTTGGCCTTGCCGTAGCCGACGCCGACGGTGCCGTTGCCATCGCCCACCACGACGAGCGCGGTGAAGCTGAAGCGACGGCCGCCCTTGACGACCTTCGACACGCGGTTGATGGTGACGACGCGCTCGAGGAACTGGCTCTCGTTGCGGTCACGACCGCCGCGATCGCCGCGGGTGCCGCGGTCGCGGCTGCCTCGACGCTGCTCGCGGGGCTCGTTGCGGTGATCCTGAGCCGGAGCCTCGGCAGCAGCCTGGGTCTCGGCCTGGGCCTCTGCGTTCACTTCCTGCTCCTTGGTCTCTTCACTCACAGGGTCAGCCCCCCTTCGCGTGCGCCGTCGGCGATCGCTGCGACGCGGCCGGCGTACTTGCTGCCGCCGCGGTCGAAGACCACGGCCTCGATGCCGGCGCTCTTGGCACGCTCGGCGACCAGCTCGCCGACGCGGCGGGCCTTGGCGGTCTTGTCGCCGTCGAAGCCGCGCAGGTCGGCCTCCATGGTCGACGCCGAGGCCAGGGTGTGGCCCTGAGCGTCGTCGATGACCTGGACGAAGACGTGACGCGACGAACGGGTCACCACGAGACGCGGGCGCGCGGCGGTGCCGACGATCTTCTTGCGCAGGCGGGCGTGGCGGCGGATGCGCGCAGCCGAACGACCCTTGGCGCGGGAAATACTAGCGGCCATGGTTACTTACCAGCCTTTCCAGCCTTGCGGCGAACGTTCTCGCCCGCGTAGCGGATGCCCTTGCCCTTGTAGGGCTCCGGCTTCTTCAGCTTGCGGATGTTGGCGGCCACCTCACCGACGGCCTGCTTGGAGATACCGCTGACGGTGATCTTGGTGGCGCCCTCGACCGCGAGCGTGATGCCCTCGGGAGCGTCGAACAGCACCGGGTGCGAGAAGCCGAGCGCGAGCTCGAGGCCGGCGCCCTTCTGCTGCACGCGGTAGCCGGTGCCGACGACCTCGAGCTGCTTCGAGTAGCCCTCGGTCACGCCGACGATGTTGTTGTTGATGAGCGTGCGGGTCAGACCGTGCAGCGCTCGGGAGTCGCGCTCGTCGTTCGGGCGGGTGACGAGCACCTGGCCGTCTTCGAGGGCGACGCGGATGGGCTCCGAGACGACGAGCGAAAGCTCGCCCTTCGGGCCCTTGACCGAGACCAGCTGGCCCTCGATCTTGACGTCTACACCGCCGGGCACGGCGATGGGAAGCTTACCGATACGTGACATTTGCGATTACCACACGTAGGCGAGCACTTCGCCGCCGACGCCCTTCTGCTCGGCCTCGCGGTCGGTCAGCAGACCGGAGGAGGTGGACAGGATCGCGATGCCGAGGCCACCGAGCACGCTCGGGATCTCGGTCGAGCCCGCGTACACGCGAAGGCCGGGCTTGGAGACCCGCTTGATGCCCTCGATCGAGCGCTCGCGGTTGGGGCCGTACTTCAGCGACAGGGTCAGCGTGGTGCCCACGCGGGCATCCTCCACCTTCCAGTCGGCGATGTAGCCTTCGCGCTTGAGGATCTCGGCGATCCGCTCCTTCAGCTTCGAGCCGGGGAGCGAAACGTCGTCGTGGTGCGCAGAGTTGGCATTGCGCAACCGGGTCAGCATATCTGCGACCGGATCGGTCATCGTCATAAGTGACTCAACTTTCTCGCCTGGTATCGACAGCCGTTACACGACTGACGACCTGGGTGACACGCGGATGCGGCGCCCCGAGGGGCGCCGATCCGCTTGGACTATTCAGTTATTCGGACTTGAACGGGAAACCGAGCGCCTTGAGCAGCGCACGACCCTCGTCGTCGGTCTTGGCGCTGGTCACGACGGTGATGTCGAAACCGCGCACCCGATCGATCTTATCCTGATCGATCTCGTGGAACACGCTCTGCTCGGTCAGACCGAAGGTGTAGTTGCCGTTGCCGTCGAACTGCTTCGGCGACAGACCGCGGAAGTCGCGGATGCGGGGCAGCGCGAGCGAGATCAGGCGATCCAGGAACTCCCAGGCGCGGTCGCCGCGGAGGGTGACGTGCGCGCCGATGGCCTGGCCCTCGCGTAGCTTGAACTGAGCGATCGACTTGCGGGCCTTGGTGACCATGGGCTTCTGGCCGGTGATCAGGGTGAGGTCGTTGATGGCGCCCTCGATCACCTTGCTGTCGCGGGCAGCCTCGCCGACACCGGTGTTCACGACGACCTTGACGAGGCCGGGAACCTGCATGATGTTGGCGAAGCCGAACTCCTCGCGGAGCGCCGGGACGATCTCCTGGCGGTACTTCTGCTTCAGTCGGGGCTGGGCGGTGTTGGTCGACACGGCGCCAGCCTGCACAGCAGTATCAGACATTAGAGGTCCTTCCCAGACTTCTTGGCGTAGCGGACGCGGACGGCCTTCTTCTTGCCGCCCTTCTCCACCTCTTCGACGCGGAAGCCCACGCGGGTCGGCTTCTTGGTCTCGGGATCGACGATCGCGACGTTGGAGACGTGGATCGGAGCCTCGTGGGTCTCGATGCCGCCCTCCTTAGTGCCGCGAGCCGACTGGCCCTGACGCACGTGCTTGGTGACGTAGTTCACGCCCTCGACGACGACGCGATCGCTCTCGGTCAGCACGGCGATGACATGGCCCTGCTTGCCCTTGTAGCCACCGCGCTCCTGCGACGGGCCCGAGATGACCTCGACGAGGTCACCCTTCTTGATCTTGGCGCCCATAGGACTAGATCACCTCCGGTGCGAGCGAGACGATCTTCATGAACTTCTTGTCGCGAAGCTCACGGCCGACCGGCCCGAAGATGCGGGTGCCGCGGGGCTCCCCGTCTGCCTTCAGGATCACGGCGGCATTCTCGTCGAAACTGATGTACGAACCGTCGGCGCGACGCGTCGACTTGCGGGTGCGGACGACGACGGCCTTGACCACGTCGCCCTTCTTCACGTTGCCGCCCGGGATCGCGTCCTTGACGGTCGCGACGATGGTGTCGCCGAGGCCGGCGTAGCGGCGCTTCGACCCCCCGAGCACGCGGATCGTGAGCAACTCCTTGGCGCCGCTGTTGTCGGCAACCTTGAGTCGGGATTCCTGCTGAATCACTGGTTACTCCTTCTCTCGTAAGCCGGGGCTTACTTGGCCTTCTCGAGAATCTCGACCAGGCGCCAGCGCTTGGTGGCGCTGAGCGGGCGAGTCTCGTGGATGAGCACGAGGTCGCCGATGCCGGCGGTGTTCTGCTCGTCGTGAGCCTTGACCTTCGACGAACGGCGCATGACCTTCCCGTAGAGCGGGTGCTTCACGCGATCCTCGACCTCGACGACGATGGTCTTGTCCATCTTGTCGCTGACGACGTAGCCGCGGCGGGCCTTACGGTACCCGCGCTGCTCGGCGGTTTCAACCTCAGCCATAGTCACGCCTCCTGGGTCTCGGTGCTGGTCGAGTCAGCGGAAGCATCCGCCTCTTCGGTCTTCTTCGTGCTCTTCTTGGCCGCGGCCTTCTTGGCCGGCGCCTTCTCCGCCGCGGCGGGGGTGGCGCGGATGCCGAGCTCGCGCTCGCGCAGCACGGTGTAGATGCGAGCGATGTCGCGCTTCACCTGACGCACGCGGCCGTGGCTCTCCAGCTGGCCGGTGGCCGACTGGAACCGCAGGTTGAACAGCTCAGCCTTGGCCTTCTTGAGTTCCTCTGCCAGTCGCTCGTCCTCGAACGTGTCGAGTTCGGTGATGGCCAGATCCTTGCTTCCGATCGCCATTACGCGTCGCCCTCCTCACGCTTTACGATGCGGGCCTTCAACGGCAGCTTGTGGATGGCGCGGGTGAGCGCCTCACGTGCCAGCTGCTCGTCGACGCCGGCGACCTCGAAGAGGACGCGGCCCGGCTTGACGTTGGCCACCCACCACTCGGGCGAGCCCTTACCCGAGCCCATGCGGGTTTCCGCGGGCTTCTTGGTGAGGGGACGATCGGGGTAGATGTTGATCCACACCTTGCCGCCGCGCTTGATGTGACGCGTCATGGCGATACGAGCGGACTCGATCTGACGGTTCGTCACATACGCGGGGGTGAGGGCCTGGATGCCGAACTCGCCGAAGGTGACCTTGTTGCCACCCTTCGACTGACCGCTGCGACCGGGGTGGTGCTGCTTGCGGTACTTGACTCGACGGGGAATCAGCATGACTTACTTCTCCGCTCCTGCTGCGGCGGGCGCAGCCTCGGCCTGAGCGCCACGGGGCGCACGGCGGCGGTCGCCGCGATCGCGCGACGGCTTCTGGGCCGCCTGCTCGCGTGCGAGTTCCTTGTTGGTGAGGTCGCCCTTGTAGATCCAGACCTTCACGCCGATGCGGCCGAAGGTGGTCTTCGCCTCGTAGAAGCCGTAGTCGATGTTCGCGCGGAGGGTGTGCAGCGGCACGCGGCCCTCGCGGTAGAACTCCGAGCGGCTCATCTCCGCGCCGCCGAGGCGGCCCGAGACCTGGATCCGGACGCCCTTGGCGCCGGCGCGCTGCGCGCCCTGGAGGCCCTTGCGCATCGCGCGGCGGAACGCCACGCGGGCGGCGAGCTGCTCGGCGACGCCCTGGGCGACCAGCTGAGCGTCGGCCTCGGGGTTCTTGACCTCGAGGATGTTCAGCTGGATCTGCTTCCCGGTGAGCTTCTCGAGGTCGGCGCGGATGCGCTCGGCCTCGGCGCCGCGGCGGCCGATGACGATGCCGGGACGAGCCGAGTGGATGTCGACGCGCACGCGGTCACGGGTGCGCTCGATCTCCACGCGGGAGACGCCGGCGCGGTCCAGCTGCTGCGTCAGGTGCTGGCGGATCTTGATGTCCTCGGCCAGGTAGTCGGCGTAGCGCTGACCCTTCTTGGTCGAATCCGAGAACCACCGCGAGACGTGATCGGTCGTGACCCCGAGGCGGAAGCCGTAGGGATGAATCTTCTGGCCCATACCTTAGGCTCCCTTCTTGGCGGCCGCGAGCTCATCGGCGGTCTGCAGGACCACCGTGATGTGACTCGTGCGCTTGTTGATGCGGAATGCGCGGCCCTGAGCACGGGGGCGGAAGCGCTTGAGCGTGGCGCCCTCGTCGACGTAGGCGCGGGCGACCACGAGCTCGTCCTCGTTGAGGCGCAGGTTCTCGTTGTCGGCCTTGACGCGGGCGTTGGCGATCGCCGAGGCGACCAGCTTGTACACGGGCTCCGACGCGCTCTGCGGGGCGAACTTCAGGATGGCCAGGGCCTCCTGGGCGTTCTTGCCGCGGATCAGGTCAACGACACGACGGGCCTTCTGGGGGGTGACGCGGATATGACGCACGCGGGCGATCGACTCCACCATTTCTCTCTCCTCCTTCACGTCGCCGCTCAGCGGCGACGGCCCTTCTTGTCGTCCTTCACGTGACCGCGGAAGGTACGAGTCGGGGCGAACTCGCCCAGCTTGTGACCCACCATGGTCTCCGTGACGAACACGGGGATGTGCTTCCGACCGTCGTGCACCGCGATGGTGTGCCCCAGCATGGCGGGGATGATCATCGAGCGGCGCGACCAGGTCTTGATCACGTTCTTGGTGCCGGCTTCGTTCTGGGCAACCACCTTGTTCAGCAGGTGGTTGTCTACGAAGGGGCCCTTCTTGAGACTACGAGGCATCTTCTTCTCCCTACCTGCCTACTAGCGCTTCTTGCCGGTCGTACGGCGACGAACGATGAGCTTGTCGCTTTCCTTGTTCGCCTTGCGGGTGCGGCCTTCCTTCTGGCCCCACGGGCTGACCGGGTGGCGACCACCCGAGGTCCGGCCCTCGCCACCGCCGTGCGGGTGGTCGACCGGGTTCATGACGACGCCGCGGACGGTCGGGCGGACGCCCTTCCAGCGCATGCGGCCGGCCTTGCCCCAGTTGATGTTCGACTGCTCGGCGTTGCCCACCTCGCCGACGGTCGCGCGGCAGCGCAGGTCGACGTTGCGGATCTCGCCCGAGGGCAGACGCAGCTGGGCGTAGGGGCCGTCCTTCGCCACGAGACGCACCGAGGCGCCGGCCGAGCGGGCGAGCTTCGCGCCGCCACCGGGCTTCAGCTCGATCGCGTGGATCACGGTACCGGTCGGGATGTTCTTCAGCGGCAGGTTGTTACCCGGCTTGATGTCGGCCGAGGGACCCGACTCGACGATGTCGCCCTGCTTCAGCTTGTTCGGCGCGATGATGTAGCGCTTCGTGCCGTCCAGGTAGTGCAGCAGCGCGATGCGCGCGGTGCGGTTGGGATCGTACTCGATGTGAGCGACTTTGGCGTTCACGCCGTCCTTGTCGTGACGACGGAAGTCGATCACGCGGTACTGGCGCTTGTGGCCACCGCCGATGTGGCGAGTGGTGATGCGGCCCTGGTTGTTGCGGCCACCGGTCTTCGGCAGCGGGCGCAGGAGCGACTTCTCGGGGGTCGAACGCGTGATCTCAGCGAAATCGGCGACGCTCGAACCGCGACGACCCGGGGTCGTCGGCTTGTACTTACGGATAGCCATGTTGTTCCTTCTTCGCTTCCGACCTAGAGCGCAGCCGTGAAGATGTCGATGGTGCCCTCGCGCAGGGTGACGATGGCGCGCTTGGTGTCCTTGCGCTTGCCGATCCCGTGACGGGTGCGGCGCGTCTTGCCCTTGAGGTTGAGCGTGTTGATCTTGGCGACCTTCACCCCGAAGACCTGCTCGATGGCGAGCTTGATCTCGGTCTTGTTCGCCGTGGGCTGCACCTCGAAGGTGTACTGACCGTTGGCGTCGATGCGACCGTAGCTCTTCTCCGACACGATGGGACGGATGATGACGTCGTGCGGCGACTTGTTCAGGCTCACTTCGAGTCCTCCTTGGCGGCACGGCCGGCGACGAAGGCGTCGAAGGCGGCCTTGGTGAAGACGAGGTCGTCGCTGACGACGACGTCGTAGGCGTTGAGCTGATCCCACACGAGCACGTGCACGCTGGGGAGGTTGCGCAGGCTCAGAGCGGTGAGATCGTCCTCGCGGTCGAGCACGACGAGCACGCGCTTGCCCGGGGCGATCGCCGCGAGCACCTCGCGGGCGGCCTTCGTGCTGGGCTTCTCGCCCAGTCCGAACGACTCGACCACGTGCAGGCGGTTGCCGCGGGCGCGATCCGAGAGCAGACCGCGCAGAGCTGCGGCGATCATCTTCTTGGGGGTGCGCTGCGAGTAGTCGCGCGGCACGGGGCCGTGCACGACGCCGCCGCCGCGATGCTCGGGAGCGCGGACCGAACCCTGGCGGGCACGGCCGGTGCCCTTCTGCTTGAAGGGCTTCACGCCCGAACCGCTGACCTCGCCGCGGTTCTTGGTCTTGTGCGTGCCCTGGCGCGCGGCTGCGAGCTGGGCGGTGACCACCTGGTGGATCAGAGGCACGTTGGTCTCGGCTCCGAAGAGCGCCTCGGGCAGGTCGACACTGCCGGCCTTCTTGCCCTTGGCGTCGGTGACTTCGAGAGTCACGACCTCGAGCTTGGTTGCGTCAGCCATGAACTACGCCCCCTTCACTGCGTTGCGAACGAATACGAGGCGGCCACGGCCACCGGGGACGGCGCCCTTGACGAGCAGCAGGCCCTTCTCGGCGTCGACGGCCTGAACCGTGAGGTTCTGCACGGTCACGCGATCGCTGCCCATGCGGCCGGCCATCTTCTGGCCCTTGAACACGCGACCCGGGGTCGCGGCGCCGCCGACCGAACCCGGCTTGCGGTGGTTGCGGTGCGCGCCGTGCGAGGCACCCACGCCGTGGAAGTTGTGACGCTTCATGGTGCCGGCGAAGCCCTTGCCCTTCGAGGTGCCGACGACGTCGACCAGCTGGCCGGCCTCGAAGACGCCGTCGACCGTGAGCTCCTGGCCGGGCGCGTAATCGGCGGCGTCGGCGGTGCGCACCTCGGTGAGGTGGCGACGCGGGGTGACTCCCGCCTTGGCGAAGTGACCGGCGGTGGGCTGGTTCACCTTGCGGGGATCGATCTGGCCCGCCGCGATCTGCACGGCGCTGTAGCCGTCGACCTCGGGGGTGCGGATCTGGGTGACCACGTTGGGGGCCACCTCGATGACGGTGACGGGAACGATCTTGCCGTTCTCGTCCCAAACCTGAGTCATGCCGAGCTTGGTGCCCAGAAGACCCTTGACGTTGCGTTCCTTCGACATCTCCGAGACCCCCTTACAGCTTGATCTCGATGTTGACGTCGGCCGGAAGGTCGAGACGCATGAGCGAATCGACAGCCTTCGGAGTGGGATCGACGATGTCGATCAGGCGCTTGTGGGTGCGCTTCTCGAAGTGCTCGCGGCTGTCCTTGTACTTGTGAGGCGAACGGATCACGGCGATCACGTTCTTCTCGGTGGGAAGGGGCACCGGGCCGATCACGGTCGCACCCGCGCGGGTCACCGTGTCGACAATCTTGCGTGCGGAGGTGTCGATGACCTCGTGGTCGTACGACTTCAGTCGAATGCGGATCTTTTGCGCCGCCATATGACTCTCTCTTTCTCTTGCGTCGTACCGTGTGCGCTCTCCCGAGCGCGCCCGGCATTGGACGTCTTGCGTATCAGCGCCCTGGTACCACTCAAGTACTGGGTCTCTGTTCACCTGTCAAAACCCGCGCAGCAGAACGGATCGGGCCGGGGCCCGTCCGACGAGTTGCGCGAGCAGGGTGTTCGCTGCCCGCGGCCTAGTCTGCAGAGGATCGCGGAGCGCTCCCGTGACTATGCACAGCCTGGCAGTGATTTCCGCGCAGGCGGAAAGTACTGAACCTGTCTATTCTGACACGGTTTCACCTATCTTTGCAAGCCGGGCGTGTCGCGCTTCACTCTCCACGCTCCGGCCGGCCCCCGCCCAGCATCTTCGGCAGGCTGACGTAGAACACGACGAGCGCAAGCCCGGCGACGAGCAGCGCAAGCCACCAGATCGGCTCGACGAAGAACGAGGCGAGGCCGAGCAGCGAGGCAGCGAGCGTGAACAGCGCCGTCACGCCCGATGCCGAGACGTGCGAGAGGCCCATCTGCTGCAGGCGCTGGTAGACGTGCTCCTTGTGCGGCTCATCCCACTTGTGCCCCGCGCGCACGCGCTTCGCCAGAGTCACGCCGACGTCGCCGAAGTAGATGACCATCGGGCCGATGGTCGCGAGGATCGGCACTCCGCTCATGAGGGCGAAGAGGCTCGTGGCCGCGATCGCCCCCCCGAGCAGGTACGAGCCCACATCTCCGAGGAACGCTCCGGGCCTCGAGAGGTTCCACGGCAGGAACCCGGCGAAGCCCGCGGCCAGCACGAGTCCCGCCACGATCAGCCACGGCTGCGCCGGCGAGATCAGCACGCCGGCAGCCGCGAAGGTCAGCCCGGCGATCACGCCGTGGAACCCGCTGATGCCGTTGAGGCCGTCCATGAAGTTGGCGACGTTGATGTATCCGGAGACGAACAGCACGGCGTACACCACCAGCCACCAGGCGGCTCCCCCGTACCAGACCAGCCCCAGGCCGACCCCGAGCGCGATGGCGAGCAGCAGGGCGCTGCGCACCGGCACGCTGACTCCCTTGAGATCCTCGCCCAGCCCGAGCAGCCCCGAGCACAGCGCGGCACCGCCGACCAGTGCGAGCGCGAGCACCCCCGCCGCTCCCCCGCCGTCGCGCGGCAGCAGCCACAGGCCGAGCGCGTAGCCGCACGACATCGCGATCAGCACCGCGAGACCCAGCCCGCGCAGCACGGGTCGCTCGTGCGACGAGCGGTCGTTGGGCACGTCCATGATCCCGAGCCGCACCAGCAGCGGCTTCACGACGAAGGGCAGCAGCAGGCTCAGCACCAGCGTCGCGCAGGCGACGATCCAGATCACTGCACGCGCTCCTCGGCCTCTTCGGTCAGGTCCATGCGCGCGATCCACTCCTCATGGTCGAGGCCGTCCGGGCTCAACGTGTCGACGTGCGCGTGCGAGATCTTCGGATGGAAGGGCCGCTCGTCGCCCTCGCCCTTGCCGACCAGCTCCTCGTGCAGCTTCTCCCCGTGCCTGAGCCCGGTGTAGACGATGTCGATCTGCTTGCCCGACTGCGCGATCATCCGCTTCGCCACGTCGAGGATGCTCACGGGCTCGCCCATGTCGAGGATCAGCACTTCGCCTCGGCGCCCGATGCCGCCGGCCTGGATCACCAGCTGGCAGGCCTCGGGGATCGTCATGAAGAACCTGGTCACCTCGGGGTGGGTGATGGTGACCGGCCCGCCGGCCTCGATGAGCGCGCGGAACGTCGGCAGCATCGAGCCGCGACTGCCGATGACGTTGCCGAAGCGCACCGAGAGGTAGCGCTGCCCGGTCCGGTCCGCCATCCATGCGGTCAGCTTCTCGGCGACCCGCTTCGAGTGGCCGAGCACGCTCTTCGGGTTCGCGGCCTTGTCGGTGGAGATGTTCACGAAGGTGCCCACACCCACCGACTCCGCCGCGCGCAGCACGTTGAGCGTGCCGATCACGTTGGTCTTCCAGGCTTCGTCCGGGTACTGCTCGAGCATGGGCAGGTGCTTGAGCGCGGCCGTGTGGAAGACCACCTCGGGCCGCCGCTCCTCGAAGATCCGCATCAGCGCCTCGGCATCGCGGATGTCGTTCAGCACGACGTCCTTCGTGTCGAGCAGGCCGTGCCCGCTCACCGCGAGCTGCGTCGCCTGCAGGGCGGTCTCGTCGCGGTCGAGCAGGATCAGCTCGCGCGGCGCGAACCTCGCCAGCTGGCGGCTCAGCTCGGAGCCGATCGAGCCCCCCGCTCCGGTCACCAGCACGACGCGATCCTGCAGGTACTTCGCGATCGACTCTGTCTCGAGCCGCACCGGGTGCCGGCCGATGAGATCCTCGATCGTGAGCTCGCGCACCTCGGTGACCTGCGAGCCGTTCTGCATCAGCTGATCGAGCGGCGGCAGCACCATCACCGACAACCCGAGGCGATCCGCCACGTGGTCGAGCCTGCGCATGAGGGCCGCATCGGCGTCTCCGATGCACACCAGGAGCGTGGTCGCGCGGGTCGTGCGCACCGCCTCGGCGATGTCCTCGATGCCGCCGAGCACGCGCACGCCGCGCACCTCGAGGTTGCGCTTGCGCGGGTCGTCGTCGAGAAACCCGACCGGCAGCAGGGCGGCCACCGGGTCGGTGATCAGCCGCTTCACGGTCTGGTTGCCCAGGTAGCCGGCGCCGTAGAGGAGAGCGCGCTGCGCCTCGACGCCCGGGCGCATCCGCTGCTCGTTCGACAGCCGCAGCAGGTAGCGCGCCGCAGCCATCAGGGTGAAGGTGATCGGCGCCGCGATGACCATCGTGCTGCGCGGGATGCCGTTGCCATATCCCACGGCATACGCGAAGACCCATGCGACCGCCATGACTGCCACCGTGTCGAGCGCGAGCGCGCGCACCTCGTCGAAGCCGCCGGTCTCGTATCGGCCCCGGTAGAGCCAGAACAGCCAGCCGGCCGCGAGCTGCAGGGCCGCGGTCACGCCGATCAGCGCGAAGGTCCATCCCCAGTGGATCTGGTTCAGGTCGAAGTCGTAGCGCAGCACGAGCGCCGCGAGGATGCCGATGGCCCAGGCGATCACATCGATCAGCGCTATCGGGCCATACCTTCGCGCGAGGTGCGCGGCACGCTGGTTCGCAGTCTGCGCCACGACATCCTCCGCTCGTCCGGGCACTGCACCGCACCGGCTGGCGCGACACTATCGAGGATACCGGGCCGGGCAGCGCCCGGGCGCGAAGCAACGGCTCTGGAGTCGAAGTGCCCCGCGAGAATAGACTGCACGAGCGGGGGCAACCGCATCCCGCAATCCACCGCACGATATTCAACCGTATGGCGCGGGAACGACTCGGAGGAGGCCGACATGGCAGCAGAAGACCTGGGCAAGAAGGCGGGGGACCTCGCCAAGCAGGCCGGCGACTTCATGAAGGAGCACGGCGACAAGGTGCAGGATGCGCTGAAGAGCGAGCAGGCCGAAGACATCAGCGACAAGATCCTCGGCGGCGCCGCGGATCTTGCGAACAAGGTCACCGGCGGCAAGTTCAAGGATCAGATCGACGGCGCCCGCGACGCCGCCGACAAGCACATCGG
>JBFXIT010000020.1:0-17417 GCA_050175655.1 Leucobacter sp.
CTCTCGGTCGAGGGCGGCGACGTGGTGGTCGACCCGAAGGCCCTGAGCGCGGCCGGGTTCGACCTGACCGCCGAACAGCTCAGCTCGCTCCTCGACATCACGGCCCAGACCGTCTGCGTGCGCGACCGGCTGCCGGTCGGCGTCACGCTCACCGACATCGCGCTCTCGAGCACCGGATCCGTGACGATCGGCGCCGAGCTCGCCCCCGGCATCGTGTCGGAGGCGGCGCAGCGCGAGCCCGGCACCTGCGGCTGACCGGGCCCGCGCCGCCCGAGCCCGCCGTCGGCGACCGCTCACCCGGAACGCATGCTGGAATCGGTAGACTTGTGTGGATGAGCGAGCAAGCGCGTGGGGCTGTGGGCGACCCGAACGAGATCGACCCGCGGGTGTTCCCGGCGACCGCTCGCCGCGGTCGCGAGTGCGGCCAGCTGAAGCTGGGCGGCATCCGCGCCGGTGATCTCGTCGAGCGGTTCGGCTCGCCGCTCTACGTGCTCGACGAGGGCGTGGCCCGCGAGCGCGCCCGCGAGACGCGCGAGGCGCTGCAGTCGGAGTTCGCCAGGGTGGGCGCCGAGGCCGCCGTCTACTACGCCGGCAAGGCGTTCCTCTGCGTCGAGGTCGTGCGCTGGATGGCCGACGAGGGGCTGGGCGTCGACGTGGCGAGCGGGGGAGAGCTGGCCGTCGCGCTCGCAGCGGGCATCGCCCCCGACCGCCTGGGCTTCCACGGCAACAACAAGTCCGAGGCCGAGATCGCGCAGGCGGTCTCCGCAGGCGTGGGCACGATCGTGATCGACAGCGAGCAGGAGATCGAGCGGGTCGCCGCCGCCGCGCTCGCAGCGGGCCGCGTGCAGCGCGTGCGCCTGCGGGTCAACAGCGGCGTGCACGCCTCGACCCACGACTTCCTCGCGACCTCCCACGAGGATCAGAAGTTCGGCGTGCCCCTCGCGAGCGCGCCCGGGCTCGCGAGCAGGATCGGCTCCCATGCCGCCCTCGAGTTCGTGGGCCTCCACTGCCACATCGGCTCGCAGATCTTCGCGACTGAGGGCTTCAGGGAGTCGGCGCGGCGCCTGCTCGGCGCCTATCCCGCACTGGCAGAGGCGGTCGGGCACCCGATCCCCGAGCTCAACCTCGGCGGCGGCTTCGGCATCGCCTACACTTCCGGCCAGGCCGACGAGGCGCCCGAGATCCGCCGCGTCGCCGCCGAGCTCGCCGACATCGTCGCCGAGACCTGTGCCGAATCCGGCATCGCGCTGCCCAAGGTCGCGTTCGAGCCCGGGCGCAGCATCATCGGCCCCGCGGGCGTCACCCTCTACACCGTCGGCACGACGAAGGCGGTGGCGCTGGCCGGCACCGCTCCTCTCGACGGTGCCGATGCGCCGTTCTCCGAACGGCACGGTGTTGAGGAGCCGTTCTCCGAACGGCTGTATGTGAGCGTGGACGGCGGCATGAGCGACAACCTGCGGCCCGCCCTCTATGGAGCCGACTACCAGGTGAGGATCGCGAACCGCGCGAGCACCGCCGCCCCCGCGCTAGTGCGAGTGGTCGGCAAGCACTGCGAGTCGGGCGACATCGTCGTGCAGCGCGACGTGCTCCCGGGAGACGTCGCTCCCGGAGACCTGCTGGCAGTGGCCGCGACCGGCGCCTACTGCTGGTCGATGTCGAGCAACTACAACTACGTGCCGAGGCCCCCGGTGGTCGCGGTCAGAGACGGCGAGGCTCGCGTCATCGTGCGCGGCGAGACCGTCGACGAGCTCGTGGTCAAGAGCGTGATCGAACCGCTCGAGCGCCCGTGATGCACGTGAACACGGAAAGAGGAGAAGACGAAGTGAACGGTTACCGCGATCTGCGTGTCGCACTGCTGGGCTGCGGCTCGGTCGGCGCACAGGTGGCCAGGCTGCTGATCGAGCAGGGCGACGAGCTCGCCGCCCGCATCGGCGCCCGGCTGCAGCTCACAGGGATCGCGGTGCGCGATATCGACGCGCCGCGCGACGTCGAGCTGCCGCGCGAGCTCTTCACCGTCGACGCCGAGCGGCTGGTGCTCGGAGCCGACATCGTCGTCGAGCTGATGGGCGGCATCGAGCCCGCCCGCGGGCTGATCCTCCGCGCGCTCGAAGGCGGCGCCGACGTTGTCACCGCGAACAAGGCGCTCATCGCCGCGCACGGCCCCGAGCTCGCGGACGCCGCCGAGCAGGTGGGCGCGCAGCTCTCCTACGAGGCCGCGGTGGCGGGCGCGATCCCCATCATCCGGCCGCTGCGCGAGAGCCTCGCGGGCGATCACATCACCCGGGTGCTCGGCATCGTCAACGGCTCCACCAACTACATCCTCGACCGCATGGACCGCTTCGGCGACACCGCAGAGGACGCCATGCGCGTGGCGAGCGAGCTCGGGTACCTCGAAGCCGACCCCACGCTCGACGTCGAGGGCTACGACGCCGCGCAGAAGGCCACGATCCTCGCGAGCATCGCGTTCCACACGGTCGTGCCCGTCGACGCCGTCTATCGCGAGGGCATCACCAAGGTCACCGCGGCCCAGATCGACACGGCGAAGCACGCCGGCTACGTCATCAAGCTGCTGGCGATCGCCGAGCGGCTCACCGCCGCCGACGGCACCGAGGGCGTATCGGCCCGCGTCTACCCCGCGCTCATCAGCCGCGAGCATCCCCTCGCAGCGGTGCACGGCGGCAAGAACGCCGTGTTCGTCGAGGCCGAGGCCGCCGGCGAGCTCATGTTCTACGGCGCCGGAGCGGGCGGCGTCGAGACCGCGTCGGCAGTGCTCGGCGACCTCGTCTCGGCTGCGCGGCGCCACGTCGCCGGGGGCCCCGGCATCCCCGTCTCCGCGCACGCCGATCTCACCGTGCTCCCCGTCGGCGAGGTGAGCACCCGCTACCAGGTGATGCTCGAGGTGCGCGACGAGCCCGGCGTGCTCGCCGCGATCGCCAGCCTGCTGGCCGAGCACGGCGTCTCCGCCGCGAGCGTCGAGCAGACCACGGCTCCGGGCGCGGAGGGCACCGCCGCGCTCGTCATCGGCACCCACCAGGCCCGGGAGGCGGATCTCGCCGCGACCGTCGATGCGCTGCGCGCCAGCGACGTGGTCACGGCCGTCACCAGCGTGCTGCGGCTGGAGGGCAGCGCATGACCTCGCTGCGCGTGCACGTGCCCGCCACGAGCGCGAACCTCGGCCCCGGCTTCGACACGCTGGGCCTCGCGCTCTCGCACGGCGACGATCTGATCGTCACGACCCGTGAGACCCCCGGAGCGACCGTGCGCGTCGACGGCGTCGGCGAAGGCGAGGTGCCCACCGACGAGACGAACCTCGTGATCAGGTCGGTCGCGCACGTGTTCGACCGTCTCGGTCGCACCATGCCCGGGCTCGACGTCGAAGCGCGCAACCGCATCCCGCACGGCCGCGGCATGGGATCCTCGGGCGCGGCGATCACCGCTGGCGTGATGATCGCGGCCGGGCTGCTCGCCCACGACCCGGTCTCCCCGCTGCGCCTCGGAGACGACGAACTGCTGCGCTTCGCCACCGAGCTCGAGGGGCACCCCGACAACGTGGCGCCGGCCCTCTTCGGCGGTCTCACCATCGCGTGGACGGGCGACGAGGGGCCGCGCTTCAAGAGGCTGAGCGTGCACCGCGGCATCTCGCCGCTGGTGCTCGTGCCCGACTTCACCATGTCGACCGAGCTCGCCCGCAGCCTGCAGCCCAAGCATGTTCCGCACGAGGACGCCGTGTTCAACGTGTCGCGCTCCGCGCTGCTGGTCGCCGCGTTGACCCAGAGCCCCGAGCTGCTGGTCGAGGCGACCGAGGACCGGCTGCACCAGGACTACCGCGGCGAGGCCATGCCCGCGACGCGCGAGCTCATCGCGTCTCTGCGCGAGGCGGGCCATGCGGCTGTCGTCTCGGGAGCGGGGCCGTCGATCCTCGTGCTCGCTGCGGACCCGGCCGAACGGCTCGACGCCGCCGAGATCGCCGCCCGCCACGACGGGGGATGGCAGCCGCTCTTCCTCGCCGTGGACATCAAGGGTGCTACAGTGGAGGAGATCCAACAGCTCTAGGCTGCATCGGAAAGCCCCGGCGGCACTGTTCTCCGTTTCTCAGACGGCACGGTCGCAGGTGTGAGCCGAGCGGAGCACGCGGAGCGCGGATCTTCCCTTGTCGGGTTCTTCTCCGATGGAGACCACCCGGCGATTCAATTGGCGCCGCTCGCCAAGCAGCGGGCGCGCGCAGCCGTGAACGGGGCGCATGATCTTGGTGCGCTCGGCGCGGCACTCCTGCTGAAAGGAACACCGTGGAGCAGAACTCCATTGAGGTAGGCCGCTCGGACCAGGGCAACGCTCTGGGCGGCGACGCCGCCGAAGCCGTCTCGGCTTCGGAACCCATGAACGACACCCCCGCCGAGACCACCGCGCCCCGCCGGCGTTCGCGCCGTGCGAGCGCCGCGGTCGGCGAGGCCGTAGAGGTCGCCGTCACCGGCGCGCCCGAGGTCGCCCCGGCCGCCGATGCGCCGGCAGCCCCGGAGGCCGAGACGCCCGCCGCCGAGACCGCGCCGAAGAAGCGCGTGTCGCGCAGCCGAAAGAAGGCGGAGCCCGAGGCGGCCGAGACCCCCGAAGCCGGCGACGCGCCTGCGACGGAGAACATCGACGGAGATGCCGCGCCGGCCGCTCCCAAGAGCGCCTCGAGCCGCTCGCGCTCGGCCAAGGCGAAGGCCGAGGCCGCCGCCGCAGCCGTCGAAGGCCCCGCCGAGGGCGAGACCCCGGTCGCCTCCGCCGAGGCCGCCGCCGCATCCGATGCGGAGCACGCTGCCGACGCCGAGCCGAGAAAGCGCAGCACGCGCAGCCGGAGCCGCAAGACCGCCGAGAACGGCGACGCGTCGAAGACCGAGCCGGGTGAGAAGCCGGCGGACGCCGAGAGCGCGGAGAAGCCCGAGAACGACGGCGCCGACAAGAGCGGCTCCGCCAAGAGCGGGTCCGGGCGGAAGGCCACCGACAAGGGCGGTGCCGACCGGAACGGCGCCGACAAGAGCGATGCCGACAAGAACGGCAACGGCGCCGACAGGAACGGCCGCGACGGCCAGACCCGCTCGAGCCGCACCCGCCAGCGCGAGCGCAAGCGCCGCGGCCAGGGCGACGACTTCGAGCCCGAGATCACCGAGGACGACGTGCTGCTGCCCATCGCGGGCATCCTCGACGTGCTCGACAACTACGCCTTCGTGCGCACGAGCGGCTACCTGCCGGGCACGGGCGACGTCTACGTCTCGCTCGGCCAGGTGAAGAAGTACGGCCTGCGCAAGGGCGACGCCGTCGTCGGCGCGATCCGCCAGCCCCGCGATGGCGAGGGCGGCGGTCGCCAGAAGTACAACGCGATCGTGCGGGTCGACACCGTCAACTCGCGCCCGGTCGACGAGAACGAGACCCGGGCTGACTTCGCGGGCTTCACCCCGATTCACCCGAGCGAGCGCCTGCGTCTCGAGACCGAAGGCGGCGACCTCACGCAGCGCGTGATCGACCTGTTCGCTCCCGTCGGCAAGGGCCAGCGCGGGCTGATCGTCGGCCCGCACGAGTCGGGCAAGTCGACGGCGCTCCGCAGGATCGCCTCTGCGGTGGCGGCGAACCAGCCCGATGCGCACCTGATGCTCGTACTGGTCGAGGAGCGCCCCGAAGAGGTGACCGAGCTGGAGCGCACCGTGAACGGCGAGGTCATCGCCTCGACGTTCGACCGTACGGCAGAGGATCACGTGACCATCGCCGAGCTCGCGGTCGAGCGCGCGAAGCGCCTCGTCGAGCTGGGCCACGACGTGGTGCTGCTGATCGACTCGCTGACCGGTCTCGCCCGCGCCTACAACGCACTCGCGCCGGCCGGCTCCCGGGTCCCCGCGGGCAGCCTTGAGGCCTCGGCCCTCGCCCCGATCAAGAAGCTGCTGGGCGCCGCGCGCAACATCGAGAACGGCGGTTCGCTCACCATCGTCGCGACGGCCTCGGACCAGCCCGGCTCGCGCGTCGACGAAGCGGTACTCGGCGAGCTCGAGGCCGCGGCCAACATGCAGCTGCGCCTGAGCGGCGAGGCGGCGGACCGCCGGGTGTACCCCGCGATCGACCTGCGCGCCTCATCGACCCGCCGGGCCGAGCTGCTCACGAGCGAGGCCGAGGCCAAGGTGCTGGACGGCCTGCGCCGCACGATCGCGACCGAGAGCCCCGCGGAGGCGCTCGAGGCGGTCCTCTCCCGCCTCGGCGAGACTTCGTCGAACGTCGAGTTCCTGGCCCTGGCCCAGCGCAGCCAGGCCTGATCCTCGTCCGCGATCCCGCGGCGGCCGGCGACTCATGGCCGCCCGCCGCGGGACGGCACCCAGTCCTTCGTCCTGAGCCCGCCCGGCGGCCCGCAGGATCTCCGTCTCGCAGATGTGGATAGAGGCAATCATGTTCGAACAGGTCGATGCGCTCATCGCCGAGCACGGCGAACTCCAGGAGGAGCTCGCGGATCCCGCGCTGCACGCCGATGCCGCTCGTGCCAAGCGGGTCAACCGCCGGTACGCCGAACTCAGCAAGATCAAGGCCGCGCACGAGCAGTGGGCGCAGCTCGGCGACGATCTCGAGGCCGCGCGCGAGCTGGCCAAGGAGGACGACGCATTCGCCGAGGAGATCCCGGAGCTCGAGGAGGCCCTCGCGGAGGCGCAGGAGAAGGTGCGCCGACTGCTGATCCCGCGCGACCCCGATGACGCCCGAGACGTGATCCTCGAGATCAAGGGCGGCGAGGGCGGTGCCGAGTCGGCGCTCTTCGGCGCCGACCTGCTGCGCATGTACACGCACTACGCGGAGTCGAAGGGCTGGAAGACCGAGATCCTCGAGAAGGACGAGAGCGACCTCGGCGGCTACAAGAACGTGCAGGTCGCCATCAAATCGAACGCGAGCGACCCCTCGCAAGGCGTCTGGGCGCACCTCAAGTACGAGGGCGGAGTGCACCGCGTGCAGCGCGTGCCCGTCACCGAGTCGCAGGGGCGCATCCACACCTCGACCACGGGCGTGCTCGTCTACCCCGAGGTGGACGAGCCGGAGGAGGTCGAGATCAACCAGAACGACCTCAAGATCGACGTCTACCGCTCGTCGGGCCCCGGCGGCCAGTCGGTGAACACGACCGACTCCGCGGTGCGCATCACGCACCTGCCGACCGGCATCGTCGTCGCCATGCAGAACGAGAAGTCGCAGCTGCAGAACCGCGAGGCGGCGATGCGCGTGCTGCGCGCCCGGCTGCTCGCCAAGCAGGCGGAGGAGGCCGCGGCGGAGGCGAGCGCGCACCGGTCGAGCCAGATCCGCACGATGGACCGCTCGGAGCGCATCCGCACCTACAACTTCCCCGAGAACCGCATCGCCGACCATCGCACCGGCTACAAGGCCTACAACCTTGACGGCGTCATGAACGGAGCCCTCGACCCGGTGATCGAGTCGTGCATCCGCATGGACGAGGAGCAACGACTGGCGGAGCTGTGACGCAGCTCCGACTTCTCATCTTCTTCCGCGCCCATTCGGCCGGTTTTTCTCTGCGCGAGTGACTCTTCGCCACAACTTCGCTCGCACGGAGAAAAACCGGCCGAATGGGTGCGGGGTCCGACACCGAATCGTGGTGCAACCGTCCGAGCGGCGCGCGTTCGTCCGCTGTTGATTCGCCGCTCACACGCGCCGCGTTCACGCACTGGGCCACGTTATCCACAAATTTATCGAATGCGTCTGAACAGGGCGGACGAGTGGGCGATCCTGCTCGTATGGACACCATGGTCGATCTTGAGCAGAGGATACGCCGGCTCCGCGAGAAGCTGTTGTACCGGAGGCACCTCGTCTGCGACGGGATGAGCGACGGCCGATTGCGCGCGGCTGTGGCGCAGCGAGATCTCGTGCGGGTGCTCCACGGAAGCTTCATGCCCAGATCGGCATGGGAGGGGCTCCGTGAGGAGGATCGTCTGCTCGTGCGCACGCTCGCCCACGCGCACATGCACCCGGATTCCGGTGCCGTCTATTCACACCATTCGGCTGCCGTTGTATGGCGACTGCCGCTCTACGCGAACCGGGATGAGCGAGTGCATGTGCTGACCCGGTTATCCTCGAGAGGGCGCAGCAGCGCCAGCGTGATCCGCCACGCGCTCGAATATGACGAAGACGAGATCGTCGAGATCGCCGGGCTCAGGGTGACGAATATTACGCGAACACTGTTGGACATCGCTCGTCAGTCGAGCGTGGAACTCTCCGTCGCATGCGCCGATGCCGGACTGCGCATGCTGTTCGGAGCGTCGCGTGTCGGCGGATCGCCGGTGTCCGAATGGCGAGGGGCGCAGCTCGAGCGGCTGGATGCGTGGCGGAGTAGGCCAGGCGTCGCGCGAGCCCGGCGCGTGATCGCGTTCGCGGATCCGCGTGCGGACTCGGTGGCCGAGAGCGTCAGCCGTCTGCAGTTCGCGCGGCTTCGCCTGGAAGTCGAGATCCAGGTTCGCGTGGTCGGGCCGAGAGGGAGGGCGTACCGGCTCGACTTCGAGTTCCCCGGGCAGCGCGCCTTCGGCGAGGTGGACGGAGCTGTCAAATACGAGAGCCCGGAGTTTCTTCGCGGCCGTACTCCCCTGCAAGCGCTGCTCGACGAGAAGGAGCGCGAGGATCAGGTGCGCGGGGTCACCGGGAATCGCATCGTGCGCTGGATGCCGCGTGAAGCGGCGACGGCCCGGCGGCTCGGAGAGCGGATGCTCGCGTTCGGTCTGCGCGTACCCGCCCTCGAATAGTCATGTTTGCTCCACTGCTCGGCCGGTTTCTCTCTGCATGGGTGATTTTCCGTAGAAACTTCGCTCCCACGGAGAGAAACCGGCCGAACGGGTGTGGGTAGCATAGTTGCGCTGGTGCGGGCCGGTGGGCAAGCCGGGGCGGAGTAGCATTGCCGTGTGACCGCAGCCCCTAAACCCATCCTTCCGTGGATGGTGTGGTCGGTCGCGGCGGCGGCCTACGTCGTCGCCATCATCAACCGCTCCTCGCTCGCGGCCCTCGGGCCGGCGACCCAGGAGCACTTCGGGATCGATGCGACGGTCCTCTCGATGTTCGCAGTGATCCAGATCGTCGTCTACGCGGCTCTGCAGATCCCCGTCGGGGTACTGCTCGATCGCTTGGGCGTGACCACCATGATCCTCTCGGGCGGCGTGCTGATGCTCGCCGGGCAGGCGGTCATGGCGACCGTCGACGACGTCTGGCTGGCGATCCTCGCCCGCGTGCTGGTGGGTGCGGGCGACGCCTGCACCTTCATCAGCGTGATCCGCGTGCTGCCCGAATGGTTCGCGCTGCGGCAGCTGCCCCTCGTCACCCAGGCCACCGGCCTGATCGGGCAGGCGGGGCAGCTCATCTCGGTGGTGCCGCTGGCGTTCGTCGTGAACACCCTGGGGTGGACCACCGGCTTCATGGGGGTCGCCGCGGTCGGGTTCCTCGTGACGCTGGTCGGCGCCATGGTGCTGCGCGACCGCCCCGGCCAGGGCACGGCGATCGAGCGGATGACCGGCCGGCTCGGCCGCATCAGCCGCACGGCGCGATCCCTCGCGGGCAACGAGAGCACGGCCGAGCTCAGGGCTGTCGCCCCGCCCGCGACCGAGATGATCGGGATCGTCGAAGGCGCCGCCCCGAAGCCCGCGCTCGGCTTCTGGAAGAGGGCGCGGCGCCTGCTCAGCCTGCCCGGGGTCAGGCTGGCGTACTGGATCCACTTCACGGCGCCGTTCACCGGCAACGTGTTCCTGCTGCTCTGGGGCACCCCGTTCCTCACAGGGGGCATCGGCATGAGCCGCCCGGCGGCGAGCGGGCTGCTCAGCCTCGCCGTGGTCGCCATGATGATCACCGGCATGGTGCTCGGCCCCGTCACCTCGCGCTTCGTCGAGCGCCGGGTCTGGGTCGTCGTCGGCGTGATCGTCGCGATCGCCCTGGTGTGGATCGCCGTGCTCGTCTGGCCGGGCAGCCCCCCGATGTGGCTGATCGTCGCGATGGTCCTGATCATGCCGCTCGGCGGGCCGACCTCGATGATCGCGTTCGAGGTGAGCCGATCCCATGCTCCCAGGAGCTTCGCGGGCCTCGCCACGGGGCTCGTCAACACCGCGGGGTTCACCTCGACGCTGATCATCATCCTCCTGATCGGGTTCCTGCTCGACCTGCAGGGAGCGGGATCGCCCGAGAACTACTCCCTGGGGGCGTTCAAGGTCGCCTTCGCCGTGCAGCTGCCGCTCCTGGCGCTCGGCCTGGCGATGATCCTGATCGAGCAGCGCCGCACCTGGCACTGGATGCAGCGGCACGGGCGTCGGCTGCGCTGACCGCGGCTCAGATCATGTAGAAGTCGGCCATGTCGGGCTGCTCGGCGAGCGGTGCGCCGCGCCGGGGCCGGGCCTGGGCGGGGATGCCGGTGAGCGTGGACCACGGATCCGCCGAGCGCACGACGACCGCGTTCGCGCCGACGGCGCTGTCGTGCCCGATCTCGATGTCGCCGAGCACCTTCGCCCCCGCGCCGATGACCACCCGGTCGCCGATGGTCGGGTGCCGCTTGCCGCGGTCGTGGCCGGTGCCGCCGAGCGTGACCTGGTGGTAGAGGTGCACGTCGTCGCCGATCACCGCGGTCTCGCCGATGACGACGCCCATGCCGTGATCGATGAAGAGGCGCCGCCCGATCGTCGCGCCGGGATGTATCTCGATGCCGGTGGCGAATCGCGTGAGCTGGGAGATGACGCGGGGCAGGAAGCGCAGTCTCCGCCGCCAGAGCGCGTGCGAGAGCCGATGCCACCAGACGGCGTGCAGGCCCGAGTACACGAAGAAGACCTCGGCCGCGCCTCGCGCTGCCGGGTCGTGGGCGCGGGCCGCGCCGATGTCCTCGCGTATGCGGGAGAAGAAGCTCACACCGTCTCGTCTCATCCGGATGGGGTCGGGCCCGTGCGCCCGACGGTGGCAATGCTGTGCCCGTGCGGGGCATTCCACCGCACGGGCACAGCGATCGCCGGGACGGTCAGACCGCCAGATCCTCGAACAGCGTCAGACCGCAAGGTCTTCGAACAACACCGTCGAGAAGTAGCGCTCGCCGAAGTCGGGCACCACGACCACGATCTTCTTGCCCGCGTTCTCGGGGCGCTTCGCCACCTCCGTCGCGGCCCAGACTGCGGCGCCGCCCGAGATGCCGGCGAGGATGCCCTCGTCGGTGCCGAGGGCGCGAGCCTTGGCGATCGAGTCGGCGAGGGTCACGTCGATGACCTCGTCGTAGACCTCGCGGTCGAGGATGTCGGGCACGAAGTTGGCGCCGAGGCCCTGGATCTTGTGGGGGCCGGCCTTGCCCTCGGTCAGCAGCGGCGAGTCGATGGGCTCGACGGCGACGACCTTGATGTTCGGGTTCTGCTCCTTCAGGTAGCCGCCCGCGCCCGTGATGGTGCCGCCGGTGCCGATGCCCGAGACGAGGATGTCGACCTGGCCGTCGGTGTCGTTCCAGATCTCCGGGCCGGTGGTGGTGCGGTGGATGGCGGGGTTGGCGGGGTTCGCGAACTGCTGCGCGAGCACCGCGCCCGGGGTGCTCGCGGCGATCTCCTCGGCCTTGGCGACCGCGCCCTTCATGCCGAGGGGGCCCTCGGTGAGGACGATCTCGGCGCCGTAGGCGGCGAGCAGCTTGCGGCGCTCGATGCTCATGGTCTCGGGCATGGTGAGGATCACGCGGTAGCCGCGGGCCGCGCCGACGAAGGCGAGCGCAATGCCGGTGTTGCCGCTGGTGCCCTCGACGATGGTGCCGCCGGGCTGCAGTGCGCCCGACTGCTCGGCCGCGTCGATGATGGCGATGCCGATGCGGTCCTTCACGGAGCCCGCAGGGTTGTAGAACTCGAGCTTGGCGTAGACCTCGGCCTCGGCGCCGTCGGTGACGCGGTTCAGCCGGACGAGGGGGGTGTTGCCGAATGCCTCGGTGATGTTCGCGTAGGTGCGTGCCATGGGGCGTGCCTTTCTGAGCGGGTGTGAAACTTTTCGCAGTCACCCAAAACTATAGTGCGTACTTATCTGAGTGTTCATGGGGCGTTATCGATTGCGTCGCAGTGTTACGTCTGCGCTTGCGGTGCGCGGGCGCGCGGGTATGAGCGCGTGCGCGCGCGAGCCGCGACCATTCCCAGGCACGGGCCGCGGGAGGGCGGATAGGGTGGGGGAGTGACGAGCCTGTCCGACCTGCTGCGCGAACTGACCGACTGGTTCTCGGCCGCCGGGGTGCCGGCGCCCGCGGTCGACGCCGAGCTGATCGCCGCCCACGTGCTGGAGGAGTCGCGGGGCAGGGTGCAGGCCCTGGCGCTGATGGGAGAGGCGCTCTCGACGGAGGATCGCGAGGCGATCCTGGTCCTCGCCGAGCAGCGCGCCGACCGCGTGCCGCTGCAGCATCTCACGGGCCGCGCCCCGTTCCGCGGCCTCGAGCTCTCGGTCGGGCCGGGCGTCTTCGTCCCGCGCCCCGAGACCGAGACGGTGGCCCAGCACGCGATCGACGCACTCTCCGCGGCGCCCGCCGCCGAGCGGGTCGCGGTCGACCTGTGCACCGGGAGCGGCGCCCTCGCCCTCGCGCTCGCCGTCGAGGTTCCGCAGGCGCGGGTGTGGGCGGTGGAGAAGAGCCCCGAGGCGCACGCCTGGGCCGAGCGCAACCTCGCCGCACTCGGAGACGGCCGCGTGGAGCTGCTGCTCGGAGACCTGCGCGATGCGCGGGAGCTGCTGCCCGCGGCCCTCGCCGGCCGGGTGGCGGTCCTCGTCTCGAACCCGCCCTACGTGCCCGACGGGATGGTGCCGCGCGACCCCGAGGTGCGCGAGCACGACCCCGCGCTCGCCCTCTACGGCGGCGCCGACGGCCTCGACCTCGTGCGCGCGATCAGCAGGATCGGCCTCGACCTCGTCGCCCCCGGCGGCACCCTGGTGCTCGAGCATGCGGAGGGGCAGGGATCCGCCATCCGCGCGCTGCTCGCCGCCGACGGCTGGCGCGCGCCCGAGACCCACCCCGATCTCACCGGGCGGGATCGGGCCACGACCGCGTTGCGGTGAGGGATCGGGGCGGGGAGCCGATCCCGGGGGCGGGATCGGGACATACGGCGTGCAAAGCGATGCTTTGCCTCGAACGCCTGGGTCCAGGCGAGTAGCATGGATTGTTATGGCCGAAGTCTACGATTGCACTGACAGCGCCCAACTACTGGGGGCCGCGCGCGCCGCGCGTCAGGCGATCGGCAGCGGCAAGCTCGTGGTGATGCCGACCGACACCGTCTACGGGGTCGCGGCCGACGCTTTCAGCCCCGAAGCCGTGCAGCGACTGCTCGATGCGAAGGGTCGCGGCCGCCAATCGCCGCCGCCCGTGCTGATCCCGAACACCGAGACGCTCGCCGCGCTCGCCGCAGAGGTCGTCGAACCGGTGCGCACGCTCGCCGAGCGCTTCTGGCCGGGCGCGCTCACGATCGTCCTGCAGGCGAACCCGAGCCTCAGCTGGGATCTCGGCGAGACGGGCGGCACCGTCGCGCTCAGGATCCCGGATCATCCGCTCGCGCTCGAGCTGCTGCGGGAGACCGGCCCGCTCGCGGTCTCCTCCGCGAACAGCACGGGCGCCCCTGCCGCGCGGACGATCGACGAGGCCAGGGAGATGCTGGAGGACTCGGTGGCGGTCTACCTCGACGCCGGTGCCGCGGGAGCCGACGGCGCACCCGCTCCCATCCCCTCGACCATCGTCGACGCGACCCGCCTGACGAACGACGGCGGCACCCTGCGCATCCTGCGCGAGGGCGTGCTCTCGCGAGGCACGATCGCCGACGCCCTGCCCCGGGTGACCATCGAGGCCTAGTGCTTTCATTCCTCGTAGTCGCGGCGGTCGCGGCGATCTTCACCGCGGTGGCCTCGATCGCGGTGCTGAAGCTGAGCCGTCGGTACGGCCTCGTGCCCGAGGTGCGGGCCCGGGACGTGCACTCCACCCCGACGCCCCGGCTCGGCGGCGTGGCGATGTACATCGGCATCCTGCTGTCGGTCATCGCCGCGACCACGCTGCCCGACTTCGCCGGCGTGTTCGCCGCGACGACCCAGACCTGGGCGCTGCTCGGGGCCTGCACCCTGATCGCGGTCGTCGGGGTGCTCGACGACCTGCTCGACCTCGACTGGATGATCAAGCTCGCCGCGCAGCTCGCAGCCGCGGGCCTGCTCGCCTGGCAGGGGGTGCAGATCGTCTCGCTGCCGTTCGGAGACACGCTCGTGGTCGGGTCTCCGGCGGTGAACTTCGCGCTGACCGTGTTCCTGATGACGCTGGTGATGAACGCGGTGAACTTCGTCGACGGCCTCGACGGCCTCGTCGCCGGCGTGGCGATCATCGCCAACACGGCGTTCTTCGTCTACACGCAGCTGCTGACCGAGCGCATGGGGCACGACTCGTCGATCACCTTCGCGGCCCTCATCGCGGCGATCGTCGTGGGCGTCGCCGTGGGGTTCCTGCCGTTCAACTGGCATCGGGCCCGGATGTTCATGGGCGACTCCGGGGCGCTGCTCGTCGGCCTGCTGATGGCGGTGTCGACCGTGTCGGTCACCGGCCAGCTGAACCCCGGCGCGCTCGATCAGAAGCTGGTGCTGGCGAGCTACATCCCCATCATCCTGCCGATGGCGGTGCTCGCCGTGCCGCTCGCCGATTTCACCCTCGCGGTGCTGCGCAGGCTCCGAGCGGGCAAGAGCCCGTTCGAGGCGGACCGCCTGCACCTGCATCACCGCCTGCTCGACATGGGCCACTCCCCGGTGCAGGCCGTCTGCATCTTCTACCTCTGGACGGCGATGATCTCGCTGGCCTGCCTGCTGGTCTTCACGACGCAGGACTACTTCTGGCCCGCGGTCGTCGCGGTGCTCGGAGGCGTGCTCAGCCTGGTCGTGACGCTGACGCCTCTCGTGCGAGTGCGCGACTGGCTCGCTCAGCGTGGCTTGCTACGGTTGAAGGCGCCTGAGCAGGCGGCGCCGGTCGAGATCGTGACCGCGGGGGCCGAGGGCGATACGAACGACGAGAGGACCGCCAGTGACTGATGCCGCGCAGCCGGAGACGCCGCCCGAGCGGAGCCTGCCCTCGTCGCAGCCGGTGCTGCTGCGGGCGCTGCGCTGGGGAGCGGTGGCGACGGTGCTGCTGCTCGTCGTCTGCGGCGGCGTCGGGTGGTGGATCGCCGGGGCGCCCGGGCTGGTCGGCGGCGTGCTGGGGGCCGCCTTCGCGGGGGTGTTCCTCGGCCTCACGGTCGGCAGCATCGCCTTCGCCAACCGGTTCATCGCGAGCGACCTCTACGTGGTGCTCTTCTTCGCCATCGTGGTCGGCGGCTGGGTGCTCAAGTTCGTGGCCTTCATCGTCGCTGCGGTGCTGCTGCGCGATCAGTCCTGGCTGGAGCCGAAGATCCTCTTCTTCTCGCTCATCGCGGGGGTCCTCGTATCGCTCGCCATCGACGCGTTCGTGATGTTGAAGAGCCGGCTGCCCTACATCTCGGACCCTCAGGCCGCCCCCTGACCCCTGCGATCCCGCGGGTTTCGCGTCAGGCGAAGTTCTTGATAGGATCGTTACCGTTCCCTGCTGGGCAGCCTTCTGCGCTGTTCTGTGCGTACTGGGGCACGACTATCGTTCGACGCCGTGCGGCTTCATGCCGTACCCCGAATCAGGAGATTGGCGCTGTTTTCTAACGCTGTGCAACTCGTGACCCCGGTACTCTTCGCTTCCGAGGAGGGTGGCGGATTCCATCCGCCGTCGATCGCCGACTTCTTCCCCGAGGGCGTGCTCTTCCACGGCACTCCGTTCGAGATGAACCGGATCATGATCATCCGCGTCATCATGACGATCCTGCTGCTGGTGCTGTTCTGGCTGGGCACGCGCAGGATGCGCGTCATCCCGACCCGCGGTCAGTCGATCACCGAGATGGCGCTCGACTTCGTGCGCGTCAACATCGCAGAGGATCTGCTGGGCAAGGTCGACGGACGGCGCTTCCTGCCAATCCTCACCGCCATCTTCTTCACGATCCTGTCGTTCAACATCACGGGCATCATCCCGGGCTTCAACATCGGCGTCTCGGCCGTCATCGGCCTCCCGCTCACGCTCGCGATCGTCTCGTACATCACCTTCATCTACGCGGGCATCAAGAAGAGCCCGAAGAACTTCTTCAAGAACTCGCTCTTCCCGGCGGGCGTGCCCTGGCCGCTCTACGTCATCGTGACGCCGATCGAGTTCTTCTCGACCTTCATCCTGCGCCCCATCACGCTGACCCTCCGTCTGCTGATGAACCTGCTGGTCGGCCACCTCCTGCTCGTGCTCTTCTTCAGCGCGACCAACTTCTTCCTGCTCGAGGGCGAGGGGCTGATGAAGCTCTTCGGCGTCGGCACCTTCGTGGTCGGCTTCGCATTCACCCTCTTCGAGATCCTGGTCGCGTTCCTGCAGGCCTACATCTTCACCATTCTCACCGGCGTCTACATCCAGCTCGCGCTGGCTGAAGAGCACTAAAACCTCAACCGGGTGCGGCGACCGCCGTACTCACCAACCGGAAGGAAAATCCCACCGTGAACGTTCTCGCTGAAGTTTCGGGCAGCATCTCGACCGTCGGCTACGGCCTCGCGGCCATCGGCCCGGCCATCGGCCTCGGCATCGTCGTCGGCAAGACGATCGAGGGCGTCGCCCGCCAGCCCGAGCTGGCCGGTCGTCTGCAGGTTCTGATGTGGATCGGTATCGCGTTCACCGAGGCCCTCGCGCTCATCGGTATCGCTACCCACTTCATCTTCCAGTAAGCCCTCAACCTTTCTCTAGTCTCGAAAGGGAGGCCCGATGAACAACGCAGTGATCCTCGCTGCCGAAGAAGGCGCGACGCCCAACCCGTTGCTCCCCGCTACCTACGACATCGTGTGGTCGGCGGTCGTCTTCGTCATCATCCTCGTCGCGTTCTGGAAGATCTTCCTTCCCAAGCTGCAGAAGATGCTCGACGAGCGCGCCGCGGCTATCGAAGGGAACATCGCCAAGGCCGACGAGGCGCAGGCGAAGGCCGAAGCCGCCCTGCAGGAGTACACCGCGCAGCTCGCGGGTGCCCGCGAGGAGGCCGGTGAGATCCGCGACGCCGCACGCTCCGACGCGACCAAGATCGTCGCGAAGGCGAAGGAAGACGCGAACGCCGAGGCCGCTCGCATCGCGCAGAGCGCCCAGGCCCAGATCGAGGCCGAGCGCCAGAGCGCCGTGGTTTCGCTGCGCAAGGAGGTCGGCGGCCTCGCCATCGATCTCGCGTCGGGCGTGGTCGGGGAGCAGCTCGCCGACGACCAGAAGGCCTCGGCCCTGGTCGACCGCTTCCTCGCCGAGCTCGAAGCATCCGAGAAGGCAGCGAACTAATGGGAAGCGCGTCACGCGAAGCTCTCGCAGCCGCCAAGTCGGTTCTGGACGGCAGCCTGGATCAGGCTGCCGG
>JBFXIT010000021.1:0-17385 GCA_050175655.1 Leucobacter sp.
GTGGGAGAAGTCGAGCACGGTCTCGGTGGGCACGGCGTTCATACGCCCAAGGATATCGACCGAAGGGGATCGCGCGCCCGCGACACAGCGGGCGGCCCGTCGCCCGCTCCCCGGCATCTGCGCTCCTCGCAGAATCTGTGCTCGCCGGAATCTGTGCTCGCCAGCCTCTAGGCTTGAACTCATGACCGTCTCTCCCGCCGTGCGCCCTCTCGTCGTGCTCGACTGCGACTCCACCACCATCCAGGACGAGGTGATCGAGCTGCTGGCGGATGCGGCCGGCACGCGCGAGATGGTCGCCGAGGTCACGGAGCGCGCCATGCGAGGCGAGCTCGACTTCGCCGAGAGCCTGCGCGAGCGCGTGGCGACGCTCGCGGGCACGCCGGAGAGCGTGTTCGAGCAGGCCTACCGGCGCGTCCGCCCCACGCAGGGCATCCACGAGCTGGTGGCCGCGGTGCACGAGCGCGGCGGCGTGGTCGGCGTGGTGTCGGGCGGCTTCCACGAGGTGCTCGATCCGCTCGCAGGCGATCTCGACCTCGACCTGTGGCGGGCGAACCGCCTCGAGGTGGCCGACGGGGTGCTCACCGGCCGCGTGCTCGGATCGATCGTCGACGCCGACGCGAAGGCCGAGGCGTTGCGCGAGTGGGCGGATGCCGAGGGCATTCCGCTCGCCGCGACGGTGGCGATCGGCGACGGCGCGAACGACCTGAAGATGATGGAGGTCGCCGCGCTCTCGGTCGCCTTCAATGCGAAGCCGATCGTGCGCGAGCGCGCCGATGTGTCGATCGAGTTCGATCTCGGGCTCGTGATCCCGCTGCTCGATCGCCTGGGCTGAGCGCTCGGGCGGCGAGCCCTCTAGAAGTTGTTCAGCTTCTCGGTGTCCTCCGGGATGACCCCGTCGGCGAGCAGCGACTCGCCGAGCCTCTTGAGTGCGGTGAGAGCCACGTTCTGCGGCATCGGCCCGTACGAGATGCGCGCGACGCCGAGAGCCTCGTATTCGGCCGCGCTCAGCGCTCCGGGCAGGCCGATGAGGCTGACCTTGCGGAGGCCGATGCCTCCGACGAGCGCGGCCGCCTCCTCCCCCGTCACCACGCCGGGCACGAACACGCAGTGCGCACCCGCTCCGATGTAGGCGCGACCCCTCGCGATGGCCTCGGCGATCGCCTCCGAACGGGGCCTGTCGCCGGCCTTGATCAGGGCGTCCGTGCGCGCGTTGAGCACGAAGGGCACCCCCTCCTGCTCCCCCGCGCGTACCGCCGACTGCATCACCTCGACGGACTCTCGCAGGGGACGCATCTGATCCTCGATGTTGGCTCCGCAGACGCCCACGCCGATCGCGCGTCGCACCGCCTCTCCTGCGTCGCCGAAGCCTCCGTCGAGGTCCGCCGTGACCGGAAGGTCCGTCGCGCCGACGATGCGTCCGACTGCCTCGATCATGAGATCGAAGGGGATCTTCTCGCCGTCGGGGTAGCCGTGGCTCGCGGCGATGCCGTGACCGGCGGTCGCGATCGCCGTGGTCCCCGGCAGATCCGAGACCACGCGGGCGCTCACGGCGTCCCACACGTTGACCACGCGGAGGATCTCCGGCGCATCGTAGAGGCCGGCGAGAACTCGCGCATCAGAAGCGACGCGCTCGGATGAACGGGGATGATCGGTGGCAGTCATGGCCCCAGGCTACGCTTCGCCCGGCGTCCCCGGAAGGGGTTGACTTTCTAGTGGCCCATCCCCAAACCGCCGTCGACGGGGATCACGGCCCCCGAGATGTAACCGGCGTCGTCGCCCGCGAGCCAGGCCGCGGTCGCGGCGATCTCGTCGGCCCGGCCGAAGCGGCCTGCGGGGATCGACGAGAGATAGGCCTGCTGCTGCTCGTCGGCCAGGGCGGCGGTCATGTCGGTCTCGATGAATCCGGGTGCGATCACGTTGGCGGTGATGCCGCGGGAGCCGAGCTCGCGGGTGAGCGAGCGGGCGAAGCCGACGAGCGCGGCCTTCGACGAGGAGTAGTTGATCTGACCGGGAGACCCGTAGAGCGCGACGACGCTGGAGATGAGGATGACGCGGCCGAAGCGCCCCTTGAGCAGCCCCTTGGCGGCGCGCTTGACCACGCGGAAGGTCCCGGTGAGGTTGGTGTCGATGACTTCCGAGAACTCCTCTTCGCTCATGCGCAGCAGCAGGGTGTCGCGGGTGATGCCGGCGTTCGCGACGACGACCTCCACGGGCCCGAGCTGGGCTTCGATCTCGGTGAACGCCGCATCGATGGAAGCGGCGTCGGTCATCTCGGCGCGCACCGTGAGCGTGCCCGCGGGCCCCTCCCCCGAACGCGCGGTCACCGCCACGCGGTGGCCCTCTGCGAGCATGCGCTCCGCGATGGCGTAGCCGATGCCCCGGTTGCCTCCGGTGACGAGAACGGTGCGGGGAGTGGTCATCGGGATCCTTTCGTCGGGCCTGTCGCCCGTGGGCGTGCGCCCAGCCTATCGGGATGTCGCGGGAGTAGGATGGGGCGAGTGGGAGAGCACTACGATCTGACCGCTGTCGGGGTGAACCCGGCAGCCGATCGTTCCCGTCGCATGCGGGTCTACTTCCTCGCCATGAGCGTGCGGATCGCCTGCGTCGGCTCTCTCTTCTTCGTGCGCGGCTGGTGGATCCTCCTGGCCGGGCTCGCCGCGGTCATCCTGCCCTACTTCGCGGTGCTCGTGGCGAACCAGGCCGAGCATCGCGGCGGCGTCGGGCCCGAGGCGCCCACGCCGCTGGAGCTCGGCGACGGAGGGCGCGGCGGAGACGACGGCCCGGATGCCGGGCGGGCCCCGACGGGCGAGGAGCGATCCGCTCCCCCGGCCTCCGAGGTGCTGCTGGTCGTCGACGCCCCCGCCGAGCGGCGCTCCGGCGGGAGCGCAGGCTCCGCTCCCAGCGACCACGCGCCCTCGCATCCATCCCCGACCTCGTCGGCCCCCGACCCGGAGCCCGGCGCGTGAGCGGCGTGCTCGCCGCCTCGCTCGGGGGCGCTCCCGCCGAGACGCACGAGTGCTCCCGGGCGGGCTGCCGCAGCCGCGCCGAGCGAGCGATCCTCTGGCGCAATCCGAAGATCCACACGCCCGACCGGCGCAAGACCTGGCTGGCCTGCGACGAGCATCTCGAGTACCTGCGGGAGTTCCTGGCGGCCCGATCCTTCCCCCTTGAGGTGGTGCCGGTGAGCGAACTGCCGGTGGCGCCGTCGGCTGCGGAAGAGGCGGCAGGATGAGCGGATCGCAGCCGGTGGGGTGGAGCTTCCTTCGCAGCCGCCACTGGCTCGGCTACTTCTCGCTGCTGATGGTGTTCTCGATCGCGTGCGTGTGGCTGGGCAACTGGCAGTTCGAGCGCCGTGCCGAGGCGCGCGCGGAGATCGAGCGGATCGACCGGAACTACGATGCCCCGGCGATGTCGCTCGAGGAGGCCGTGCCCGAGCGCGCCGTGTTCGACGAGGGGCTGCGGAAGTGGCAGACGGTCCGCATCACGGGCGAGTATACGGGCGAGACCTTCCTCGCCCGTAACCGCCCGGCCGCCGACGGCGTCGGCAGCAACATGATCGACGGGCTGCGCCTCGACGACGGGAGCGTGGTCTTCATCGACCGCGGCTGGGTGCCGGTGTCGGGAACCGACGCGGTCCCAGGTGATCTGCCGGCTGCGCCCGGGGGCGAGGTCGAGGTCGAGGCGCGATTGCGGGCGAGCGAGCCGTCGATTCCCGGCAAGGACGCCGTCGGGCAGTCGGTGCCGAGCATCGACGTGCCGCTGATCGCCGAGATCTCCGGGCTCGATCCGCAGCAGGTCTACCTGGGGGCGTACGGTCAGCTCGTCTCCGAGCGGCCCGCCGGTGAGACGGGTGTCCTCGCCGAGCGCCCCGAGCGCGACGAGGGGCCCCATCTCTCCTACGCCCTGCAGTGGTACGTCTTCATCCTCATCGCCGCCATCGGCGTCGCCTATGCCGCCAGGCAGGAGTACCGCTCGCTGAACGCGGGCGACGACTCCGAGCACGGCGAGGCGGTGCGCCGAGAGGATCGTCGCCGTACCGAGCGGAAGCGGCGCCGGGGGCCGAGCGATGCCGAAGAGGAAGACGCGCTGCTCGGAGAATGACGGAGCACCAGCCGATACGATCGAGGATCATGACCGAACACCCCATCCGCAGCCGGCTGGCGCTGATCCCCGCGGTGGTGCTCCTCGCGGGGCTTGCGCTGACCGGCTGCACCCCCGAGCCCGACCCCGCCGAGACCGTCGAGGCTCTCACGGAGGTGCGGGACGAGCCGTCGGCGCCCGACGCGGCCGAGGAGCTCTCGGTCGAGCGGATGCCCGACCCGATCGTCGATCCGCTCGACTGCTCCCCCTATCTCGTGCTGACCGTGCGGGGCACCGGCGAGCCCGGCGACAACCAGCTCGTCACCCCGGTCGCGAAGCTCATCTCGGAGTCCCGGCCCGATGAGGTGCAGGTCGTCGATCTCGACTATCCGGCGAACGGA
The DNA here is from genome assembly GCA_050175655.1 of Leucobacter sp. Classification (GTDB taxonomy): domain Bacteria; phylum Actinomycetota; class Actinomycetes; order Actinomycetales; family Microbacteriaceae; genus Leucobacter. The sequence continues at coordinate 4,482 of JBFXIT010000021.1, forward strand.
GAGGTGAAGGAGAGCGCGACCATCGGCGTGCGCACCCTCATCGACACGCTCAACGTGCAGGCCGAGGCCTGCCCGGATCAGCGGGTCGCGCTGCTCGGCTATTCCCAGGGGGCGCTGGTGATCGGCGATGCGCTGAGCCCCGCCGAGACGCGGCTCGTCGGAGGGACGGTCGGGTCGGTCTCCGAGGCCGCCGCCGAGCGCGTGCTCGCCATCGTGCTCTACGGAGACCCTCGTTTCGTCGGGAGCAAGGAGTACAACGTCGGCGACTACGACCCGGGCGTGAACGGGCTGCTGCCGCGGGTCGAGGGCGGCCTCGAGGCGTTCGCGGAGAGGATCCACGACTACTGCGTCGCCCGCGATTTCGTCTGCCAGAGCAGCTTCGACCTCGACGAGAAGGGTCACGTGACCTACTTCAAGAACGGGATGCAGCAGGACGGCGCGGCCTTCGTCATCACGCGTCTCGATCCTCCGCGGTCCGACGGCTCGGGTGATGCCGACGGAGTCGACGAGACCCAGGAGGCTCCCGACGAGCGCTGACCCCGATGGAGGCGCCGGGAACGCCGGCCGCGAGCGGCGATCCGGCGCATCAGGCCAGTTCGATCAGCTCCAAGTACTCCTTCGACCAATGGTCCTCGGTGGCCTCCGGCATGATCAGCACGCGCTCAGGGTTCAGCGCCTCCACCGCGCCGGGATCGTGCGAGACCAGCACCACCGCGCCCGAGAAGTTCGCGAGCGCGTCGAGCACCTCTTCACGGCTCGCGGGGTCGAGGTTGTTCGTCGGCTCGTCGAGCAGCAGCACGTTCGCACTCGACACGACGAGCATGGCGAGCGCGAGACGCGTCTTCTCGCCGCCCGAGAGCACCCCGGCCGGCTTGTGCACGTCGTCCCCGGTGAAGAGGAACGAGCCCAGCACCTTGCGAGCCTCGGTCTCGGTCAGATGCCGGGAGACCGAGATCATGTTCTGCAGCACGCTCGCCTGCACGTCGAGCGTCTCGTGCTCCTGGGCGTAGTAGCCGACCTTCAGCCCGTGCCCTGCGATGAGCCCGCCCGTGTCGGGTTCGTCGATCCCAGCCAGAAGGCGAAGCAGCGTCGTCTTGCCCGCACCGTTGAGGCCCAGCACCACCACCTTGGAGCCGCGGTCGATCGCGAGGTCGACTCCCGCGAAGATCTCGAGCGACCCGTACGACTTCGAGAGCCCTTCGGCCATGAGCGGCGTCTTGCCGCAGGGGGCGGGGTCGGGGAAGCGCAGTTTCGCCACCCGATCGACCTGACGCACCTCCTCGAGACCCGAGAGCATCCGCTCCGCACGCGCGACCATCTGGTGCGCGGCCGCCGCCTTCGACGCCTTCGCGCCGAACCGCGCCGCTTGCTGCTGCAGCGCCGAGGCCTTCTTCTCGACGTTCGCCCGTTCCTTGCGCCTCCGCTCCTCGTCCGCGGCTCGCTGGCGCAGGTACAGCTTCCAGTTCATGTTGTAGACGTCGATGACCTGGCGGTTCGCGTCGAGGTAGAACACCCGGTTGACGGTCTCGCCGACCAGGTCGATGTCGTGGCTGATCACGATCACGCCGCCGCGATAGCTCTTCAGGAACTCCCGGAGCCACACGATGCTGTCGGCGTCGAGGTGGTTGGTCGGCTCGTCAAGGATCATCGTGTCGGCGTCGCTGAAGAGGATCCGTGCCAGCTCGATGCGCCGGCGCTGACCGCCCGAGAGCGTCTTCAGCGGCTGATCCAGGATCCGGTCGGGCAGGCCCAGGTTGTGCGAGATCGAGGCGGCCTCAGCCTCCGCCGCATAGCCGCCGAGCGCCTGGAAGCGATCGGTCAGATTGCCGAAGCGCTTCATCGCCTTTTCGGCGACCCTCGGGTCGTCCGAGGCCATCTCCTCGGTCGCCCGCGCGATGTTCTTCGTCAGAGTGCCGAGGCCGCGCGCGTCGAGGATGCGATGCCGGGCGATCTGCTCGGGGTCGCCCGAGCGCGGATCCTGCGGCAGGAAGCCCAGCTCCCCGCTCACCGTCACCTTGCCCTCGGCCGGCTGGAGCTCACCGGAGAGCGTGCGCGTGAGCGTCGTCTTGCCGGCGCCGTTGCGCCCGACCAGGCCGATCTTGTCGCCGGGGTTCACGCGGAAGTTCACCTCCGACATGAGTCGGCGCGCGCCGACGTCGATGGCGAGGTTCTCGACGGTGATCAACTGTTCTCCTGAAGTAAACGTGTCGAAGCCCGGAACGCTCACGTCGTCCCGGGCCTCCGCAGCGAACCCTAGATGGCGAAGCCGAACTGCCTTCGGCAGGGCACTCGGGTCTTCGACAGCCCACTGGGCTGTCTCATATGGCGAACCCGAGTGCCCTCATCATGTCGCGGCCGTCGTCGGTGATGCGCTCGGGCGTCCACGGCGGCATCCACACCCAGTTGATGCGGAATGCGCGGACGAGGCCGTCCAGCGCCTCGGCGATGTCGTTCTCGATCACGTCCGTCAGCGGGCAGCCCGCGCTCGTGAGCGTCATCGAGACGACGAGTGCATCGTGCTCCTCGTCGAACGCGAGGTCGTAGATGAGCCCGAGGTCGACGATGTTGACTCCCAGCTCGGGGTCGCTGACGTCTTTCAGCGCCTCGAGGGCCTGCTCGCGGAACTCGGGATCGATCGAAGTGACGGTCTCGCTCATGGCACCAGCCTACGCGCTCAGACCGCTTCGGTGAGGAAGCGGTCGTAGCCTTCTTCCTCGAGCCGGTCGGCGAGCTCCGGGCCGCCCTCCTCGGCGACGCGCCCGTCCACGAACACGTGCACGAAGTCGGGCTTGATGTACCGGAGGATGCGGGTGTAATGGGTGATGAGCAGCAAGCCGAGGCCGGTGTTCTCCTTGGCGCGGTTCACGCCCTCCGAGACGACCTTCAGCGCGTCGACGTCGAGGCCGGAGTCGGTCTCGTCGAGCACGGCGAACTTGGGCTTCAGCAGCTCGAGCTGCAGGATCTCGTTGCGCTTCTTCTCGCCGCCCGAGAAGCCCTCGTTGACGTTGCGCTCCGCGAACGACGCGTCCATACGCAGGTTCTCCATGGCGCCCCGCACCTCCTTCATCCAGTTGCGGATGGAAGGGGCCTCGCCGTCGATCGCGGTCTTGGCGGTGCGGAGGAAGTTCGCGTTTGTCACGCCCGGGATCTCGACCGGGTACTGCATCGCCAGAAACAGGCCGGCCTGGGCGCGCTCGTCGACGCCCATCTCGGTGACCTCTTCGCCGTCGAGCAGGATCGAGCCGCTCGTCACCTCGTAGCGCGGGTGGCCCGCGATCGCATAGGCGAGGGTCGACTTGCCGGAGCCGTTCGGCCCCATGATGGCGTGGGTCTCGCCCTGGCGGATGGTGAGATCCACGCCCTTCAGGATCTCCTTGGCGCCCTGCTCGGTCTCGACGCTGACGTGCAGATCCTTGATCTCAAGAACGGAACTCATGCTGCAATCTCTTTCGTAACTGTGGGGTCGATGTAGACGTCGTCGCCTTCGATCTCGACGACGTAAACCGGAACCGGCTCGTAGGCCGGCAGATTCTGGGGGATGCCGGTGCGCAGCGAGAACGCCGAGCCGTGGGCCCAGCATTCGAGCGTGTCGCCCTCGACGAAGCCCTCCGAGAGGCTGATCTGCCCGTGGCTGCAGGTGTCGCCTATGGCGTGCACCTCGCCCTGCGAATCCAGCACCACTGCGATCGGTACGTCGTCGATGACGACGCGCGTCGCCTGATCCTGTACCAGCTCGCTCAGCGCGAGCGCCCTCGTGCGTGCCACTCAGGCGCCCTTCGCGCCCTGCAGCAGCAAATCGCTGGCGGCGAGCTCGGCCTCGACGGCGGCCTGGAGGCGCTCCTCGGTGTCGGCGTCGCCGATCTTCGAGAAGACCTCGATCAGGAAGCCGCGCACGACGAGCTTCCGCGCCTCCTCCTCCGAGATGCCGCGGCTCTGCAGGTAGAAGATGTGCTCGTCGTCGAAGCGACCAGTGGTGCTCGCGTGCCCGCCGCCCTCGATGTCGCCGGTCTCGATCTCGAGGTTCGGGATCGAGTCGGCGCGGGTGCCCTCCGACAGCACGAGGTTGTTGTTCGCCTCGTAGGTGTCGGTGCCCGTCGCGTTGCGGCGGATCAGGACGTCGCCGATCCAGACGGTGTGAGCGCCCTCGCCCTGCAGCGCGCCCTTGTAGAGCACCCGGCTGCGGGTGTGCTCGGCGTCGTGATCCATGAACACCTGCTGCTCGAGGTGCTGGCCGGCGTCTGCGAAATAGGCGCCGTAGGCCTCGCCGTTCGCGCCGTCGCGGTTCAGGTGGATGGTCGGGTTGACGCGCACGACCTTGCCGCCGAGCGACACGACGATATGGGTCAGGCTCGCGTCGCGGCCGACCGTCGCGTGATGGCTGGAGAGGTGGAGCGCCTCGTCGTCCCACTGCTGCACGGTCACGACCGTGAGCTGCGCGCCGTCGCCGACCACGACCTCGACGTTCTCGGTGAGCTTCGCGCTGCCGCGGTGCTCGATGATGACGAGACCTCGGGCGTTCGGCTTCGCCTCGATGACGGTGTGGGCGGCACGGGGGGTCTCGCCGAGGCCCTCGCGAACGGCCGACGCGCGCACGCGCTCGTCGCCGGAGATCGTGAGCACGAGCGCCTCGCCGAACGACGACCATGCGGCGGCGGCGGCGCGATCCTCAGGGATGCCCGCGCGCCCGACGCGCTCGTCGTCGCGTGCGACCCACTCGACCGACAGACCCGGGGTCTCGGCCGCCTCGAAGGGCGGGCGCGATCCGTCGATCCCCGCCGCGAAGAGCGGGCGGATCGCGTCGACGGGCGTGAACTTCCAGAACAGCTCGCGGCCGGTCACCTCCGGGTAGTCGGCGACGTCGGCCGACTTGAAGCGCTCCGATCGCGTCTGCACCGGAGCGGCGTGATCCCAGTCCCCATCCGTGTGCGCCTTGAAGCCGTGCTGTGCGGTTTCGACTGCAGACATTTAACCGACGGATCCTTCCATGCCCATCTCGATGAGCTTGTTCAATTCGAGCGCATACTCCATGGGCAGTTCCCGCGCGATCGGCTCGATGAAGCCGCGCACGATCATCGCCATCGCCTCCTCCTCGGCGAGACCGCGGCTCATCAGGTAGAAGAGCTGAGCCTCGCTGACGCGCGACACCGTGGCCTCGTGGCCCAGTTCGGCGTCATCGGTGCGGATGTCGATGGACGGATAGGTGTCGCTGCGCGAGATGGTGTCGACGAGCAGGGCGTCGCAGACCACCGAGTTGGCGGCGTGGTGGGCGTTCGCGTCGACGCGCACCTCGCCGCGGTAGCCGGTGCGGCCGCCGCCGCGCGCGATCGACTTCGAGAGGATCGACGACTTCGTGTGAGGGGCCAGGTGGATCATCTTGGCGCCCGCGTCCTGGTGCTGGCCGGGGCCCGCGAACGCGACCGAGAGGGTCTCGCCCTTGGCGTGCTCTCCGGTCAGGTAGATCGACGGGTACTTCATCGTCACCTTGGAGCCGATGTTGCCGTCGACCCACTCCATGGTGGCGCCCTCCTCGGCGATCGCGCGCTTGGTCACCAGGTTGTAGACGTTGTTCGACCAGTTCTGGATGGTCGTGTAGCGCACGCGGGCGTTCTTCTTGACGATGATCTCGACGACGGCCGAGTGCAGCGAGTCCGACTTGTAGATCGGCGCCGTGCAGCCCTCGATGTAGTGCACGTAGCTGCCCTCGTCGGCGATGATGAGCGTGCGCTCGAACTGGCCCATGTTCTCGGTGTTGATGCGGAAGTAGGCCTGCAGCGGGATCTCGACGTGCACGCCCTTCGGCACGTACACGAACGAGCCGCCCGACCACACGGCGGTGTTCAGCGCGGCGAACTTGTTGTCGCCCGACGGGATCACGGTGCCGAAGTACTGCTCGAAGAACTCGGGGTGTTCCTTGAGCGCGGTGTCGGTGTCGAGGAAGAGCACGCCCTGGGCCTCGAGATCCTCGCGGATCTGGTGGTAGACGACCTCGGACTCGTACTGCGCTGCGACCCCAGCGACGAGGCGCTGGCGCTCGGCCTCGGGGATGCCGAGGCGCTCGTAGGTGTTCTTGATCTCCTCGGGCAGCTCTTCCCACGTGGTGGCCTGCTTCTCCGTGGAGCGCACGAAGTACTTGATGTTGTCGAAGTCGATGTCCGAGAGGTCGGCGCCCCAGCCGGGCATGGGCTTGCGGCCGAAGATCTGGAGCGCCTTGAGGCGGCGCTGCAGCATCCACTCGGGCTCTTCCTTCAGACCCGAGATGTTCCGCACGACGGACTCGTTCAGGCCGCGCTTGGCGGTCTCGCCGGCATCGTCCCGGTCGTGCCAGCCGAATTCGTATACGCCCAGCCCCTCGAGCTCGGGCCGATCGATCAGCACCTCTGGCATCATTCCATCCCCATGTTCATCTCGACTGGATCATCGCGCGAGAACCGTCAGTGCACGAGAACTCGGGCGCACATTCGGTTCTCTGCAGCGGTGCAGTAGTGTGGGCGTCAGAAGCGCCCACTCCGCTCTCGCGCTGGGCGGTTTCGCCTCGCACACAGAGCGCCAAGCCTCTAGTCTACAGGCTCGCTCCGAAAAAGTCAGTGGCCCCGCCCGGCCGAGCCGGGCGCACCGAAAGGATCATCGTGACGGACGGCACCACCACCGCCACCGCTCGAGCACTCCCCCGCACGCTGCCCTTCTTCGCATGGGCCTCGTTCGTGCTGAACGTGCTCATCATCGGCACCGGAGGGGCGGTGCGGCTGACCGGCTCGGGCCTCGGCTGCAGCGAGTGGCCGGTGTGCGTTCCGGGTTCGCTCACCCCGACGCCCGAGATGGGCATCCACGGCATCATCGAGTTCGGCAACCGCACGATCAGCGGGCCGCTGCTGCTCGCCGCCCTGCTGGTGCTGGTGCTCACCTGGCGCATCCGCCGCGCCCGGCGCGACCTCTTCGCGATCGCCTGGATCGTGCTGGGCCTCGTGCTGCTGCAGGCCTTCGTGGGAGGCGTCGTAGTGTGGGAGGATCTCGCGGCGGCGCTCGTGGGCTTCCACTACACGGTGTCGCTCGTCATCGTCTGCATCACCGCGGCCTATCTGGTGCGGATGCGGGAGGTCGCGGGGCCGCGCGAGCTCGCCGTGCCCCGGGCGTTCATGATCCTCGGCCACATCACGACGCTCGCGCTCGCGGTGACCGTGCTCGTCGGCGTGCTCACCACCGCGAACGGCCCGCACTCGGGGGATGACGATGTCGTGCGCGACGGATTCGACGCTTCGCTGCTGGCGCACATCCACGCCTGGCCGGGCTACATTCTGCTCGCTCTCGTCCTCGTGCTCACGGTGTGGGCGGGGGTGCGTCGCCTGCACCCGTTCGCGTGGCTGCTGGTGCTGCTGATCGGTCTCGCGGTGCAGATCGCCGTCGGCGTCTACCAGGCCCGCGCCGGGCTGCCGCCGTTCGCGGTCGGGGTGCACATGGTGCTCGCCTCGCTCACCTCTGCGGCGATGACGGTCGTGATCCTCCGTCTCAAGCGCCCCGCCGAGTCGCCGGTGATGGGTCGGTAACTGCCGCTCCGAGGCAGCCCAGTCGGCGTCTACCGCCCGTCTGCGGATGCCTCGAGCGCCCGAGCGAGATCCGCCCAGAGGTCGTCGACGTGCTCGATGCCGACGCTGAGGCGCACGAGCGACTCGGGAACGATGTCGGGCTCCGACGGCTGGCGCCTGCGCCGCTCGGCGAGGGTCTCCACGCCGCCCAGGCTGGTCGCGGGTGTGATGAGCCGCAGCGCTCCGACGAACGCCTCCGCCCGGGCGCCGCCCGACGGGTCGCCGACCCCGGGCGCGAACTCGATCGAGACGATCGCGCCGAAGCCGTCGAGCTGATCCGAGGCCAGGCGATGCCCCGGATCGGAGGGCAGGCCAGGATAGCGCACGCGGGCGATGCCCGGGTGCCCGTCGAGCCTCCGCGCGAGATCGGCCGCGTTCTGCTCGGCACGGTCCAGCCTCACCGCGAGGGTGCGCAGGCCGCGCAGGGCGAGCCAGGCCTCGAACGGGCCGGGGATCGCGCCGCCGAGCGTGCGCTTCGCGAGCAGCCGCGACCGGAGCTCGGGGTCGCGCGTCACGGCCAGGCCGAGCAGCACGTCGGAGTGGCCCGCGATGAACTTCGTCGCGGAGTGGACGACGAGGTCGGCTCCGATCTCGAGGGGCCTCTGCCTGAGCGGCGTCGAGAAGGTGTTGTCCACCACCGTCGTCACGCCGCGCTCGCGCGCGGCCGCGACGAGCCTCGGCAGGTCGAGCACGTCGAGCAGGGGGTTCGTGGGCGATTCGAGCCAGAGCAGATCGGCCCCGTCGAGCGCGGAGATCGTCTCGTCGACCCTCGTGGGGTCGACCTCGCGCAGCACGAGCGCCCCGTCCGCGTGGAGCTGGCGGGCGAGCCCGATGCTGCCGTTGTAGGAGGCGGTGGGCACGACCGCGACTCCCCCGACGGGCACGAGCGAGAACCCGGCCGCAACGGCCGCCATGCCCGAGGCGTAGGCGAGGCCCGGGACCTCGCTGCCCTCGAGCTCGGCGATCGCCGACTCCAGAGGCTCCCAGCTCGGGTTCGAGAACCGGGCGTAGACCCGCTCCCCCGGCTCGGGCGCGGTGTCTCCGACGAACGTGGAGCTGAGCACGATCGGAGGGTTCAGCGCCCCGTCCCGCTCCCGACCGGGCCGGCCGAGGCTCACGACAGATGTGCTGGGGTCAAGATCCGGGATGCGCTCGCTCACGCCCCGATCCTATTCCCGTCGTCGAGCCCCCGCTCAGAACGGCAGGAGCGGGTCGATCGCGATCGCGAGCGAGAGCACCGAGAGGTAGCTGATGCTGCCGTGGAACACCTGCATCGGTTTGCCCTCCTGCCCGCGGATGGCGCTGCCGTAGAGACGGTGGGCCTGGATGATGAAGTATCCGCCGAAGATCAGGGCGGCCGCGGCGTAGACCCAGCCGAGCCCCGGCGCAGGGATGAGCAGCAGGCTCGAGGCCACCGTTGCCCAGGTGTAGAGGATGATCTGCAGCCCGACGGTCGCGCGGCCCCGCACGACGCCGAGCATCGGCACTCCGGCGGCGGCGTAGTCGGCCCGGTACTTCATCGAGAGCGGCCAGTAGTGCGGGGGGGTCCAGAGGAAGATGATGAGGAAGAAAACCCAGGCCGGCCAGTCGAGGCTGCCGGTCACGGCCGCCCAGCCGATCAGCACCGGGAAGCAGCCGGCGATGCCGCCCCAGATGATGTTCTGCTCGCTGTGGCGCTTCAACAGCATCGTGTAGATGACGACGTAGAAGAAGATCGCGGCGGCCGAGAGCAGCGCCGCCAGCCAGTTGGTGGTGAGCCACAACCACGCCACCGAGAGCGCGCCGAGCACCCACGAGAACACGAGCGCGTTGCGGTCGGAGATCTCGCCGGTGACCAGGGGCCGGCCCTCTGTGCGCTTCATCTTGCGATCCATGTCGCGGTCGAGGTAGCAGTTGAAGGCCCCCGCAGAGCCGGCGCTCATCGCGCCGCCCAGCAGCGTGGCGAGCACGAGCCACAGGTTCGGCAGACCGCCCTGGGCGAGGATCATCGCCGGCACGGTGACGACGAGCAGCAGCTCCATGACCCGTGGCTTCGTCAAGGCGACGTACGCCTTGACGGTGCGCCAGAATCCCGGCTTCGCAGGGCGCTGCTGCGTGTTCGGTGAGAGTTCGATCTGGGCAGACATCACCTTCAATGGTACCCCTCTCTGGCGGTAGGCTTGATAGCGGTGTGCACGCATGCCGCGTGCGGACGATTCATCCATCATTTGAGAGGCTGGGCCTTGGCGAACGAATTGCAGTGGAACGAGCTCGACGATCGCGCCGTCGATACGGCGCGAGTGCTCGCGGCGGACGCGGTGGAGCGGGCCGGCAACGGCCATCCCGGCACCGCGATCAGCCTGGCCCCGGCGGCCTACCTGCTCTACCAGAAGGTCATGCGCCACGACCCGCGCGACACTGGCTGGATCGGGCGCGACCGCTTCATCCTCTCGGTCGGCCACAGCTCGCTCACCCAGTACGTCCAGCTCTACCTGGGCGGATTCGGGCTCGAGCTCGGCGACATCGAGGATCTGCGGCAGTGGGGCTCCAAGACCCCCGGCCACCCCGAGTACGGGCACACCGCAGGCGTCGAGATCACGACGGGTCCGCTCGGCCAGGGGCTCGCCTCGGCCGTGGGCTTCGCGTACGCACAGCGCTACGAGCGCGGCCTCTTCGATCCAGAGGCGTCGCCGGGCGCCAGCCCCTTCGACCACTACACCTACGTGATCGCGGGCGACGGCGATCTGCAGGAGGGCGTCACGAGCGAGGCGGCCTCGCTCGCCGGGCATCAGGAGCTCGGCAACCTCATCGCGATCTACGACTCCAACCAGATCTCCATCGAAGACGACACCGACATCGCCTACAGCGAGAACGTGCGCATGCGCTACGAGTCGTACGGCTGGCAGGTGCTCGAGGTCGACTGGCGGCCCGGCTCCCCGGCCTCCCGCGAGGAGTACGCAGAGGATCTGCCGGCGCTCTACGCGGCGATCCTCGAGGCGCAGGCCGAGACCGCGCGGCCCACGCTCATCATCCTGCGCACCATCATCGGCTGGCCCTCCCCCGGCAAGCAGAACACCGGCGGGATCCACGGCTCGGCGCTCGGCGCCGCCGAACTCGCCGGGCTGAAGAGCGTGCTCGGCTTCGACCCCGAGCAGAGCTTCGCGATCGCGCCCGAGGTGATCGAGCACACCCGCGGCCTCTCCGAGCGCGCGGCCGCGGATCGAGAGGAGTGGCAGGCGGGCTTCGACCGCTGGGCCGCGGCGAACCCCGCACGCAAGGAGCTCTTCGACCGGCTCGAGCGGCGCGAGCTGCCTGCGGAGGCGCTCGCCGCCCTTCCGTCGTTCGAGGCCGGCACGAGCGTCGCGACGCGCTCGGCGAGCGGCAAGGTCATCAACGCCCTCGCCCCGATCATGCCCGAGCTGTGGGGCGGGTCTGCGGACCTCGCCGGCTCGAACAACACCACCATCAACGGTGCGCCCTCGTTCGTGCCCGACCATCGCTCGACCGGCGCTTGGACGGGCAGCCGCTACGGCCGGGTGCTGCACTTCGGCATCCGCGAGCACGCCATGGCCGCGATCCTCAACGGTATCCAGCTCCACGGAAACACCCGCAGCTACGGCGGGACCTTCCTCCAGTTCGCGGATTACATGCGCCCCGCCGTGCGCCTGGCCGCGCTCATGGACGTGCCGAGCATCTTCGTCTGGACCCACGACTCCATCGCGCTGGGAGAGGACGGCCCGACGCACCAGCCGATCGAGCATCTCGCCTCGCTGCGCGCCATCCCGAATCTCGCGGTGGCGCGCCCCGCGGACGCCAACGAGGTGTCCGTCGCCTGGCATGAGATCCTCACCCGCCACGGGGGCCCGGTCGGGCTGGCGCTCACGCGCCAGAACGTGCCAGTGTTCCCGCGCGAGGGAGGGAGCGGCTTCGCGAGCGCCGAGGGCGTGCGCCGGGGCGCCTACGTGCTGGCGGACTCCCCCACCGGCACCGTCGACGTGCTGCTGATCGCCACCGGCAGCGAGGTGCAGCTCGCGGTCGAGGCCCGCGAGCGTCTCGCAGCCGAGGGCATCGGCGCTCGCGTGGTGAGCGCCCCGTGCCTGGAGTGGTTCGCCGAGCAGCCGACCGAGTACCGGGAACAGGTCCTCCCGGCGGCCGTGACCGCGCGCGTCAGCGTCGAGGCGGGGCTCGCCCTCGGCTGGCGCGAGTTCGTCGGCGACCGGGGCCGTTCGGTGTCGATCGAGCACTTCGGCGCGTCGGCCGACTACGAGACCCTCTTCCGCGAGTTCGGCATCACCGCCGAAGCCGTCGTCGCCGCGGCGCACGAGTCGCTCGCGGCCTGATCGGACCGGAGACCGGAGGAAGCACGTGAGCAACGCACACACCTCGGCCCTCAGCGCCGCCGGCGTCAGCATCTGGCTCGACGACCTCTCGCGCGAGCGGATCGAGAGCGGGAGCCTGCAGCAGCTGCTCCGGGAATCCGACGTCGTCGGCGTGACCACCAACCCGACGATTTTCCAGGCCGCGATCGGCGGCGGCGTCGGTTACGGCGATCGGATCGCCGACTGCGCGCGCCGCGGCCTCGATGCGGAGCAGACGGTCTTCGAGCTGACGTGCGCAGATGTCTCGGACGCCTGCGACGCGTTCGACGAGGTCTACGCCTCGACGGGCGGCCGAGACGGGCGCGTCTCGATCGAGGTGTCGCCTCACCTGGCGAACGACGTCTCGGGAACGGTGAGGCAGGCCGAGGAGCTCTGGAGCCGCATCGGCCGTCCCGGCGTCATGATCAAGATCCCGGCGACCGAGGCCGGTGTGCAGGCGATCGCCGAGGTGATCGCGAAGGGGATCAGCGTCAACGTCACACTGGTCTTCGGGCTCACCCGCTACCGCGAGGTCGTCAACGCCTATCTCACAGGGCTGGAGCGGGCCCGCCTCGCCGGGCACGACCTCGGGCGCATCCACTCGGTCGCATCGGTGTTCGTGTCGCGCTTCGACGCGATGATCGACCCGCAGCTGGGCGCCGCTGATGCAACGGGCGGGGAGGAATCGGCTGCGCTGCGCGGCAGCGCCGGTCTGGCGAACGCCCGCCTGGTCTACGAGATCCATCGGCAGAGCCTCGTGTCCGAGCGAGCGCGCCTGCTGCTCGCCGCGGGGGCCAACCCGCAGCGACCGCTGTGGGCCTCGACCGGCACCAAGGATCCGGCCCTGCCCGACACCCACTACGTGAGCGGGCTCGTGCTGCCCGGGACGGTCAACACCCTGCCCGCCGCGACGCTGGCGGCGTTCGCCGACCATGGCGACGTGCCGGATCACGCCTACACGGAAGAGGACCTGGCGGCCCTCTTCCG
>JBFXIT010000022.1:0-17050 GCA_050175655.1 Leucobacter sp.
GTCGTAGAGGGTGAGCCCGATCTTGATGAGCGCGGCGCCGCGCTCCTGCGGCCGGCCGCTGCCGTGGCGGAGGAAGCGCAGGGGCGCCGAGACGAGCCCCGAGAAGGCGGAGTAGAGCGGGATCGTGGTCTGCAGCGGCCGCACGTAGTGGGGGGCGAGGCGCAGCAGGCGGTTCCGCTCCTGCACGGCCTCCCGCACGAGCCGGAACTCGCCGTTCTCGAGATAGCGGACCCCGCCGTGGATCATGTGGCTCGAGGCCGACGAGGCTCCGCTCATGAAGTCGCCGGCGTCGACGATCGCGACGTCGACGCCCTGCAGCGCGAGGTCGCGGAAGGTGGCGATGCCGTTGATGCCGCCGCCCAGGATCAGCACCTGTGCGTGCGGTCTGTCGCGGAGGGCGGCCACGTCGGCTCGGAGGGAGGAACTCATACCCCCATGCTCCCCGTATCAGCACGTAGTTGCAAGCAGCTTGCACGTATGTGCATACTGGGCGAATGGCTGATACCGCGCGGACGGAGGGCCGCGACGAGATGATGTGGGCGGCTGCGAACGCCTACTACGTTCGCGGCGAGAAGATGGAATCGATCGCCGCGACCCTGCGCACCTCTCGCTCGACGGTGTCGAGGCTGCTGCAGCAGGCGCGGGACGCGGGCGTGGTCGAGATACGCGTGCGGTCGCCCTTCGACGAGACGGAGCGGCTGCGCGAGGCGATCCGAACCCGGTTCGGAGTCGAAGCCTACATCGCCGCGGCCCGGGCAGACGCGAGCGAGGGCGAGCGGCTCGATCAGGTCGCGCAGCTCTCCGCGGAGGTGCTGGCCGCGCTGATCGGCTCCCACATGACCGTCGGCGTGGCCTGGGGGTCGACGATCGCGGCCGTGAGCCGCCGCTTGTCGCCCGAGCCCACGACGGGCACCCGCTTCGTGCAGCTGAACGGGTCGGGCAACATGTGGACGACGGGCATCGCCTATGCGAGCGACATCCTCCGCCGCTTCGGCCGCTCGTTCACGGCCCAGGTGCAGCACTTCCCGGTGCCGGCGTTCTTCGACGACCCGGCCACCAAGACTGCGCTCTGGCGCGAGCGGAGCATGCGGCGCATCCTCGATCTGCAGGCCCGGCTCGACCTGGTGGTCTTCAGCGTGGGCTCGCCGGGATCGCAGGTGCCGAGCCATGTCTACTCGGGCGAGTACCTCGAACCTGCCGACATGGCGGAGCTCGAGCGGCAGGGCGTGGTCGGCGATGTCGCGACGGTGTTCTTCCGCGAAGACGGCACGAGCGCCGACATCCGTCTGAACGCCCGTGCGAGCGGCCCGGATCTGGGCAGCCTCGCGAGGGTGCGCCGCAGGGTGTGCATCGCGGCGGGCGAGGCGAAGGCGACGGCGCTGCGCGGTGCGCTCGCGGCGGGGCTCGTGACGGATCTCGTGATCGACGAGGCGCTCGCGCGTGCGCTCGCCGACATTGATTAACAAGTAAAAATAGGTCACATTATTTGAAGTTATGAATACTGGCTCCTACGCTTCCGTGAGGAATCACCGAAGAGAGGATCCAGACCATGACCCGCATCGCCCCACTCGCCCGCACGACCGCCGTGCTCGGCGCACTCGCCGTCGCCGCCCTCGGCCTCAGCGCCTGCTCCACGGCAGGCGGCACGAACTCCGCCGCGGCGGCGGAGGAGACCGGCTCGCAGACCCTGCTGGTCGCCACCGGAGCGCAGCCCAAGCCCTACACCTATCTCGACGAGAACGACGAGCTCACCGGCTACGACATCGAGATCCTGCGCCTGATCGACGAGAAGCTCGACGACATCGACTTCGAGTTCGAGGTCGCCGAGTTCCCGGCGCTGTTCGCCGGCCTCGACTCGGGCCGCTTCAACCTCGTGGCGAACAACCTCAGCGCCACCGATGAGCGCCGCGAGAAGTACGACTTCTCCGATCCCTACATCGAGGGCCGCTTCGGCGTCGTCACGCCCATCGACGGCCCGCTGGGCGACATCGCGTCGCTCGACGACCTCGCCGGCAAGAAGACCTACGGCGAGCCGGGGCTGAACTTCACCAAGGTGCTCGAGCTCTACAACGAGCAGAACCCCGACGCGCAGATCCAGATCGAGTACACCGAGCTCGACCTCCAGAGCCAGTACAACAATCTCGCAGCCGGTGCGGTCGACTTCCTCTTCAACGAGCGGGTCGTCTACCAGGGCTACGGCGGCGACGCCGGTCTCCCCCTCGAGTTCCACGACCTCGACGGCGACTACCTGGCGGAGAACTACGGCACCAACCTCTACTCGGCGTTCGCATTCTCTCGGGCGACCGACCAGAGCGCCGCGATCGAGAAGATCAACGGAGCGCTGAACGAGCTGCTCGAAGACGGCACGCTCCGCGAGCTGAGCGAGAAGTTCTTCGACGGCGTCGACGTCACCCCTCGCCGCTGATCCGCCCGTGAACCTCATCGACTTCGGCGCCATCGGCGAGTACACGCTCGCGCTGCTGCCCTACATCCCCGTGACCCTCGTGCTGAGCGTCCTGGCGACCGCCCTGGGCACGGTCATCGGCCTCGCGATGGCGCTGATCAAGCTCGGCCGCGTGCCCGTGCTCCGGCAGGTGAACGCCGTGCTCGTGTCCTACCTGCGCGGCACCCCGATCCTCGTGCAGCTGCTGCTCAACGTGAACGCCGTGCCGATCGCGATCCTCTACGTCAACCACAGCTTCGGCACCGACTTCGACGCGCTCGCGCTCTCGCCGTTCGTGGTGGCGGCGCTCACCTTCGCGCTCAACGAGGCCGCCTACAGCTCCGAGTCGATCCGCGCGGCGCTGCTGTCGGTCGACCGCCGCGAGGTGGAAGCCGCGCAGTCGCTCGGCATGACGCCCTGGCAGGTGCTGCGCCGCATCACCATCCCGAGCGCGGCCGTCGTCGCCTTCCCCACGCTGGTCAACTACTTCATCGGCATGCTGAAGCAGTCGTCGCTCGCCTTCGCGGTCTCGGTCATCGAGATCACCGCCTATGCGAAGATCATCGGCGGTCGCGACTATCGGTATTTCGAGGCCTACCTCGCCACCGCGATCCTCTACTGGGCGCTGACCGTCGTCGTCGAGCAGATCGCGCGCATCATCGAACGGAGGATGCAGCGGCCCCGGCCCGAGGGCCGGAGGGCGGGCCGGATCGCGACCCCTCGCACGGAGGCCGCCAGAGAGGTGCAGCCCGCATGATCCGCCTCGAGCACATCACCAAGGCGTTCGGCGACCGCACCATCCTCGACGACCTCAGCCTCGAGTTCGCGGAGGGGCGGGCGACCGCGATCGTCGGCTCGTCGGGAGCCGGCAAGTCCACGCTGCTGCGCAGCATCGACTTCCTCGAACGCCCCGATCGCGGGCGGGTCACGATCGGCGACCTCTCGGTCGACGCCGAACGGGCGACCCGGCACGAGATCCTGCAACTGCGGCGGCGCACCGCGATGGTGTTCCAGCAGTTCCACCTCTTCGCCCGCAAGACCGCGCTCGAGAACGTGGTCGAGGGGCTGCGCGTCGTGCGCGGCCTCGACCGGCGCGAAGCGGAGAGCGAGGCGCGCGCCCAGCTGGATCGGGTCGGGCTCGCCTCGCACCTCTCCCACTACCCGGCGCAGCTCTCGGGCGGCCAGCAGCAGCGCGTCGGCATCGCCCGGGCGCTCGCCATGCGGCCGGAAGCCCTGCTGCTCGACGAGCCCACGAGCGCACTCGACCCCGAGCTCGTCGGCGAGGTGCTGGCCACCGTGCGCAGCATCGCCGAGCAGGGGCAGACCATGGTCATCGTCTCCCACGAGATGCACTTCGTGCGACAGGTGGCCAGCCGCATCGTGTTCCTCGACCGGGGCCGAGTGGCCGAGGACGCCGCGCCGGAGCGGTTCTTCGGGCCCGACGTGCAGCCGCGCACGCGCGAGTTCCTGCACGAGTACCATCTGGCCCGGGGCAACCCCGAGTACCAGATCTGACATCATCCAGACCTCCATCCGAGACACCAAGGAGAACACCATGACCGCTCGGCGAGCACTGCGCAGCCTCGGCTTCATCCACCTGGTCCCCTTCGATCGCGACCGGCCCCGGCAGGGGCTGGAGGACGGCATCGAGCTGTTCCGCTTCGCGGAGGGGCTGGGCCTCGACAGCGGCTGGGTGCGCACCCGCCATCTGCAGCACGGTCTCCCGTCGCCGGCGGTGTTCTTCGGTGCGGTCGCGCAGCACACGACACGGCTGCGGCTCGGCAGCGCGGTGATCCCGGTCGGCTTCGAGAACCCGTTCCGCCTCGCAGAGGATCTCGCCACCGCCGATCTGCTCTCGGGGGGCCGCCTGCTGCCCGGCCTCAGCGTGCATCCCCCGGGGTACGACGACGCCGCGAACGACCTCGTGCACGACGACGGCTGGCGCGTCGAGGACTACGGCTACGGCCGAATCGAGCGCCTGCGGTCGCTGCTCGCGGGCGAGCCCGTGCGGGAGGTGCCCGAATACAACGGGATCGGCGGCGACTTCGACAGCGATCGGGTCGAGCCGCACAGCGCCGGCCTCTCGGAGCGCCTCTGGTACGGGGGAGGGTCGCTGCGCTCGGCGCGCTGGGCCGGCGAGGCGGGCCTGAACTGGCTGGTCTCGAACATCAGCACGCTCGACGGCGATCACACCGATGAGGCGATCGAGAGCGCGGATCTCTTCGCCCGCACCCAGCGCGAGCAGATCGACGCGTTCCGAGCCGCCCACCGCGCCGGCGACGCCGCCCGGGCGACCGTGGCGCGCGTGGTCGTGCCGACCGACGGCGCGAGCCCCGAGCAATTGCGCAGGTACCGCGACTACGTCGAGGGGCGCACCCCCCGCACGGGGAGGGTCCACGGACGGAACACGATCATCGCCCGCGATCTCATCGGCTCGACCGACGAGATCGTCGCGGCCATCCTCGCCGACGTCGCCTTCCAGGAGGCCGACGACTACCTCTTCGAGCTGCCGTTCGAGTTCGGGCTCGACGACTGGAAGCACATCCTGCACCAGCTCGCGACGAGGATCGGGCCCGAGCTCGGGTGGCGGCCGACTGCGGCCTCGACCGCGGAGTCGGCCGCGCCCGCGGTCGCATGAGCGGGCTCGAGATCTCGCTCGCCCGCGACGGCGAGTTCGAGGCCGTCGACCGTCTCATCGCCGCGGCGTACGCTCACGACTACGGCCCGAGCGACTACTCGAGGCAGAGCTTCCGCACCCTGGCCGAGCAGTTCGACGTCTGGGCCGCGCGCGAGGGCGGCGAGGTAATCGGCAGCGTCACGACCCGCCGCCGGGGCGGGCCGGGCCTGCACGAGGACGCACGGCCGGACGAGCTCGATCTGCGCCTGCTCGGGGTGTCGCCCGCGGTGCGCCGGGCAGGTGTCGGCGCCGCGCTGATGAGGCACGTCATCGCCGAGGCGGCCCGGGCGGGCTTCACGGCGGTCTTCCTGAAGACGGCGCCGAACATGCACGGAGCGCACCGCCTCTACGAGACGCTGGGGTTCGAGCGCGCGGCCGAGCGCGACGGACTCTGGATCGGGGGCAGCAAGGTGCTCGATCTGTTCTCGTACCGCTACGCCCTGGCACCTGCGCCCCTCACGGGAGTTCTCAGACAGGGCGAACCTAGAATGGAGGCGTGAGCGACAAACTGCTGCATCTCGTGCGCCACGGCGAGGTGCACAACCCCGACGGCGTGCTCTACGGCCGCCTGCCCGAGTTCGGGCTCAGCGAGCTGGGGCGGCGCATGGCCGAGGCCGCCGCGCTCGAGCTGCGCGGATCGGATCGCGCCGTGGGCCGGCTGATCGCCTCGCCGCTGCTGCGCGCCCAGCAGTCCGCGGCGCCGATCGGCCAGCTGCTCGGCCTCGAGACGCAGATCGACGAGCGCCTCATCGAGCCCACGAACAAGTTCGAGGGGCAGCATCGCAGCGCGTTCCGCAACCCCCGCTACTGGTACCGCTTCGTCAACCCGCTCCGCCCGAGCTGGGGCGAGCCCTACCGCAGCATCGCGCGCCGCGTGCGCGCCGCGATGGACGAGGCCTGGGAGGCGAAGGGCGGGGGCGACATCGTGATGGTCAGCCACCAGGCGGTGATCTGGGCGGCGCATCGCGACATCGGAGGCCGGCCCCTCTTCCACAACCCCGCCAAACGCCGTTGCGAGCTCTCGAGCATCACCACCTTCGAGCAGCGGGGTGGCCGCTGGTACGAGGTCGACTACCGCACCCCGGCTGCGAGCCTCATGGCCGACTCGATAGACGTGGGGGCGGTGTAGCGCATGGCGTCGCACGAGGTTCTCCCGCGTCGCCGCGCGCGCTCGGGTGCCCTGGTCACCGGTCTCGTGGTCCTCGCGCTCGCCCTCACCGGGTGCAGCGGCTCGGACGCGAGCCTCGCCGACCAGTGGCAGGAGGGCAGCGACAAGGGGTACGTCGCCGGCGACGGATCCTCGATCAGCGTCCCGCCCTCCGAGCGCACCGACCCCGTCGAGTTCGAGGGCGTCAGCGAGCACGGCGACACCGTCGGCTCCGCCGACACCCTCGGCCACGTCACCGTCGTCAACTTCTGGTACGCGGGCTGCGCCCCGTGCCGCGCCGAGGCCCCCGACCTGGTCGCGGCCTACGAGCAGTTCGCCCCCCAGGGCGTCATGTTCATCGGGGTGAACACCCGCGATCAAGACGCGCAGGCCCAGCAGTTCGCCGAGGAGTTCGGGGTCTCCTACCCATCGATCATGGACACCGCGGGCGACCGCTCCGTGCAGCGGGCCTTCGCGGGCCAGGTGCCGCTCAACGCCGTGCCGACCACGCTCGTGCTCGACACCGAGGGCCGTGTCGCGCACCGGGTGATCGGCCAGCTCGCCGGCGAGTCGCAGCTGCGCACCCTGATCGACGAGACCCTGGCCGAGGGGTAGCTTGGGCCTGCAGGAGACGGTGGCCGACGGGCAGCTGCTCGTCGCCTCGCTCGTCGCGCTCGCCGCAGGGCTCGTCTCGTTCCTCTCGCCCTGCGTGCTGCCGCTGATCCCCGGCTATCTGGCCTACGTCTCGGGCGTAGCAGACGCGGGCCCCCGCAGCTCCGGGCGGCGGATGACGGTCCGCGGGCGCATGGTGCTCGGCTCGGTGCTGTTCGTGCTGGGCTTCACCGCGGTGTTCCTGCTGCTCAACGTGCTCGTCGGCTCGGTGGGCATCTGGCTGTGGGAGTGGCAGGACGTCATCGTGCGCGTGATGGGCATCGTGCTCGTCCTCATGGGACTCGTGTTCATGGGGGCGTTCTCGCGCTTCCAGCGCACGAGCCGGCTCAGGCTGAAGCCGCGGGTGGGTCTTGCCGGCGCGCCCCTGCTCGGCATCGTGTTCGCCATCGGCTGGGCCCCCTGCATGGGGCCGACCCTCGGCGTGGTGATGACTCTCGCGATGCAGTCGGGATCGGTGGCCCGGGCCGCGACCCTCGCCGTCGCCTACTGCATCGGCCTCGGCCTGCCGTTCGTGCTCGCGGCCTTCGGCTTCGGCTGGATGACCCAGACCATGACGTTCTTCAAACGGCACATACGCGCCGTGAACCTGATCGGCGGCGCGCTGCTGATCCTCATCGGTCTCCTGATGGTGACCGGGCTGTGGAGTCGGATGATGTTTGCACTTCAGGCGGTGATCAGCAGCTATGTCACGCCCATCTGATTACGACGACGGTTCGGGCAGAGCATCGGCCGCCCCGCAGAACGACGCCCCCGGCTTCGGGGTGCGCGGCTGGCTGCGCTGGTTCTGGCGGCAGCTGACCAGCATGCGGGTGGCGCTGATCCTGCTGCTGCTGCTCGCGGTCGCCACCATCCCCGGCTCGCTGCTGCCGCAGCGCAGCGCCGACCCCAACGGCGTCGTGCAGTACGAGGCCGAGCACCCCGACCTCTTCAAGGTGCTCGACGCGTTCCCCATCCAGGCCTTCGACGTCTACTCGTCGGCGTGGTTCTCGGCGATCTATCTGCTGCTGTTCATCTCGCTGATCGGCTGCGTGCTGCCGCGCATCGTGCACCACTGGCGGGCCCTGCGCAGCGCCCCGCCGCGCACGCCCGCGCGGCTGCAGCGCATGGCGGGCTTCGCCGAGCAGAGGATCTCGAACCCCGATGCGAGCGACGCCGAGCGCGAGGCCTTCGCAGAGCGCGCGGTCGCCGAGGCCGAGCGGTTGCTGAGGCAGCAGAGGTATCGCACCGACATCCAGAGGATCACCGCCCGCAACGGGTCGACGGAGATCTCGGTGTCGGCCGAGCGCGGCTACCTGCGCGAGACCGGCAACCTGGTCTTCCACCTCGCACTGGTCGGGGTGCTCATCAGCGTCGCCATCGGCGGCATGTTCAGCTTCAACGGGCAGCGGGTGGTGGTCGAGGGCGAGTCGTTCCTCAATCAGCTGATCGACTACGACTCGGCGACCTCGGGCCAGTCCTTCGACGCGAATCGCCTCGAGCCGTTCACCCTGCGCCTCGACTCCTTCGAGGTCGACTACATCGATCCCGAGAGCGAGAACGTGCAGGCGATCGGCCAGGTGCTCGACTTCCGGGCCAACGTCACCCTGACCGACGCCGACGGCAGCGAGAGCGAGGCGACGATCCGCGTCAACCATCCGCTGCGGGTGCACGGATCGCCGATCTACCTCATCGCCAACGGCTACGCGCCGACCATCACGGTGCGCGACCCAGAGGGCACCGTCGTGTTCAGCGAGTCGGTGCCCTTCATCCCGCAAGACACCAACCTCACGTCGCTCGGCGTGGTCAAGGTGCCCTACGGGCTGCAGCGCGAGGGCGAGGATGCCCAGCTCGGCCTGCGAGGGTTCTTCTACCCGACCAAGGTCGACCTCGACAGCGGCGCCTACACCTCGAGCTACCCCGATCTCGCGAACCCGCTGCTCACCCTCGAGGTCTTCGTCGGAGATCTCGGCATCGACGCGGGACTGCCGCAGTCGGTCTATGCGCTCGACACCACCGAGATGGAGCAGATCGCCGGCCGCACGCTCGACACGAAGCCGCTGGAACTCACGATCGGCGAGACGGTGGACCTGCCCGACGGCATGGGCACGGTCACGCTCGACGCGGCCCCCCGCTTCGCATCGTTCGACGTGATGCGCAACCCGGCCCAGGAGTGGGTGCTGGTGTTCTCGCTGCTCGCGGTCGCCGGCCTGCTCTCCTCGCTGTTCGTGCCGCGCCGCCGGGTCTGGGTGAAGGCGCTGCCGAGCGAGGGCGGCGTCACCCTGCAGTACGCGGCGCTCGCCCGCGGAGACGACCCCACCCTCGGGCGAGCGGTGGCGGACCTGCGCGATCGTCACCGCGATCGGCTGTGACCCGTTCGCTCACCGCAGGCGAGCGAAGCGAGCCGGGCGCTCAGAAAGCCTCAGGCAAGCACCTCTAGCATCGAATCATGGCCGACCCGAACGACCCGAGCGACGATGACTACGCGCGGGCGAATCGCATCGGCCGCCCGATCGGGCGCTGGATGGAGCGCTGGCGCGGCATCATCCGCAAGCGTCCCTGGCTGAACACCGTCTACAAGGTGCTCGTGACGATCGTCGGAGCGGTGGTGATCGTCGTCGGCCTGATCCTGGTACCGCTGCCCGGCCCCGGCTGGCTGATCGTGTTCATCGGCCTCACCATCCTGGGGTCCGAGTACCACTGGGCCCGTCGTTTCACCAGCTGGCTGCGGATGCAGCTCGCCCGATTCTGGGCGTGGTGGCGTGCGCGACGGGAGCGCAGGCGGGCCGAGCGCGACGGCTCCGCCACGGACGGCGGCACCGCCGCCGAGGCGGACTAGAAAAGGATCGGCCTGGAAGAAGATCGGCGGCCCGCCGGCGCGATGCCGGGCGAGCCGCCGATCCTGGTCGAGCCTTCGACCGAAGGTGCTACTTCACCAGGGGGATGTTGAAGATGAAGGGATCCCTGCCGTCGGTCTCGTAGGCCGCCTTGACCTTCGTCGCCGCGATGATGTGGAAGATGAACAGAACGATCTGCGCAAGCCACAGCAGGATGGCGATGAGCCAGCCGATGTAGGGGATCCAGCCGACGATCACGATCGCGACATAGGCGATGGTGCGCACCAGCGAGAAGTTGAAGTTGTTGACGTGCAGCGCCGTGGCGCGCGCGTTGCCCTTGTCCTTCTCGATCAGCCAGAAGATCAGCGCCGGCAGCCAGGTGAAGAACACCGAGAGCCAGTAGTTCAGTTGCAGGTTCGAGGTCGGATCGGCTGCAGGAGCCGCGGGCTGCTGGTACTGCGGCTGAGGCGCCGCGTACTGGGGCTGCTGCGGCGGCTGGTCGGCAGCGGGCTGAGCCGGCTGCTCCGCGCCCGGTTCGCCGGCGTTCTCAGGGGGCAAAGTGGTCATGGTGGTCTCTCCTCATTTACCGAACTTGCTCCTCCGACCGTACCCTATGCAGTGCCGTGAGCGGTAGAGGAAATGGCGGTTGCGCGCCAATCCGGGCCCGCTCCGGCTGCACCGAGTGAGCGCGAGCGGCTCGTGATCCGCGGATCCTGAGCCTCTTGCGCTCACTCGACAGGACCTGTTCGGCCTCCGGGGCGGTCAGAAGATGTCGGGGCTGGGCGTCGAGCTCTGCAGGATGGCGACGTCGGCGTGACGGTCGAAGCGGTAGCCGGTGCCGCGCACGGTGCGCACGATGTCCTGGTAGTGCGCGAGCTTGACGCGCAGACGGCGCACGTGCACGTCGATGGTCCGCTCGTTCGGCACCTCTTCGACCGGGGCGTCGGCCCAGAGCGCCTCGATCAGCTCTTCGCGGCTGACCGTGCGGCCCTCGCGCAGCACGAAGTACTGCAGCAGCTCGAACTCGCGGTAGGTGAGGGGGGCGGGGATGTTGTCGAGCAGCACGCGCTTGCGCGACAGGTCGATCGTGACGCCGCTCGCGGCGCGGTCGGCGTATTCGACCTCGGCCTGCTTGTGGCGCGCGGCGGGGTCTCCGAGCGCGAGGCGCACGACGTCGATGTCCCGGCCGCCTGCGCCTTCGGGGGCGAGGGCGACTGCGGCGTAGGTCTCGGCGGCGGGGGCGAGCTGGGCGACCAGCTGCTTGATCTGCGCGACGATGGAGCCGAGCTGGGGATCCTGTTCCCCGATGCGGTCGTCGGCCAGGCCGACGTAGAGGGCGAAGCCGCGCACCTCGGTGCCCTCGGGCACGCTGCGGCGGGGCTGCGGTGCGAGGTCGGCGGCGAGGTCGGGGCGGGCCTGGGTGAGAGTCTGGATGGTCATGATGATGAAGTCCTTCGGTGCTGTATCGCCGCGAGCGGTTCGCTTCAGCGGCGGCGCGAGGCACGGCCTCGCAGATGAATGGGTGTGGATCGAGGCCGGATCGGCCCCGTCACAAGGCGCGCAACGCGACGTGTTGCTCTAGAGCGCCTCGTGCTACTGCATTCGACAGCACATGACATCGTGACCGGCCATCATCATGCCGGTCGTCCCAAAGTTCACCTCACTGGCGGACTGGGTTCGTTTGATGTCACTCATAAGGCATAGTTTTTCAAACCATTGCCTCCGGTGTCAAGTCGTGACGCCGAGTTACGCGCGGCAGCCCGTCAGTCGATGGTGCCGTAGAGGCGATCGCCCGCGTCGCCGAGGCCGGGCACGATGTAGGCGTGCTCGTTGAGCCCCTCGTCGAGGGCGCCCAGCACGAGGGTGACGTCTCGGTCGCCGACGCTCTCGCGCAGCACCGAGATGCCCTCGGGGGTGCCGAGAATGCAGACCGCGGTGACCTCTTCGGCCCCGCGCGCGAACAGGAACTCGATGGCGGCGGCCAGTGACCCTCCCGTGGCGAGCATCGGGTCGAGCACGAAGCACTGGCGCCCCGCGAGATCGTCGGGCAGGCGCTCGGCGTAGGTCTCGGGCTGCAGGGTCTCCTCGTCGCGCTTCATCCCGAGGAACCCGACCTCGGCCGTCGGCAGCAGCTTCACCATGCCCTCGAGCATGCCGAGACCCGCCCGCAGGATCGGCACGATGAGCGGCGCCGGCCGGCTCAGGCGCACTCCCGTGGTCGGCGCCACGGGGGTCTCGATCTCGACCGGCTCGACGCGCACGTCGCGGGTCGCCTCATACGCGAGCAGCGTCATGAGCTCCTCGACGAGCAGCCGGAAGATCGGAGGCGGGGTCTGCTTGTCGCGCAGAACCGTAAGCTTGTGGGTGATCAGCGGATGATCGGCGATGACGACGCGCATGCGTCTCATCCTATTGGCGAAGGAACCTCCCCATGTCCACCATCCCCCCCGGAGCCGCCGACGCTCGGGCGATGCAGCTCGCGCTCGACGGGGCGCGGCGGGCGGCGGAGGAGGGAGAGATCCCGGTCGGCGCCCTCGTGCTCGACGCCGGCGGCGAGGTGATCGCGACGGGGCGCAATGCCCGGGTCCAGGGCGCCGATCCCACGGCGCACGCCGAGATCGTCGCCCTGCGCGAGGCGTCGCGGGCGAAGGGGGATCGCATCCTCGACGACTGCACGCTCGTGGTCACGCTCGAGCCCTGCGTCATGTGCGCCGGCGCGATCCTCGCCGCTCGCGTGCCGCGCGTCGTGTTCGGGGCGTGGGACGAGAAGGCCGGTGCGGCGGGCAGCGTCTACGACCTGCTGCGCGACGGCCGGCTGCCGCATCCCGTGCCCGAGGTCGTCGGCGGGGTCCTGGCCGAGGAGTGCGCCGCCCCGCTCGAGGCGTTCTTCCGCGCGCGGCGCTGAGCCGGCGGGTTGCGCGAGGGCGGGGCTTCGGAACTAATCGAGCCCGAGCCCGACTGCTCGGGGCAGAGCATCGCTCTGCGCGTCGGGCTCCCGAGGTCGCTTGCGACTCGGCTCGCCGGGTTGTACGGGGTCGGAACCTCGGAACTAGTCGAGCCCGAGCATGACGATGCTGCTGGTCGTCGGCTGCGCGGCCTCGGGGTCGACCCACACGTCGGGCTCGATGTAGACGATCTTCGCCTCGGGAACGGCCTTCTGCACGCGTCGCCTCGCCTGGTGGAGGATGACCGACACCTCGCGCATCGAGAGTTCGGGGTCGAGGTCGACCTTCGCTCCCACCACGAGGTCGCCGCCGGCGGTGCCGAGCTGCAACTCGATGACCTTGCGGATGCTCGCGCCCTCAAGCAGGGCAGCCTCGATGTTCGCCACGTTCTCGCCGGTCGCGGTCATGACCATCCCTTCGTCGCCTGCTCATATTCTAGGCTTGCTGCATGAACGGAACGTGCGAACCGCGGTCGGATGCGCAGTCGTCGGATGGGCAGCCGAGCGCCCCGCCCCTGCCGGCGATCGCGATGCTCGGGGTCGGCTCGATGGGGGGCGCGATCCTCGCGGGGCTGCGCGGCCCCGGCGTGCGGGTCGAGGGGCCGATCGCGGTCACGACCCGATCCGCCGCGAGCGCGGCGCAGTTCGACGGCGCGAGCGATGTGCGGGCCCATGCGGGGGAGCGCGACGACGACGCCAACAAGCGCGCGGTGCGCGGTGCGCGGATCGTGCTGCTGGGGGTCAAGCCCTGGATGATCCACGATCTGCTCCGCGAGATCGCCGGCGACCTCGAGCCGGGTGCGGTGGTCGTGAGCGTCGCGGCCGGCGTGACCATCGGCAGCATGGAGGCGCTGCTGCCCGAGGGCGTCGCCGTCGTGCGCGCCATGCCCAACACGCCGGCCCACATCGGCCGCGGCGTGACCGGGATCGCCGGAGGATCCGCCGCGAGCCCCGACGACCTCGGCCTCGTGCGCCGCCTGTTCGAGACGGTGGGATCCGTGCTCGTCGTCGACGAGGGGCAGATCAACGCGATCACCGCGATCTCGGGATCGGGCCCGGCCTATCTCTTCCTGTACGCCGAGCAGATGACGGCCGCCGCCCGCCGGCTCGGGTTCGACGAGGATCAGGCGTCGCTGCTCGTGCAGCAGACCATCGCCGGCTCGGCCGAGCTGATGGTGCGCAGCGACGAGGATCCGGCGCAGCTGCGCCGCAACGTCACGAGCCCGAAGGGCACGACGGAGCGGGCGGTCGAGGTGCTGGAGGCCGCCGACTGGGGCGAGCTGTTCGACCGCGCCCTCGCGGCGAACATCCGCCGCTCGGAAGAGCTCGAGGCGGGATCCTGATCCTGATCCCGGCATTCAGGCGAGAGCTCCATGCTCGACCGGGTGGCCGCCCGCGTGTCGGATTCGGTCGAGCAAGGCTCTCTGCCCTGAGCCGTGCGCGGCGCCGTTCGCTACCCGATCGCGGCGAAGCGCTCCACATCTGCCGCGGCCCCCGAGACGATGATGAGGTCGTGCGGCGACACCACCGTGTCCTGCGTGGCGTGCGTGAACGGCTGCCCGGGGGTCTTCACCCCGACGACCGTGACCCGGTAGCGCGTGCGCACGCCGCTCTCCGCGAGCGATCTGCCGCGGATCGAGCGCGGCGGGTACATCTTCGCGATGACGTAGTTGTCGTCGAACTGGATGAAGTCGAGCATGCTGCCGCTCAGCAGGTGCGCCACGCGCTCGCCCGCCTCGCGCTCGGGGTAGATGACGTGGTTCACCCCGATGCGCTCGAGGATCTTGCCGTGCGATTGCGAGATCGCCTTCGCCCAGATCTGAGGCACGCCGAGGTCGACGAGGTTGGCCGCGATCAGCACGCTCGCCTCGATGGACGCCCCGGTCGCGACCACCGCGATCTGGAACTCGTCGGCGCCGATCTGGCGCAGGGCCTCCATCGAGCGCGCGTCCGCCTGCACGGCGTGCGTCACGCGGTCGGCCCACTTCTGCACCAGCCCGGGATCGGTGTCGACGACCAGTACCTCGCGGTCCTGGCGGTCGAGCTGCCCGGCGGTCGCGGCGCCGAAGCGGCCGAGGCCGATCACGAGCACGGGGGCATCACTACGAATATCAACCAACGATCGGCCTTTCTTCGGGCAGGCGGAACATGCGGCGCCGGCTCGTGGCCGCAACCGCGGCGGCGAGCGTGACGGTGCCCACGCGCCCCGCCCACATGGTGGCGGAGAGGACGTACTTGCCCGCATCGGGCAGGATCTCCGAGACCCCGGTGCTGAGCCCGCAGGTGCCGAATGCGGAGATCACCTCGAACAGCACGTGGTCGAGCGGCAGCTTGGTCATGTGCAGCAGCGTGATGGTCGCGGTGGCGACGATGGTCGCCCCCCAGATGACGATCGAGACGGCGAGGCGCAGCACCTCGACCGGGATCCTGCGGTCGAACACCTGCATGTCCTGGTAGCCGCGGGCCTCGGCGTACGCGGCGACGAACAGCACGGCGATGGTTGTGACCTTGATGCCGCCCGCGGTCGAGGCCGAGCCGCCGCCGACGAACATCAGCATGTCCATCACGAGCAGCGTCGAGCCGTTCATGTCGACGGGGTCGACGATGCCGAGCCCGCCCGATCGCGTCATCACCGACATGTATCCCGAGCTCATGATGGTCTGCCAGAAGCCCTGCTGCCCGAAGGTCGCGGCGTTGTCGGCCTCCAGCCCGGCGATGGCGATCCAGCCGGCGATCACGAACGCGATCGTCGTGGCGAGCGTGAGCTTGGCGTGCAGGCCGAGCCGTTTGTGGGCGCGCCAGCCGCCGCCGGTGATGTAGCGGTAGAGCGCGAAGATCACGGGGAAGCCGATGCTGCCGAGGAACACCCCGATGGCGAGCACGATCAGCATGTAGGGGTCGGCGGCGAAGGGCGCGATGCCGTCGGGCATCGGCACGAAGCCGGTATTGGTGAACGCGGAGGCGGCGAGGTAGAAGCCGTACCAGAGCGCATGCCAGAAGTCGTAGCCCGCCGCGAGCAGGCGCGGAGCGATGAGCAGGGTCAGAGCCGCCTCGATGACGAGCAGGCTGAGGGCGACGGCCCCGAGGAGCCCGCCGATGTCGCCGAGGCCGACCGCCTGGCTCTCGCTCGCCCCCTTCGACGTGCGGGCCGGGTTGGTGTCGGCCGCGGCGAGCAGGCGCTGGCGCAGGCCGAGGCGCCGAGTCACGGTGAGGCCCAGCAGGCTCGCCAGGGTGAGTACGCCGATGCCGCCGATCTGCAGGCCGGCGAGGATCACGATGTCTCCGAACAGAGACCAGTGCGAGGCCATGTCGACCGTCGAGAGGCCGGTCACGCAGATGGCCGAGACCGCCGTGAAGAGGGCATCCGCGAGCGGCGTGATCGTGCCCGATCTGCTCGCGATCGGCATCGAGAGCAGCGCCGTCCAGAGCAGGATGAGCGCCGAGAAGATGAGGAGCGCGAAGCGGGCGGGCGACGACTGGACCATCGTGTGCAGCCACGGTTTTCGCGGCAGCGTGGCCTGGGTGCCCCGGGCCGCCGATTGCGCCCTCACCTTGACCTTCTTCCCCGATTCTGCGGTGCGCCGCGGGGAATCGCGGCGGCCGAGATTGTCATGCTACCCCCGAACGCGGTTACGCTTGGGGCTATGCCAGATATTTTCGGGGTCATCGCCGATGCGACGAGGCGCGACATCCTGCAGGTGCTGTTGGAGAAGCACGTGCAGGATGCCGAGATCAGCGTCTCCGAAATCGTCTCCCAGCTCGAGATCAGCCAGCCCACGGTGTCGAAGCACCTCAAGGTGCTGCGCGAGGCCGAGCTCGTCACCGTGCGCGAGGAGGGGCAGCACCGCTTCTACTCGCTCGACCCCGAGCCGCTGGAGATGGTCGAGGATTTCGTCATCCCGTTCCTCTCCGCGGGCTTCGACACCGAGGTCACCTGGGAGTACCGCTCCGAGACCGGCGAGCTGCTGCCCGACCCCGAGGCGGACGACGCCGAGGTGCTGTCCGAGGAGATGACCTCGGCCGCGGAGAAGCTCGGACGCGCCGCGGCGAGCGCCGAGCACCGCGTCAAGGAGCTCGTCGCCCGTTTTCGTCTTCGCAGCTAAGCGCTGTAGGATTATTGTTTTGTGGGCCGGCGGACTGCGGGCCTGAGACTTTTGTGAGGTAACCGTGGGTTCAGTCATCAAGAAGCGCCGCAAGCGTATGTCGAAGAAGAAGCACCGCAAGCTGCTTCGCAAGACGCGCCACCAGCGCCGCAACAAGAAGTAGGTCTGAGGGGCGGTTGGCAGCGGTCGAGCACCGTTGTCAGCCGCTTTTTCGCGCCGTTTTTCGGGTTGACCTCGATAGGTTGAGATAG
>JBFXIT010000023.1:0-16797 GCA_050175655.1 Leucobacter sp.
CGGAGCTCAGGGACTGGGCGGCGCCGTCGAAGAACAGGGCGCCGGCGCTGAGCGAGAGGTCGAGATCGCGGAAGGATCCCTCAGCCGTGAGACTGCCGGCGGAGACGTCGAACTCGGCGTCGAGGGCTCCCTCGCCGAGCTCGCGGGGCAGGGTCAGCGTGACGCGCTCGTTCCAGTCGTCGCACCAGCCGAGGCAGAAGCCCGGGAACGGCCGCCGGCTCTCGACGGAGAGCTCGCCGTCTTCGACCTCGAGCGTCCAGACCCGGTTCGACTCGCCCTCGATCTCGAGCCGCGCCTCGGATGCGTCGGCGAAGCGCAGGGTGAAGTCGGAGGCGCTCGAGTCGACGCTGAGCGAGGTGATCCCGCGGGTGTCGGCGGTCAGGAACCGCGTGCCGTCGTCGTCGAGCGCATATTGGTGACGCGGCCCGAAGACGCCGCTGCTGAAGACCGTGCCGAGGATAGCGGCGCCGGCGACGGCGAGGAGGACGATGCCGCCGACCACCGACATGACGATGGCGATCGTGCGGGACGAGGAGGAGGGCGAGTTGGTCGCATGCATGAGGGAGTCCTAGATCTGCTGAGGGGAGGTGCTGTTCTCGAGGTGGGCGAGCGCGGCGAGCACGCGGCGGTTGCCCGAGTCGTCGGCCTCGAGGCCCAGCTTCTGGAAGATGGCGGTGATGTGCTTCTCGATGCTCGCCTCGGAGAGGTGCAGCAGGCTCGCGATCGCCTGGTTCGACTTGCCCTCCGCGAGGGCAGCGAGCACCGTGCGCTCGCGGTCGGTGAGGGAGCGCATCCGCTCGTCCTGCGCGCGCCGGGTGAGCAGCTGCGAGACGACTTCGGGATCGAGCACGGTCGCGCCGGCGGCGATGCGCTCGACGTCGGCGACGAACTCGGCGACGTCGGCTACGCGGTCCTTCAGAAGGTAGCCGAGGGACGACCCGCTCGCCGCGATCAGCTCGCTCGCGTAGCGCTCCTCGACGTACTGCGAGAGCACGAGGAGCGGCAGCGCGGGATGCGCTCGGCGCAGCGACAGCGCGGCGCGGATGCCCTCGTCGGTGAACGTGGGCGGGAGCCGCACGTCGAGGATGCAGAGCTCGGGTGAGGTCTCGGCGACGGCCTCTCCGAGCCCTTCGGCGTCGTGGAGCGCAGCGACCACCTCGTGGCCGGAGTGCTCGAGCAGCCGGGCGATGCCCTCGCGCAGCAGCACGGAATCCTCGCAGATCAGGATGCGCATGGCACGCTCACCTCCAGTGCGGTCGGCCCGCCCTGCGGGCTGTCGATGCGGATCGTGCCGCGCGCCGCGAGCACCCGGTTGGAGAGGCCGTCGAGGCCGCCGCCGGGGACGACGCTCGCGCCGCCGATGCCGTCGTCCTCGATCCTGGCCCAGAGCACCGGCCCCGCCTGTTCCTCTCGCATCCGCACCGTGACCCGGCACGAACTCGCCCGAGAGTGCTTGGCCGCGTTCGTCAGCGACTCGGCGACGCAGAAGTAGACCGCCGCCTCGGCCTCACGGCTGCAGCGGCCGGTGCCGCGCTCGGGCAGCCGCACATCGAGATGGACCGGGATGTGGGATCGGCCGGCGAGCGCCGAGAGGGCGGCGTCGAGGCCGCGGTCGTCGAGCACCGATGCGTGGATGCCGCGGGCCAGC
The DNA here is from genome assembly GCA_050175655.1 of Leucobacter sp. Taxonomy (GTDB): domain Bacteria; phylum Actinomycetota; class Actinomycetes; order Actinomycetales; family Microbacteriaceae; genus Leucobacter. The sequence goes on from JBFXIT010000023.1 coordinate 1,649, forward strand.
TGGCGCAGCTCGGTGATGGCCGCCTTCGTCGAGGTGTGAGCCTCGGCGATGAGGGCCTTCGCGGTCTCGGGATCCTCGTCGATCTTCTGCTGCGCGAGGCCGAGCGTCATGCCGACCGACACGAGCCTGGGCTGCACGCCGTCGTGGAGATCGCGCTCGATGCGCGTGCGCTCGACGTCGGCCGCGCGCACCGCGCCCTGCCGCTGCTCGGCGGACTGGCGGGCCTCGGCCGTGAGTTCGTCTTCGCGGGCGCGGCTCGCGATGATGGCGATGCTCAGCGTGCGGTGCAGCAGCGCGAGGGCGAGCGCCGCCGCGAGCGCGAGCACGATGAGCACCGCGCCCCAGACCGGGCCGGTGAGAGCCGGCACGTCGAAGCCGTACACCCGGACCGTGTCGGCCGCACCGATCGGGGCGAACAGCAGCCTGACTCCGACCACGATCGCCCGGGCGAGCGGCACCAGCAGGGCGCCGAGCGCGCAGGCGAGCGCGAAGCCGGCGAGCGCCCGCCACATGGGCCCGTCGCCGAGCTGCCGGCCGAGCGACCGGAGCCAGCCCCCGAACCCCGGGGTCTGGGGCTGCCGCAGTACGGGAAGCGGCACCTCGAGGTGGTAGAGCCCGTTCACGCGGGCCGTCTCGAACCAGCCGAGGCCGAAAAGGGCGTAGACGGCGCCGACGAGCAGTACGAGACCTATGCCGAACACGGCGGTCAGGCCGATGCCGGCGCCGATGAAGCCGATGAGCGTGCCGAGCACCGCCCAGCCGAGCGTGCCGAGCACCGCGAGGTGCAGCACCGACTGGAAGACTCGCAGCGGGGGTTTCCGAGTGACCATGCCTCTACGCTAAGGGCCGCGGACGGGCCGCGGAACCGGGTCTTCCCGAGCGATCCTTCGGGATAACCCGAAGCCGCGCGGCGCGCCGTCCAGGCGGGGATGCCAAGATAGAGGGGAACAGCCCGCGGGCGGAATTGTGAGGGAGATCAGTGCGCTACATCTCGACCCGAGGCGGCATGGCGCCGTCGCAGTACAGCGAGACCCTGCTCGAGGGGCTCGCGCCCGACGGCGGGCTCGCGGTGCCCGAGCGGCTGCCGGCGGTCGACGCGGCGCGGCTCGAGTCGTGGCGCGGCCTCGCCTATCCCGAGCTCGCCACCGAGATCCTCGGCCTCTTCGCCACCGACATCCCCCGCGACGAGCTCGCGCGCATGTGCATCGAGGCCTACAGCACCGGCGGCTTCGTCTCCGACGAGGTCGTGCCGCTCACGCCGATCGACGGCGGGCTCACCCTCGTCGGCCTCTCCGAGGGACCCACGCTGGCCTTCAAGGACATGGCTATGCAGTTCCTGGGCCAGGCGCTCGAATACGCGCTCGCGCAGCGCGGCACCGAGCTGAACATCCTGGGCGCCACCTCGGGCGACACCGGCTCCGCCGCCGAGTACGCCCTGCGCGGTAAGGACGGCATCGCCGTGTTCATGCTCTCGCCGCAGGGGCGCATGAGCGATTTCCAGCGCGCGCAGATGTACTCGCTCACCGATGGCAACATCCACAACATCGCCGTCGAGGGCGTCTTCGACGACTGCCAGAACCTCGTCAAGCAGCTCTCGGGCGACCTCGAGTTCAAGCGCGCCCATCACCTCGGCACGGTCAACTCGATCAACCTGGGGCGGATCACCGCGCAGGTCGTCTACTACTTCTGGGCCTGGCTGCGCGCCACCGACGCGGTGCCAGCCGGCGAGCGGGCCACCTACGAGGTCTCGTTCACCGTGCCCTCGGGCAACTTCGGCAACATCCTCTCGGGTCACTTCGCCCGCAGCATGGGCGTGCCGATCCGCCGTCTCGTGCTCGCGGCGAACGAGAACAACGTGCTCGACGAGTTCTTCCGCACCGGCGTCTACCGCCCGCGCAACGCCGCCGACACGCACGCCACCTCGAGCCCGTCGATGGACATCTCGAAGGCGTCGAACCTCGAGCGCTTCATCTACGATCTGGTCGGCCGGGATCCCGAGCGCCTCGCCGCACTCTGGCGCGAGCTCGACGAGCGAGGCGAGTTCGACCTCTCGGCCGAGCGGCCCCGCTTCGAGGCGGAGTTCGGCCTCGTCAGCGGCACGAGCACCCACACCGACCGCGTGGCGACGATCCGCTCCGTCTACCGCGAGACCGGGGTGACGATCGACCCGCACACCGCCGACGGCGTGAAGGTCGCCCGCGAGTACGCCGAGCCGGGCGTGCCGATGCTCGTGCTCGAGACCGCGAAGCCGGCGAAGTTCCCCGAGATCGTGCTCGAGGCCACGGGGCAGCGGATCGGCATGCCCGAGCATCTCGCAGGCCTCCTCGAGCTCCCGCAGCACGTGACCGAGCTGGCGAACGATGCCGAGGCGCTCAAGGCCTTCATCGAGGCGAAGGCCTAGCCCGATGTTCGGGTGGTTCGCGCGGCGCGATCGCGAGATCGAGAGGATCGAGGATCGCCTGGACGCCCTCGACGGAGGAGGGTCGCCCCGCGCGCTCCACTCCGCCCGCGCCCGCGGCGCATGGGGCGACGGCTTCGGGCTGCTCGCCACCCGCGCGCTGCAGATCATCATCGTGCTGGTGCTGACGGCAGCGGCGATCTGGGGCATGCGAATGCTCACGGTCGTGGTCATCCCGATCCTGCTGGCGCTCATCTTCGCGAGCACCTTCTGGCCCGTCACCAAGTGGCTGCGCGCACGGCGCGTGCCCGCCGCGCTCGCCGCCGCCCTCGAGCTCCTGGGTATCCTGCTGATCCTCTCCCTCGTCGGCTGGCTGATCGTGTGGGCCGTGCGGGACCAGTGGGACGAGCTCGCCGCGAAGGCGCAGGACGGCTTCGCCGAGCTGCTCGCGTGGGCGAAGACGCTGCCGTTCTCGATCGACGCCGACCAGCTTGCCGAGTGGCGGGACCAGGTGACGGACTACGCCACCTCGTCGGAGTTCGGCTCGGGCGCGCTCGCCGGAGCCGGCGCGGTCGCGAGCTTCGTCACCGGGCTCGTACTGATGATTGTGGTGCTGTTCTTCTTCCTCAAGGACGGCCCCGTGATCTGGCGGTTCGTGCTGCGCCCGTTCGAGGGCGCGCACCGGGCGCGCGCCGTCCGCATCGGCGACAAGACGGTCGAGACGCTCGGCTCGTATGTGCGAGGCACCGCGACCGTCGCCCTCGTGGACGCTGTGGCGATCGGGATCGGCCTGGTCATCTTCCAGGTGCCGCTGGCCCTGCCGCTCGCGGTGCTCGTGTTCCTGCTCTCGTTCATCCCGATGGTCGGCGCGACGGTGGCGGGGATCCTCGCGGCTCTGGTGGCGCTCGTCGCCAACGGGCCCTTGAGCGCCGTGCTCGTCGTGGCGCTCGTGGTGGTCGTGAACCAGCTGGAGGGCAACTTCCTCCAGCCTGTGGTCATGGGTCGGGCGCTGAAGCTGCACGCTCTCGTCATCCTGCTCGCGCTGACCATCGGCACCGTGCTCTCCGGCATCCTCGGCGCCGTGCTCGCCGTGCCGATCGCCGCGGTCGCATGGGGCATCGTCAAGGTCTGGGACGGACCCCAGACGCCGGCCAGGTGGGCGCGCCCGGCTCCCGGCGAGACGGAGGAGTAGGCGTGGGGCCAGATCCCGCTCCCCGGTCGCTCGAACTCCGTCCGGCGGTCGATGCGCCCGAGCTGCTCGCACAGCCGGTCCATCGAACGATCGCGGGCCTCGACCCCTCGCAGGCCGCAGGCATCCGCGTGGCTCCGATCGATCCGGCCCTGGCGGACACCGCCGAGTTCTGCGCGACCTACGGCGTCGCCCTCGACGTCTCTGCGAACTGCATCGTCGTCGCCGGCCGGCGCGGCGACGCGGTGACGTACGCGGCGTGCGTCGTCCTCGCCACCACCCGGGCCGACGTGAACGGTGCCGTGCGCAAGCTGCTCGACGCGCGCAAGGCGAGCTTCGCCCCGATGGACGAGGCGACCGCGCTGACCGGCATGGAGTACGGCGGCATCACGCCGATCGGCCTGCCCGAGGGCTGGCGCGTGCTCGTCGACGCGCGGGTGGCGGAGGTGCCCGACGCGATCATCGGAGCGGGGATCCGCGGCGCGAAGATCGCCCTGCCCGGCCGCACGCTGTGCGCTCTGCCCGGGGTCGAGGTGGTCCAGGGGCTTGCGCGGGAGATCTGACGTCGCGTCTCCCGTGTCGGCGACCCTGCGGGTAGAGTAAGCCTCATGATCCGCTTCCTGCTCAACGTCGTCTCGCACCTGGTGAGCGCGGTGCTCGCCCTGCTGATCGCCGGGTGGCTGCTCTCGCAGTGGGTCACGCTGCACCTCGGCGGCTTCCTCGTCGCCGTGGCGGTGTTCGCACTCGCGCAGTCGATCCTCGCGCCCTTCGTCTTCAACATGGCGCGCAAGTACGCCTCGGCGCTGCTCGGCGGCATCGGCCTCGTCTCGACCTTCCTGGCGCTGTGGGTCGCGACCCTGTTCCCCGGCGGCATCGAGGTCGTCGGGATCGGGTGGGTGCTGGCTCCGCTCGTCATCTGGATCGTCACGGCGCTCGGCGGCTGGATCCTGATGGGCGTCGTGTTCGAGCGCTATCTGAAGAAGCGCGAGCGGCAGAAGCTGCTGGGCAAGAACCCGGCGTGAGCCGCCTCCTCGCGGCGGAGGAGGTGTCGGTCGTCGTCGACGGCGCGACGCTGCTGCCACCTGCTTCGCTCGCCCTCGAACCCGGCGAGTGTGTGGCCGTGCTCGGCCCGAACGGCGCGGGCAAGACGACGCTGCTGAGAGTGCTCGCGGGGCGCCTGCGACCGAGCTCGGGGCGCGCGCTGCTGCGCGGGGATCCGCTCGACGAGCGCCGGCGCGAGGTGCGGCGCGAACTCTCGGCGCTGCTCGATCCTCCCGCGCTCTACCCCGACCTGACGCTCGGCGAGAATCTGGTGCTCGTGGAGGCCGCGTGGTCGGGAGAGGCCGCGTGGATCGGGGCGGCCGAGCGATCCCGCCTCGCGCCCGGCCTGGGCGCGTTCGCGCTCGAGGCCTTCGGTATCGAGGCACTGCGCGACCGGTTCCCCGACGAGCTCTCGAGCGGGCAGCGGCAGCTGACCTCGCTCGCGGTCGCCTTCGCGCGGCCCGCGAACGCACTGCTGCTCGACGAGCCCGAGCAGCGGCTCGACCCGTATCGGCGCGGACTGCTCGCCGACGCGATGATCGCCGCTCGGAGCCGGGGCGCATCGATCGTGTTCGCCTCCCACGACGAGGGCCTGGTGGAGCGCGTAGCCGATCGTCAGGTGCGGGTGGGCGTGTGAGCGAGCGGGCATCGGCCCGGGCCGCGCTGCGGGCGGCCCGGCGGGTGCTGCGGCGCCGCGCGGGGCTGCCGAGCCGCAGCGATCTCGCCTACGGGATCTACATGACGGTCATGGTGGTCGTCGTCGCGGTGGCTCCGGTGGTGCGCGCCGTGATCCTCGCCCTCGCCGAGGGACTGCCCACCGCGCTCGATCCCGCCACCATCGCCGTGACGGGCGCCGTCGTCTCCGGGCTGCTCGCGGTCGCCGTGCTCGCGGGCGCGCAGACGGGCCCGGCGCATGCCGGTCTGCCCGAGATCGACCTGCTGCACGGCACCTCCCTGCCGCGCGGGCTGCTGCTCGCGAGGCCCGTGCGACGCTTCTTCATCGCCTGCGCCGCGGCCGGGGTGCTGCTCGCCGGCGCGATCGTGGCCGCGCAGGCGGTGCGGGGCGACCTCACCTCGGCCGCTCCGGCGCTCCTCTTGCTCTGCGGAGGGGCGGGCGCGGGGCTGCTCGTGGCTGCGGCGATGCTGATCGGGCAACTCGGGCGCGGCCCGCGATGGCTGCTCGCCGGCTGGTTCGGCGCGCTGTGCGTCGGCTTCGGGGCGGTCCAGGCGTCTCACCAGCCGATGCCGCCGGCCGCTGCAGCGACGATCCTTCTCACCCTGATCGTCGCGCTAATAGTCGCCGGGATCGCAGGGGCGCTCATCGCGCCGCTCATCGCCTCCCGCCTGCGCCGGGACACCCTCCGAGAGCAGTCCGTTCGGCTCGGAGCGGTGAGCGCTCTCGCGCTCTCGGGCGATCTGCGCATGGCGACGGCGAAGCTCGGGGCCCCGGTCCGCACCGGTCGCGGATGGAGGTGGAGGATGCCCCGTCGGATCGGCGCCGCGATCGTCGTCCGCGATCTCGTCGGGCTCATGCGGACGCCTGCGCGCAGCCTCGCCGCCCTGGCAGGCGCGGCGCTGGTGGGTGCGGTGCTCCGCATCGGCGCGGAGACCGGGGGAGCACTGGAGCCCGGCGTCGCCGCGCTGGTGGGCGCGGTCGCGGTTCCCGTCGCATACGCCGCTGTGGGGCCCTGGTGCCGAGGGTTGAGGGCGGCGGCCGAGACGGTCGGCGGGGTGGCGCTCACGCCGCTCACTCCCGCCGCTCTGCTGCTGCGTCATCTCGTCGTGCCCGCTGGGCTCGCCGTGCTGACGATGGGGGGAACAGCGGGCCTGCCGGGAATCGCGGTAGCGGTCATCGCGGTGCTGCTGCGGCTCGCCGGGGCGCTCAAGGGGCCCCTGCCGCAGGCGCTGCTCGCACCGGTGCCGACTCCTGCGGGGGATCTGTCCGGATTCAATGTGATGCTCTGGAGCCTCGACGGCGTGCTCGTCGCGATGCTCGTCGGCGGCGTTCTCGCGGCCATCGCGGCGGCGTCGGCGATCGCCGGCCTCGTCTCTGCGGCGGTGGTGATCGCGCTGCTCACCGCCTGGGCCGGGTTCCGCCTCCGGAGTGCGCAGGGGACCCGCTAGGCCTGAGCGCGGCTACGTCGAAGTCTCCTGCGCGCCCGCGCCTGTCGCGCCGTCTGATCGCTCCCCGGAATCGCCCGTTTCTTCCCAGCCCGCTCGGGGAGGCGCCGGCCTGAACCGGACCCTGCTCGTCGGGGCACTGCGATAGCTCCGCCCCGAAGGCGCAGTCCACTCGTAGACTCCGCCGGTGGTCTGCTTCGCCTTCCAGCCGCCCCCGCCGAGGAACTCGAAGTGCTTCAGGGTGTGATGCCGTCTGCACAGATGCCCGGTGTTCTCCGGCGAGGTCGGCCCGCCTCGGGAGGCGGGAACCGTGTGGTCGACATCGCAGTGGTCGATGCGGCGGATGCAGCCCGGGAAGCGGCAATGCTGATCTCTCGCGCCGAGCATCCGCTTCAGATCCTCGCTCGGGCGGTAGCGGTCCACCGCGAGCACCGCCCCATTGATCGGGTGGGTGAGGACACGCTCCCACCCGGGCGCGCCGCCCGCCAGCCGGCGCGCGGTCGATGCGTCGATGGGTCCGTAGCCCGCCAACTCGGCCGGGCCCGCGTACGGCTCGGCCTCCGTGTCAGCGATGCCCGCGAGCGTGAAGACCGGGACCGTGACCTGGACGCGACCGGTGATGCGCTTCAGCGGGTCGGCCTCCTGGGAGAGGGTCCCCTCCTCGGAGCCCGTACCAGCAGGCAGCAGCAACTCGATGAGCACATCGGCCTGAGTCTGCCGGCTCGTGGCGGAGGCGGCACCACCGGCAGCCGTGGCCCGCCTGCGGCGTTCGTAGGCCACCCGCGAGAGTCGATCCTTGATCGCGTAGGCCTCGACCGCTCCCAGAATCGCCGTCAGCTGCGCCATGCCGTCTTCGAGGTCGACGACCCGCACCTCCCGGCGCCGGTGCGCATCGCGGTGTCGTTCATCGAGGGTCCGCTCGGCGTATCGCTCCGCCAGACGGCGGGCGTGCGCGCGCAACTGGGCGGCCGGCATCGTCGCGGCCAGGGGCAGCACCTCGGCCTCGTAGGTCTTCCTGGCATCCTGATCGGCGATGATCTGCCCGGCATCCGCGATCACCTCGGTGTGGCGCAGCGACACCCGGCCCTCCGAGAACGCGACGGAGACGGACGGATAGTCGGCCAGCAGAGACTCCGCATGGCCCATCCGGCTCGCCACCGCCGTCTGCCCGGTGCGCGTGGCGAGGGCGATCTCTGCCTCGACGGCTCTATGGACGTGCTCGCCGTGATCCAAGTGCCCCTCGTCGCGGGCGATCGCCGAGGCGACCCGCGTGAGCAGGGCCAACTGCGCGGTCCTCAGATATTCGAGCTGGCGGATCATCGACTCGATCTGCTCGACCGCTCGCACGCCCGCGACCAGCGCGTCGCGGTGCTGGTCGATGAGATCGGGCGGCAGGTGCTTCATGGGTTCAGTCCATCGGCAACCACCGACATCCATCGACGGGAACGGCCGCCTTCGATTCCAAAGATTCGGGTGATTCTTTATTGAGAGGGCTACAAGAAGCCGGTCACCGAGGCAATCGGCAGCAACTAAGGTGCGCACCGACCGAAAAGCTAATAGTATTAGCCTCATGAACGTGGGTGCGAACGCGAAAGCGAATACGAATGAGAATATGAATGCCAAACCGAGCGCGAGCCCGCTGCCGCGGACGAACCGGGCTCGCGTCTGGTGGGCGATCACGGCGATGCTCCTGCTGGCGGCCGCGATCGGGCTGTGCATCGCTCTGGGATGGGGAGCCGCCGGCATCACGCTGCTGTTCGCGGTGCTGCCAGATGCCGCGCTGATCGGCGCGTTCGCGGAGCAGGGCAGGCTCAAGCCCTCGCGCGTGCGCTTCTACAATCTGATGCACGCGCCGATCCTGGCGATCGCGCTCGCCGCTGCGGGCGCGATCCTGCTGCTTCTGCCCGCGCGGCCCTGGGGCCTTGCGCTCGCCGGCCTCGCGTGGACGGCGCATATCGCGGCGGATCGCGCCTTCGGATACGGTCTGCGCGCGCCCGACGGAAGCATCGTCCCGGTCGGGTCCGCACCCGGGAGATCCGAAGCGTGAGCGCCCGCCGCGATCACCTGCTCGACCTCGCCGAGCGGGTGCTCGAACGCGACGGCCTGGAGGCCTTCGGGGTGAACGCCCTGGCGCGCGAGGCGGGCATCAGGCCGCCGAGCCTCTACAAGCATTTCGCTGGCGCGAGCGAGCTCGAGCATGCGCTCGTGGCGAGATGGTTCCGGCGGCTGGCCAGGGAAATGGACGGCACGGTCGCCGGCAGCTGCAGCTGCAGCTGCAGCGGCAGCGGCAGCGGCAGCGGCAGCCGATCCGACGCAGCCACACGCACCGACACCGACGACCTCCTCACCGCATTCGCCTCGGTCTACCGCGAGGTCGCGCGCGGCGCCCCGCAGCTCTACCGGCTCGCCACGGAGCGCCCGCTCGACCGCGAGATGCTCGAGCGGATCGACGCGGGCTGCGAGCAGGCGGCGATGGCCGCGATCCTGGAGCTGTTCGGAGAGGCGCCGGAGAGCAGGACGCAGGATCGCGACAGCCATGACCGCAGCCATGACGGCAGCCATGACCCCAACCGGGATCACACCCGCGCCCGCCTCGCCTGGGCGGCGGCCCACGGCCTGGTCTCGCTCGAGATCGCCGGAAGATTCCCCCCGGGCGCCGACCTCGATGCGGCCTGGCGACGGCTGGTGGAGGCGCTCGCCGGGTAAGGTTTTAGAAATCGGCGGATCCGCGGGATCCGGCGCTGCGAACGAGACGCGCTGCGAACGAGAAAGCCGGCGAGCAAGAGGGGACGGGCCGCGTGCATCTGAAGAGCCTCACGCTCAAGGGCTTCAAGTCCTTCGCGCAGCCGACGGCATTCCAGTTCGAGCCCGGCGTGACCGCGATCGTGGGGCCGAACGGCTCGGGCAAGTCGAACGTCGTCGATGCGCTGGCCTGGGTGATGGGCGAGCAGGGCGCCAAGACGCTGCGCGGCGGCAAGATGGAAGACGTCATCTTCGCCGGCACGTCGACCCGCGGCCCGCTCGGCCGCGCCGAGGTGAAGCTCACGATCGACAACTCCGACGGCGCGCTGCCGATCGAGTACAGCGAGGTGACGATCAGCCGCACGCTGTTCCGCAACGGGTCGAGCGAGTATGCGATCAACGGCGAGAGCTGCCGCCTGCTCGACGTGCAGGAGCTGCTGAGCGATTCGGGCCTCGGCCGCGAGATGCACGTGATCGTGGGCCAGGGGCAGCTCGATGCCGTGCTGCGGGCGACGCCCGAGGATCGACGGGGCTTCATCGAGGAGGCCGCTGGCATCCTCAAGCACCGCCGCCGCAAGGAGCGGACCCTGCGCAAGCTCGAGGCGATGGAGACCAACCTCACCCGTCTGAACGACCTGGCGGGCGAGATCAGGCGGCAGCTGAAGCCGCTGGGCCGGCAGGCCGAGGTCGCGAAGCAGGCTCAGGGCATCGCCGCCGAGGTGCGCGATGCGAAGGCGCGGCTGCTCGCCGACGACGTGGCCCGCCTGCGCGCGGAGCTCGGGGAGCTCGCGCGCGACGAGGCCGAGCGGCACAGCGAGCGGATCGTGCTGCAGGAGCAGGTCGAGCAGAAGCAGCTGAGGATCGCGCGTCTCGAGCAGGATCAGCAGAGCGAGGAGCTCGACGCCGCACGCCGTGTCGCGATCGCGCTCGAGGCGTCGCAGTCGCGGCTGCGCGGGCTGTACGCGCAGGCCCAGCAGCGCCTCACGTTCCTGGCGACGCAGGCGGAGCCGCCCGAGCTGGCGAACCGGCTGAGCCGCGGCGCGGTCGACGAGGCGAAGGACGAGGCCGAGCGGCTCGGCGAGCTGATCCCGGCCGCCGAGGTCGCCTGGCAGGAGGCCGGCGATGCGACCCGGCGCGCGCAGCAGGCCCTCGATGCGATCGACGAGCATCTGGCGGCCCAGAGCGCGCTGGTCTCGAAGCACGATCTCGAGCTCTCCCAGCTCCGGGGCCGTGCGGAGGCCGCCGAGCAGAAGCGGGCCGCGCTCGCCCAGGAGGCCGCGCGGCGCGAGCAGGCGGTGCAGCAGGCCGACGAGCGGGCCGCGGAGGCGCGGAGCGAACTCGCGGCCTTCGAGGAGTCGCTGGAGGGCGGAGAGGGGCCCGAGCGCGGCCTCGACGACGCCTACCAGGCGGCCCAGGATGCGCAGGCCGAGGCCGAGCGGCAGCGAGACGAGCTTCGGGATCGCCTGCACGGGCTCGAGCAGGAGCGCGCGGGCCTCGACGCCCGCATCAGCGCGCTCGCGCGCTCGCTCGACCAGCGCGATGCCTCGGGCGCCCTGCTGGCCGAGTCGCCGCGCGGCATCAGCGGCCGGGTGAGCGACCGGGTGAAGGTCGACGAGGGCTACGAGCTGGCGATCGCCGCCGCGCTGGGGCGCTTCGCAGACGCCCTGCTCGCGGACGGCGGGGACGAGGCCGCGGACGCCGTCGCGCAGGCGCGGGCCCAGGATCTGGGCCGGCTCGACGTGGTGATCGCGCAGCCCGCGGCTGGCATCGGATCCGCCGCTGCCCCCGACGTGCCGGGCGCGCGGCGCGCGGTCGACGTCGTGCGCGCCGCCGACGGCGTGCTCGGCGTGCTCGCCCGCAGCTATGTCGCCGACGACCTCGTCGCCGCCCGCGTCGCCGCCGAGAGGCTCCGCGAGGCGCTGCCCGGCGGCGGGTACACGATCGTCACCCGTGCGGGCGACGTGCTCACCGAGCACACCCTCACCGGCGGCTCGGGGCAGGCGCCCTCGCGCATCGAGCTGATCGCCGACCGCGAGCAGGCGGAGCAACGGCGCGAGGCGCTCGCAGGCGAGATCGAGGAGATCTCGGCGGAGCTCGCCGAGGCGCGGGAGGCCGCGGCCCGGGCGAAGGTGAACGCCGAGCGCGCATTCGCGGACCTGCGCGCCGCGGACGCCCGCAGCGCCGAGGTCGCCGAGCAGCGCAACCGGCTGACGGTGCGCGCGGAGGCGGGGCAGGCCGAGGCGGAGCGCGCCCGGCTGGCGCTCGTCGAGCTCGCCGCCAGCGAGGCCGAGGCCGCGACCGCGGCGGAGCGCGCCGCCCAGGCCTTCGCCGAGGCCGAGGCGCGCCCGCGCCCGATCCTCGATGCGAGCGAGCGCGACGAGATGCACGCCGACGTCGAGCGCGCCCGCGGCGTCGAGGTGGACCGCCGTCTCGAGCTCGAGACCGCCCGCGAGCGCGCCCGTGCCGCCGACGCCCGGCACCGCATGCTGGCCGAACAGTTCGAGGCCGAACGCCAGGCCGCCGACGAGGCTGCGCGCCGCGCCGTGCTGCGCGCCCGCCAGGTCGCCCGCGCCGAGCGCGTCGCGGGACTGCTGCCCGCGATCCAGGCCGCCTGCGACCGCTCCCTCGCCGAGGCGCGCCTCGCGCAGCAGGCCGCCGAGCAGGAGCGGGCCCGCCACAGCCAGGAGCTCACCATGCTGCGCTCCGAGGAGTCCGGGCTGCGGCAGCGCCTGCAATCGATCACCGAACTCGTGCACGGGGCCGAGCTGAAGAGCTACGAGCGCAAGCTGCAGCTCTCGACGCTGCTCGAGCGCGCGGGCAGCGAGCTGGGCCTCGTCGAGGACGTGCTCATCGCGGAGTATGGGCCCGACGTGCCGATCCCGGTGGAGAGGGCAGAGGACGAGGATCGGAACCCGGATCAGGATCCCGATCCCGTGCCCTTCGTCCGCGCCGAGCAGGAGCGCCGCCTGGCCCGGGCCGAGAAGCGCCTCGTCGAGCTCGGCCGCATCAACCCGCTCGCGCTCGAGGAGTTCGCGGCGCTCGAGCAGCGGCACACCTTCCTGGTCGAGCAGCTCGGCGACCTCACGAAGACCCGCAGCGACCTGCTCACGATCATCGGGGAGCTCGACGAGAAGATGCAGGGCATCTTCGCCGACGCGTTCGCAGACACCCAGGCGGCGTTCACCGAGGTGTTCCCGATCCTCTTCCCCGGCGGCACCGGGGAGATCGCGCTGAGCGACCCCGACGACCTGCTGAACACCGGCATCGAGATGAACGTCCGCCCGGCAGGCAAGAAGGTCGAGCGGCTGTCGCTGCTCTCGGGTGGGGAGCGCTCGCTCGCGGCAGTCGCTTGGCTGATCGCGATCTTCCGCGCGCGGCCGAGCCCGTTCTACATCATGGACGAGGTCGAGGCCGCCCTCGACGACGCGAACCTCGGGCGTCTGCTGCAGGTGTTCGAGGGGCTGCGCGAGAACTCGCAGCTGATCGTCATCACGCACCAGAAGCGCACGATGGAGATCGCCGACGCGCTCTACGGCGTCTCGATGCGCCAGGACGGCATCTCGGCCGTCGTGGGGCAGCGCGTGGGCGAGGAGCGAGCCTAGTCTCCGTGTGAGGCCCCGCGACGGGTATCGTCCGAGCCCGCTCGGCGCATAGGATGGCTGACGGCAGCCTCTGCCGGGATTCATAGCACCGTGCGCCGATGCAATCGCCTTCGTGCGCAGACGACGAGAGAGTTGGTCGCGCATGACGATCGCATTGTGGATTCTGGGCGGAGCGGCCGCACTGCTCTTCCTCGTCGCCGGCGGGATGAAGGCCTTCGCTCCCCGGGACTGGCTGATCCGCAAGGGCATGGGGTGGGTGGCGGCTCTGCCAGCCTGGCTGGTGCGCACGGTCGGCCTGCTGGAGATCGTCGGAGCGGCGGGTCTGGTGATCGGGTTGCTCGCGCAGGACCGCTACGCTGTGCTCGCCTGGTGGCTCGTCGCCGCGGCAGCGCTCGGCCTCGTCCTGCTGATGCTCGGTGCGGTGATCCTGCACCTGCGGCGCCGGGAGTCTCCTGTGCCTCCGCTCGTGCCGGGATCCCTCGCGGTCGCGGTCGTGGTCGTCGCCGCGCTGCTGGCCGTTCAATGGCCGGGCGGGGTGACCGCGCCGACCGCGGCGGTGCCCGACAACCCTGTGTGGACCGGTGAGGGCAAGCCCGCTCCCGTCCCGGCGGAGAACGTGGTGCTCTCCCTCCCCGAAGACATGTACCGGCACAAGGATGCGCCGACCGAGTGGTGGTGGCACATCGGCACGCTTCGTGCCGGGGATCGGCAGTTCGGCTTCGAGATCAATGCCGCCTCGTTCATCGGCCAGGGGTTCGCCATGACGCAGATGTCGCTCAGCGACGTCGAGAGCGAGCAGCACTACGAGCACACCCAGGTGTACGTGCCGAAGCCCATCGGGAACTTCGACGTCTCCACATGGGCCGAGGGCGACCCGAGCAAGGACTGGTACGCCCGTCTGGGCGACCCGAGCTGGACGGTCGGGGGTTTCAACGTGACGGCGGGCGGGTCGGGCTACACTGACGCTCCGCGGGTGGTGATCGACGGCGACGGCTCAGGCGCATCCGCCATGGCCGTGCTCAACCCGGACGGCACCCTGGGGCAGGTCGTGCTGCTCGATCCGGGGACCGGCTACACCGGGACGCCGACCGTCCGGCTCGAGGGCGGCGGGGGATCCGGCGCCGAGGCCGTAGCGGTGCGCAACGCGGTCTCGATGACCGCTCCGCAGGCCGACCCCTCGCAGGACATTCGAGTGGAGGCGATGTTCACCGACGCGGAGAGCGGGAACCGGATCGCCTACGATCTCACCTTCTCGCAGCAGGGCCGACCGTTCTTCGTGTTCGGCACCGGGCTGGAACCGCACGCGACGCGTCAGTCGCTCGCAGAGAACAACTACTACTTCTCCTATACCCGGCTCGCGGCCTCGGGCACCATCGAAGTCGACGGCGAGGTGTTCGAGGTGTCGGGCACGACCTGGATGGATCACGAGTACGGGTACTTCGGCGGAAGCAGCTCCGACAGCCGGGTGCGCTGGCTGTTGCAGGATCTGCAACTGGACAACGGCTATTCCATCTCCAACGCGGGAGTGATCGGTGAGGGGTACAAGCCCGAGATCGGTGTGACCGTCGACGGGTATGCCACCGTCCAGGACGCCGATGGCGAACTCTACTACGTCGCGAACCGCATCACCCCGATCGGCGAGCTCTGGGAGAGCCCCCGGACCGGAAACCGCTATGCGCAGCAGTTCCGGGTCGAGATCCCGTCCTTCGACGCGACGTTCGTGGTGACGACCCGGCTGCAGGATCAGGAGTTCGCCGTCTCGGGGGCCCCGATCTACGAGGGCATCGCCGATGTCGACGGCGAGATTCTCGGTGAGACGGTGACGGGCGACGCCTGGATCGAGCAGGCCTTCTGACCTTCTCGCGCCGGATCATCCCGCAGGAGGAGGCGGACGGTACCTGAGGCCGATGCGCGGCCTGGAAGCCGAAACATAGCGTGGTTCCCGAGGGTCAGATCGGCCCCGGAAGGGAACACCATGATCGAGGCGACAGACCTCACGAAGCGATACGGTTCGAAGACCGCCGTGGACGGCGTCAGCTTCTCCCTGAAGCCGGGG
>JBFXIT010000024.1:0-6328 GCA_050175655.1 Leucobacter sp.
GGCGGCATCCGGCTGCCGCGGCACGTGATCGTCGAGTCGAAGTCGCACGGCAGGCCGAGCGGTCTCGACCGGATGCTCTGGCGCGCCGGGCACCGCCCCACCGGCATCAGCAAGTTCGGCGCGGGCACGGCGGCCCTGAGCCCCGAGCTGCCGAGCAACAAGTGGGCGCGCACGCTGCGCGGCCCGTTCGCCTCGGCGCTCCGCACTCCGAGCGCGTCGGGCGCACCGGGCATTCCGGGCGCGCCGAATACCCGGAGTCTCGACCCCTCCGCTTCAGAACTCGCAGCGACCCGATGACCGCCGCGCACCGACCCATCAGCCCCCGCAGAGAAGGAACACGATCATGAAGAAACGACTCCCCTACATCACCACCTCACTCGCGGCGGCCGCCGCGCTCTCGACCGCGCTGCTCGTCGGGTGCAGCGGCGCCTCGGCCGCGACCGACGGCACCGGCCAGGCACTGCAGATGCAGGCCGGCGAGACGCTGGACTCCGACCTCGCCCCCGATGCGGTGATGGCGGAGAACGCCGACTACACCACCGTGAACCTCGACGAGTGGAGCGAGTCCGACGCCGTGGACGTGACGCTGACCGGCTCCTCCGCGAAGAGCGACTCGAGCTCGGTCGCCGTCGACGGCTCGACGGTGACCATCACCGAGGCCGGGGTCTACCGGCTCAGCGGGTCGCTCGCGGGCGGCGTGGTGATCGCCGCGCCCGACGACGCGCTCGTGGTGCTGATCCTCGACGGCGCCGAGATCGACAACGCGGCCGGTGCCGCGATCGAGGTGCAGACCGCCGACGACGTGGCGGTCCACCTCGCCGACGGCAGCGAGAACTCGCTCAGCGACGCATCCTCGTACGCCGACGACGCGAGCGCGAATGCGGCCCTCTACTCCGACGCGGACCTCACGATCTCGGGCCAGGGATCGCTGACCGTCACCGGCAACGGCAACGACGGCATCACCTCGAAGGACGACCTCGTGATCCTCGGCGGCACCATCACGGTCACCGCGGCCGACGACGCGCTGCGCGGCAAGGACGCGCTGGTGGTCGAGGGCGGCGCGCTCGATCTCACCGCGACCGGCGGCGACGGCATGAAGAGCGATGGCGACGATGATGAGGCCAGTGCCGACATCGATTGGACGCAGGGCTACATCTACGTGAGCGGCGGCAGCATCGACATCACCGCCGGCGACGACGGCCTGCAGGCCTTCACCGACACGGTGGTCGTGGGCGGCAGCGTCGTCGCGTCGGTCGTCGACGACGGGGTGAAGGGCGAGGTGATCGTCTCGATCGGCGAGAGCGCCGATGCCGGTGCAGAGGCGCCGAACGTCACGGTCTCCGCGTCGACCGAGGGCATCGAGGCCGCGAACATCGGCATCAGCGCCGGCACCATCGACGTCACAGCTTCGGACGACGGCATCAACGCCTCGGGCAACGCCGAGCTGCAGGCCCGGATCGTGGGCACCGAGTTCACCGGAGTGGCGGACCGCGAGGCCGACACGGGCGAGCGTCTCGAGATCTCGGGCGGCACGGTCACCATCGTCGCCGGCTTCGACGGGCTCGACTCGAACGGGTCGCTCACCATCTCGGGCGGCACGGTCACGATCACGAGCGCCGCGAACGGCGGCGACGGCCCGATCGACGCGAACGGCACGGTAGCGGTGGCAGACGGGATCGTGACCGCGAACGGCGCCGCATGGGACGAGTCGATGGCGACGGGCATGGGCGGCGGCATGCCCGGCGGTCAGGGCGGAGGCCAGGGCCAGATGCCGGGCGGCGAGATGCCCGGCGGCGGCCAGCCGCCCCAGGGCGGGATGCCCGGCGGTCAGGCGTCGGAGGGCTGAGCTACACGACGTCGCGTCGCCAGCGCAGCGCCCACCCGGCGAGCACGAAGACCACCGCGTAGGCCGCGAGCACCGCGAAGCCGGCCCCGATGCCGAGCGGCGTCGAGCCGGCGGGGGCGGTGGGGTCGAGGGCGGAGAGGTTGTCCATCAGACTGGCCCCCACGAACGCGTCGGTCGCCGCGCCCGGCAGGAACTTGGCGACCTGAGCGCTCCACTCCCAGAACTGGGCCGCCGTCCGCAGGATCGGCTCGACGAACTGCGTGAACACGAGCGCGATGACGATGGTGAACGCCTGGTTGCCGACCAGCAGGCCGATCCCGAAGCCGATGATCGCCCAGACGCCGATCGCCGCGAGCACCCGCATCGCGAGCAGCCAGGTGTCCACGGAGCCGAGCATGGGATCGCCGCCCGTCGCGGAGAGCACGGACGCCCCCGCGCCCATCGCCCCGGCCAGCCCGGCGATCCCGAGCACGATGCCGAAGCCCAGCAGCACGACCGTCTTGCTCAGCAGCACGATCCCGCGCCTCGGCTCGAGCGTGAACGCGATCCCCAGCGTGCGGTGCCGCAGCTCGCCCGTCGCCATGAGCGCGCCGAGCAGCAGCGGGACCGCGTAGCCGAACGAGCTGACCGAGGAGTAGACCATGTTCGCGATCTGCTGCGCGGGCAGCGCCGCCGCGCCGCCGGTGCCGGCCGCGCCCAGCGCGTCGGCCATCGCGCCGAACATGAAGGCGAACATCGCGGCGATCATCGCCGAGTAGCCGGCGAGCACGACGGCGAGGATCCACCAGAGCTTCGTCGCGAGGACCTTGCGGAGCTCGGCGGAGAGGCTGCATCCGATCCTGCTCATGAGGCACCCCCTTCCGCCGGGGCGGCGCCTTCGCCATCGGCTCCCTCCGCATGTGTGCCGTCCGCACGGGTGCCCTTCGCACGGGTGCCCTCCGCATCGGCGCCGGCCCCGTCGATCAGCTCGAGGAAGCTCTGCTCGAGCTCGCTCCGCTCGACGCTGAGATGGGAGAGCGGGATCGCCGCCCGCAGTGCGACCTCGCCGATCGCCGCCGGATCCATGCCGGTCACCCGCATCGTCTCGCCGCGCATCCCGTGCACCTGGGCGCCCGCCTGCTGGAGGGCCTCGGCGAGGCCGGGCTGGTCGGGGGCCGAGACGAGCACGGCGCGCTCGCCGTCGCCCCGCTGCAGATCGGTGAGGGTCCCCGCGTAGGCGAGCTCGCCGCGCCGGATCACCACGACGTCGTCGACGGTCTGCTGCACCTCGCTGAGCAGGTGCGACGAGAGCAGCACGGTCTTGCCGTCGTCGGCCAGGTGCTTCAGCATCATCCGGATCCAGCGGATGCCCTCGGGGTCGAGGCCGTTGATGGGCTCGTCGAGCAGCAGGACGCTCGGGTCTCCGAGCAGCGCCCCGGCGAGCGCCAGGCGCTGCCGCATGCCCAGCGAGTAGCCGCCGGTCTTGCGATCGGCGGCGTCGGCGAGGCCCACGAGCTCGAGCTTCTCGTCGACGCTCCGCTTCGGCAGGCCGATCGCCCTCCGCATGACGTCGAGATGCGCGCGGCCCGTGTGGGCGGGGTGGAAGTTCGCCGAGAGCGAGGCGCCGACGGTGAGGGCGGGGCGGTCGAGCGAGGCGTAGGGCCTGCCGCCGATGGTGGCCGAGCCGCTGTCGGGGCGCACCAGGCCGAGCACCATCGAGAGCGTCGTGGTCTTGCCCGAGCCGTTGGGACCGAGGAACCCGGTGATGCGACCGGGTTCGGCGGCGAAGCTCAGGTCGCTGACCGCCCGCACCCTGCCGAAGGTCTTCGAGAGGCCTGTGACCTCGATACGCGATCCTTCTCCGAGACTCATGCGCCCTCCCCGCCTTCGCCCTGTCGGTCCAGTCTGACAGACGGGGCGCGCAATCGGGCGGATGAGTCGGATGCGACTTGTCTAGTGCCCGCCTCCGGTGTAGGGGCCGAGCTCGGCGAGGCGCTCCATGTGCGAGGCGAGCGCGAAGCGCGGATCCGCCTCCGCCTCGTCGCCGCCGGCCAGCTGAGCGGCCCACTCGCCGAGGCGCGGCGCGAACTTGAACCCGTGACCCGACAGCCCGGCGACGGTGACGACGCGCCCGCTCGCGCTGCGGTCGACCACCGGCAGGCGGTCGGGGGTGTAGGCGCAGTGGTGCACGCTCTCCCGCACCGGCTCGGGGTTGATGTCGACGAACAGCTCGGCGGCGCGCTGGCCGATCTTGATGAGCTCCTCGCGGGTGTGCGACTCGGGCACCTCGGCGACGTCGCGGAGCACCGGCCACTCCGGGTTGGTGCACGCCTTGAATGCGTAGCCGTCGAAGCTCGGAGCGCCGAAGAAGTGCACGGGGCCGGCGTCGCGCAGGAACGCCGGGAACCTCTCGGGCACGAACAGCTCGGGCCGCTTCGGCATGAACCAGGTGAGGCCGAGCACCTGCAGCCGCAGCAGATCGTTCAGCTCGGGGAAGAGGCGCGTCGACCACGACCCCGAGGCCACCACGACCGTCCGCGCGATCCACGACCCCTGCGTCGTGCGCACCACGACGCCGTCGGCGCGCTCCTCGACGCCGATGACCGGGGTGTTGAAGAAGAGCCTCGCGCCATTCGCCTCGGCGAGGTCGAGCGCGCTCATGACCGCGACCTCGGGGCGCAGGCCGCCGCCGTGCTCGTCGAGCAGGCCGACGTCGCCGTCGTCGACCCGGTGCTGCGGGAACTCGCGACGCAGCTCCTCGGCGTCGAGCAGGCGATGCGGCAGGTCGAAGTCGCGCACGGTGCCGAGCGCCGTCTCCAGATCGGGGAAGCCCTCGGGGGCGATCGACAGCGCGCCGACCTCGTAGTAGACGTCGCGGCCCGACTCCCGCTCGAGCTCGCGCCACAGATCGCGCGAGCGCTGGATCATCCCCACATAGGTGGCGCCCTCGTGCACCGCGGTGCGGAACACGCGAGACTCGCCCGCGTACGATCCGTGCGAGTGCACGCGACCGTACTGCTCGATGCCCACGACGTCGAGGCCCTCGCGCTTGCTCAGCTGCCACAGCGCCATCGAGCCCACGGCTCCGGCGCCGATGACCACGACATCGGTCTTCTGCAGATCCATTCGATCCTCTTCCGTCTCGTCGTCCCGCGCGAGAGCGCAGGATCTCGGGTTCTCGGGTGCTCCCGGGTGCTCCCGGGTGCTCCCGGTGGCTTCGGTGCGGCGGGTCAGGCCAGCGTCGGCGCGTCCCACAGCTTCAGCCGGGTGCCGATGCCGTCGCGCAGGGCGTTGCGGTAGATCCTCGTCGCCCAGGCGATGTCCTCGACCGGCATGCCGCCGACCGAGTAGACGAAGATCTCGTCGTCGTTCTGCCGGCCCGCGGTGTCGCCCGCGATGATCTCGCCAACGTCCTCGAACTGCTCGGGACGCATGCGCCCGTCGCGCACGCGGTCGACGAGGTGCATGCCCCAGATGCCGACGGTCTCGTGCGCGGGCGCGGGCAGCTCCTCCGCCCAGGCCTGGTAGATGCGTCGCGCGTCGGCGACGTGGCGGGCCCGCTGCACGAGGTTCTCGTCGAGCGAGAGGTGAGCCGAGCAGCAGATGAACGCGCCGGGCTTCACCCATTCGTCCCTCACGTGCGGGTAGTGCTCGGAGCCCGATGAGCTGGGCACGGCGATGCTCACGATGTCCGACCCGCGCACCGCCGCCTCCATGTCTGCGACCTGCTCGATGCTCTCGACCTGCGGGAAGCGATCCTTCGCCCAGGCGATGAAGGTGTCGACGCCGCTCTGGCTGCGCCCGGCGACCTTGACGGCGCTGATGCCGGGCCGCACGGCGAGGAACGCCTCGAGCGAGGTGCGGTTCATCGGGCCCGGGCCGACGATGCCGACCGTCCGGGCGCCCTCCCTGGCGAGGTAGCGGGCGCCGACGCCCGGGATCGCGCCGGTGCGGTAGGCGCTCAGCAGGTTGGCCGACATGTGGGCCAGGGGCGCGCCGGTGTCCTTGTCGTTCAGGGTGAACATGAGGATCGAGCGCGGCAGGCCCCGCTTCTTGTTCTCGATGTTCGAGCCGTACCATTTGCAGCCGGCCATCTGGTATTCGCCGCCGAGGTAGGCGGGCATGGCCATGAAGCGGCGGTCGGGGCCGTCGAGCGGCATGCCCTCGAAGGGCGACTCGGCGGGGAAGAAGATCTGCGCGCCGTGGGAGTTGTTCTCTGGCCCGGCCATGCGGTAATCGCCCTTGGCGAAGAGGGCCAGCATGCCGGTCATGGCGTCGACGCAGCCCGCCATGTCGGTGACGCCCGCGCGGATCATGTCGGGCTCGCTGAGATAGAGGAATTCGATCGCGGTCGAGGGCGTCTCGCCCTGCTCGCTCGCTGCTTCGTGTTCGACCACGTCGTCGTCCCTTCGTCGGGTGGTGCCGATGGCGTGCGGGATCGGCGATCCGCCTCACGCCGTGGGGTCAGCATAAAACTATCCATCTGGATAGTCAAGGGGGTGC
>JBFXIT010000024.1:6428-16402 GCA_050175655.1 Leucobacter sp.
CGCTGCTTCGTGTTCGACCACGTCGTCGTCCCTTCGTCGGGTGGTGCCGATGGCGTGCGGGATCGGCGATCCGCCTCACGCCGTGGGGTCAGCATAAAACTATCCATCTGGATAGTCAAGGGGGTGCGAGCGGAGTCGCCGCCGCGCTCAACCCGCCGCGGCCTGCTCGATCAGAGCGCGGATCCTCCGCAGCGTCGGCTCGACATCGCCCGGCAGCACCAGCTGCTTGAAGACGATGCCGTCGAGCGCGAACCAGATGAGATCGCCGAGGCCCTCATGGTCGGCCCCCAGCCGATGCAGTTGACGCAGGATCGCCTCGCGATAGGCGGTGTAGTGCCGATCAGCGAACTCCCGCAGCTCGGGGCGCCGCCGCGATTCGAGCAGCAGCTCGTACTGGAACACCTGGATCTCGGTCTGGCGCTCGGCCAGCGATTCGATGCCCGCCGCGAACTCCTCGGCGGTCAGCCCCGTGTTGAGCATGTTCGACTCGCGCAGGCTCTCGGCGATGGCGAAGTCCATCGCCTCGGCGATCAGGCGGTCCCGGCTGCCGAAGTGGTGCCGCACGAGCCCGTGCGAGACTCCCGCCTCCGCGGCGACGGCGCGATAGGTCAGCGCGCGCAGCCCCCCGTTCGCGACGGTGCTGATGGTGGCGCGCAGCAGCGCGAGGCGTCCGGAAGCATCACTCACGACACCGACTGTACGCGACCGGGGGCGAGTTGGGGTTCGGTGCCGGGGAGTGCTTCCTCGGGTCGCATGCCATTCTTCGGGTCGCACGGTATTCGCGGTGAACCTTGCGCGACCCGATCAACCGCGCGCGACCCGAGCCGCTGAGCGGCGCCCGAGGGGCATCGCTCAGCGGCAGTGCTCATTCCGGTCGCGCCAGAAGCGCGACCGCCAGACTCGCTATCGCGTCGCCGTCGGTCAGGTCCACGCCGAGCAGCTCCTCGATGAGCGCGAGCCGCTGGTAGAACACCGAGCGCGAGAGCCGGGCCTCGCTCGCCGCGAGCGAGCGGTTGGTCGGATGGGCGATGTAGGCGGCGAGCACCCGCACCAGGTCGCCGGAGTGGCCCGGGCCGACCGCGCGATCGTGCTCGATGAGCGGCCCCAGCGCGTCGGCCGCGAACTCCTGCAGCTCGGGCAGCCCCGCGAGCCCGCGCACGAGGTGAGCGAGGGCCTGGCGCTCGGCCTGCTGCACGGTCACCCGCCCGGTCTCGGCCGACGCGGGGAGGGCGCCCGCAGTGCGCAGCCGCTCGAGCGAGGCGACGAGGCCGCGCAGGCGCCGCGCCGGGGCACCGACCGCCAGGTGGGCGCGCCACGCGGAGGGTGTGGTGCCCGGCACGAGCATGTCGAGCTCGCGCGAGAGCCGTGCCGCGAGCGGGGGAGTGGCCCGATCCATCGTCGTCCGCGCGTCGCCCTCGGGGAACGAGAGCAGAGCGAGCAGGATCGTCGTGCCCGCGGGTGCCTCGTCGTCGGGCGCCATCAGCACCCGGCCCTCGGGCGCGACCGCCCGGCGCAGCGCAGTCTCGAGGGCCGCGCGCTCGAGCGAGGCGTGCGAGCCGAAGTCGCCCGCTCCGCGCAGCGTGGCGGCCGCGACGACCCTGCCCGCGATGGGCAGCCCGGCCGCGGCGAGCTGAGCCTCGATCTCGGCGTCGTTCCGGTACCGCCCGCCGAGCAGCAGGTCGAAGACGCGCTTCGATCCGAACTCGATCCACTGCTCGCCCGTGCCCCCGCTGCCCGCATCGGCGAGGCGCCCCAGCGCGAGCGCGAAGGCGCCCAGCTCGAGCACCGTGCGGCGGCCGGCGGGGTGCGGCGGCCCAGGCAGAGCCGTCAGCACGCCCCACCGGGTGCCGCGCGCCTCCACGGGAACGCGCTCGGAGCCCGGAGGCGGCGCGGGCTCGAGCCCGCCCGCGAGCAGCCACGGCTCGAGCGCGGCGGCGGTGTCGCCCCCGTGCCCGGCGATGGCCACCACGCCGTGCGAGGGCCCCTCGAGCACGACGGGCGCGCCGATGGTCTCGGCCAGCTGCTCGACCACGTAGTCGACCGGGCTGAGGTTGAGCCCGAGCTCGGTGAGCATCGCGTGCACCTCGGCCCGGGCCTGGAGGGCCTCGTTCTGCGCGGCGAGAATGCGCTGGTGCACCCGCTGGGTGATCTGCACGAAGCGCACCTCGCTGTGCAGCACCACGAGCGGCACGCCGCGCTTGCCGCAGGCCGAGACGAGCGGGCCGGGGGCCCGGTCGAAGTGCGGCCCGAGCTCGAGCACGATCGCAGACACGGATCCGCCGCCGGATCGGTCCCCGTCGCCCGCTCCGCTCTCGCCGCCGATGCTGGTGAGCGCCTCGGCCAGCTGCGCGATCCCCGCGTCGTCCCGGGGCCATCCGGCGCCCGTGGTGAGGATCAGCTCGCCCCCGTCGAGCAGGCCGGCGACGACGATACCCGCGAAGACGTGTGCCCAGCGCACCTCGCGATCCAGCCCGTCCGTTCCCGCGATCAGCTCGGGCCGCCCGGCCTGCAACTCGGGCAGCCTCAGCACCTCGCGCACGGTCGGCAGCGGCGCGTGCTCGGTGACCTGCATGGATCGATCATACAAAGTGTATGAGCAATACGCGAAGTGCGGATCCTCTGTCGGATGATTCGCGGCCTGCTCCTTGGAATACTTGGAGACAGCGCCCCGCGGCGGGCATCGAACAGTTTGATCAGAAGAGCACACACGAGAGGTCGAGCACTATGGCACGCATTCCCCACGTCATCGCCGGTGAGAAGGTCACCGACGCCGAGCGCACCCAGCCGGTCTACAACCCGGCGACCGGCGAGCAGCAGCACGAGGTGGCGATCGCCTCCGCCGCGACCGTCGAGCAGGCCATCGCGGCCGCCAAGGCCGCCCTGCCGAAGTGGCGGGCCACCAGCCTGACCAAGCGCGCCGACGTGTTCTTCAACCTGCGCCAACTGCTCAAGCAGCGCACCCCCGATCTCTCGGCCATCGTCACGAGCGAGCACGGCAAGGTGCTCTCGGACGCGGCGGGCGAGATCGCGCGCGGCCTCGAGAACGTGGAGTTCGCCGCCGGGCTGCTGCACCTGCTGAAGGGCGAGCGCGACGAGCAGGTCTCGACCGGCGTCGACGTGCACTCGGTGAAGCAGCCCGTGGGCGTGGTCGCCGCGATCACCCCCTTCAACTTCCCGGTCATGGTGCCGCTGTGGATGATCGCCAGCGCGATCGCCTGCGGCAACACCGTGGTGCTGAAGCCGAGCGAGCGCGATCCCTCGGCCTCGGTGTTCATCGCCGACCTGTTCCGCGAGGCCGGCCTGCCCGACGGCGTGCTCAACGTCGTGCACGGTGACAAGGTCGCGGTCGACACCCTGCTCGACAGCAGCGACGTCAAGGCCGTCAGCTTCGTCGGCTCGACCCCCATCGCCAAGTACATCTACGAGCGCGCAGCCGCGAACGGCAAGCGCGTCCAGGCCCTCGGCGGCGCCAAGAACCACATGATCGTGATGCCCGATGCCGACCTCGACATGGCCGCCGACGCCGCCGTCTCGGCTGCCTACGGCTCGGCCGGCGAGCGCTGCATGGCCGTCTCCGTCGTCGTCGCCGTGGGCGGCGTGGGCGACCAGCTCGTGTCGAAGATCAAGGAGCGCATGGAGAAGCTCGTGATCGGCGACGGCACCGACCCCGCCAGCGAGATGGGCCCGCTCATCACCGCCGAGGCGAAGGCGCGCGTCGAGTCGTACGTCGCCGGCGCCGAGGCCGAGGGCGCGACCGTGGTGGTCGACGGCCGCGAGGCGGAGTTCGAGGGCAACGGCTTCTTCACCGGCGTCTCGCTCATCGACAACGTGCAGACCGATAGCAAGGTCTACCGCGACGAGATCTTCGGCCCGGTGCTCGCAGTCGTACGCGTCGACACCTACGACGAGGGCGTGCAGCTGATCAACGACCACCAGTTCGGCAACGGCACCGCCATTTTCACCCGCGACGGCGGCCTCGCCCGCCAGTTCGAGTTCGAGGTCGAGGCCGGCATGGTCGGCATCAATGTGCCGATCCCCGTGCCCGTCGGATCCTTCTCGTTCGGCGGATGGAAGGACTCGCTGTTCGGCGACAGCCACATCTACGGCCCCGAGTCGATCCACTTCTACACCCGCTCGAAGGTCATCACCACCCGCTGGCCGAACCCCGATCAGTCCAAGGTCGACCTCGGGTTCCCGAGCAACAGCTGAAAGGTTATGGTGACAGCATGAGCGACTACATCGATCTCCACGGCGCCGGGCAGAGCTTCGGCGACACCGACGCGCAGCGCGAGGTGCGCGCGAACGACCGCGGCTACGTCTTCCACTCGTGGTCGGCCCAGGGGCAGATCAACCCCATCCCGATCGCCAAGGGCGAGGGCGCGCGCATGTGGGACTACGACGGCAACGAGTACCTCGACTTCTCGTCGCAGCTGGTGAACCTCAACCTCGGCCACCAGCACCCGGGTCTCGTGAAGGCGATCCAGGATCAGGCCGGCCGCCTGACCACGATCCAGCCGGCCTTCGCCAACGACGTGCGGGGCGAGCTCGCCAAGCGCATCGTCGAGCACTCGTTCGAGGGCGCGCGCTCGGTGTTCTTCACCAACGGCGGCGCCGAGGCGATCGAATACGCGGTGCGCCTGGCCCGCCAGTCGACGGGGCGCCGCAAGATCCTCTCGCGCTACCGCTCGTACCACGGCTCGACCGGCACCGCCATCACGATGACGGGCGAGCCGCGCCGCTGGGCCAACGACGTGATCGACGGCGAAGTGGTGCACTTCTTCGGTCCCTTCCTCTACCGCAGCGCCTTCTGGGCGGAGACCCCCGAGCAAGAGACGGAGCGGGCGCTCGCGCACCTCGAGCAGCAGATCCAGCTCGAGGGCCCCGGCACCATCGCGGCGATCGTGCTCGAGACCGTCACCGGCACCAACGGCGTGCTCGTGCCCCCGCCCGGCTACCTGCCCGGCGTGCGCGAGATCTGCGACCGCTACGGCATCGTCATGATCTGCGACGAGGTGATGGTCGGCTTCGGCCGCACCGGCGAATGGTTCGCCTACCAGGCGTTCGACGTCCGCCCCGATCTGGTCACCTTCGCGAAGGGCGTCAACTCGGGCTATGTGCCCCTCGGCGGCGTGGTCATCAGCGAGAAGATCCACGAGGCCTTCGCGGATCGCGCCTTCCCGGGCGGCCTCACCTATTCGGGCCACCCCCTCGCCTGCGCCGCAGGCGTGGCGACCTTCGACATCTTCGAGAACGAGGGAATCATCGAGCGCGTGCGCGACCTGGGCTCTCGCGTGATCGCGCCCCGCCTGGCCGAGATCGCCGAGAAGCACCCGTCGGTGGGCGAGGTGCGCGGCAAGGGCCTGTTCTGGGCGCTCGAGCTGGTGAAGGATCGCGAGACCCGCGAGCCGCTCATCCCGTTCAACGCGGGCGGCGAGGCGGCAGGCCCTTTCAACGCGGTGGTCGCCGCGTGCAAGCAGGCGGGCCTGTGGCCGTTCGCGGCCGGCAACCGCCTGCAGATCGCCCCGCCGCTGATCATCTCGGAAGAGGATCTGGTGAAGGGCCTCGACATCATCGACGAGGCGCTGACCGTTGCCGACTCGTACTACGTCGGCTGAGGGGGCGGGCATGGCCAAGTACAGGGTCCAGAATCCGGCGACCGGTGAGATCGTCGAGACGTTCGAGAGCGCTACCGATGCCGAGATCGAGCAGAAGCTCGCCGCGGCTGACGCGGTCTACCGCGAGTGGCGCGAGAAGAGCGTGCAGGATCGCGCGGCCGTCGTGAAGCGCGTCGCCGAGATCTTCGCGGAGCGCCGCGACGAGCTCGCGCGGCTGATCGCGGTCGAGATGGGCAAGACGATCGCCGAATCGCTGGACGAGGTCGACTTCGCGACCGCGATCATCGACTACTACGCCGTCTACGGCCCGGGTCTCATCACTGATTATGAGATCCCGAGCACGATCCCGGGCAAGGCGATCATCGAGCACCTGCCCGTGGGCGCGCTGCTCGGCGTGATGCCCTGGAACTTCCCCTACTACCAGGTGGCGCGCTTCGCGGCGCCAAACCTGGTGCTCGGCAACACGATCCTGCTCAAGCACGCCGACATCTGCGCACGCTCGGCCCTCACGATCCAGGAGATCATGGAGGAGGCGGGCGTGCCCGTCGGCGGCTACCAGAACGTGTTCGCGTCGCACGACCAGATCGCGGCGATGATCGCGGATCCGCGCGTGCAGGGCGTCTCGCTGACGGGTTCGGAGCGGGCCGGCGCGATCATCGGCGAGCAGGCGGGCCGGCATCTCAAGAAGTGCGTGCTCGAGCTCGGCGGCATCGACCCGATGGTCGTGCTCGACGCCGACGATGTGGCCGCGGTGGCAGCCGAGGCGTGGAACTTCCGCGTCTACAACGGCGGCCAGGTGTGCAACTCGAACAAGCGCATGATCGTGATGGACGACATCTACGACGAGTTCGTCGCCGAGCTGACGAAGCTCGCCTCGGGGCTCGAGCCCGGGGACCAGCTGGATCTGGGCGAGGGCCAGTACGCGCCGCTGTCGACCCGGGCGGCGGCCGAGACCGTGCACGCGCAGGTGCAGCGGGCGGTCGCCGAGGGTGCGACGCTCGAGGCGGGGGGCGTGCTCTCCGAGGGCCCGGCGGCCTACTATTCGCCGGCGGTGCTGACCGGGGTGCCCCGCGGTTCGGAATCGTATCGCGAGGAGATATTCGGCCCGGTGGCGACCGTGTACCGGGTGTCGAGCGACGAGGAGGCGCTCGAGCTCGCCAACGACTGCGCGCTCGGCCTGGGCGGTTCGGTGTTCTCGACCGACGAGGCCCGCGCGGCGCGTGTCGCCTCGAAGCTCGAGGTCGGCATGTCGCATGTGAACATCATCGCGGCGGAGGCGGCCGAGATTCCGTTCGGCGGTGTGAAGCGCTCGGGCTTCGGCCGTGAGATGGGGCCGGTGGGCATCGGCGAGTTCGCGAACAAGCGCCTCTACTTCGTCGCACGGTAGCCGGCCCCGCGGCTTCTTTGCGGAGACTTCGTGCTCGTCGGTTCGCACGGCGTTCATCGGGTCGCACGTTATTGGGTGTGAATAGGATCCGACCCGATGAACGCCGTGCGACCTGACGGGCGAGGCGCAGCCTGGCGAGTGGAAGCAGTCGGTGCGATGGGAGCGAGGAGGCGGGCGGCAGCTCTGGCTAGCCGCCCGTCGCCAGGCGCATGAGGTCGGTGTCGAGATCGATGCCGGTCTCGGTACCTCCCGCACTGCCGAAGCTGTGCTGGTAACGGCCCCAGACCTCGGTGCGCAGGCGGCTCGCGATATCGCTCTCCATGAGCAGCACCAGCTCTGTCGCCGCGCGGTCGATACGGCGGCCCAGCCCGTCCTGCCAGTCTTCGGGCGCGGCGTAGACCGCGGTGGGGGTGGGCAGCGTGCGCAGGTAGGCGAAGAGCCCGCGCAGCTGGTCGTCGATCACGAGCGCGTGGCGCGGGCTGCCGCCCGTGCCCGCGAGCACGACGGGCAGCCCGATCAGCAGGTCGTTGTCGAGCACCTGGAAGAACTCGGTGAAGAGCCCGCTGGCTCCCGCCTTGTAGACCGGGGTGCTCGCCACCATCCCGTCTGCGCCCTGCAGCGTGTCGATCGCATCCTGCAGGGCAGGCGAGACGAACCGGCTGGTGATGGCCGAGGTGATGTCGTTCGCGAGCGCGCGCAGATCGATGACGCGCAGCTCGATGTCGAGCCCGCGCTCGCCGCCCAGCGCGACCGCGCGAGCGCCAATCCGATCCGCGAGCAGCTGGGTCGACGAGGGGTCGCTCGTGCCCGCATGCACCGCCACGAGGCGGCGGGTGGTCGAGGGGTTCTTCTGCATGTCTGTCTCTCTCAATTCTCGTCTGCCGGAGCCGGCGCGATCAGCTTGGCCGTCAGGCGCTGCAACTCGCGCTGCTCGTCGGGGTCGAGCGCTCCGCCGACGGCGCGGGCCACGCTGCGGGCGTGCGCCCGGCCGACGGCGCGCTGCAGCTCGAGCCCGTCGGCCGTGAGCCGCACGCGCACGGCGCGCCCGTCGTCCTCGTCCTCGATCCGCTCGACCAGGCCGCGGGCGGCGAGCCGATCCACCATGCGCGAGAGCGCCGGCTGACTCAGCAGCACGCCCCGCTGCAGATCGCCGATACGAGCCCCCCGCGCATGCCGGTCTTCATTCTCGGACGCGCGACCGCCGCACTTCGCGAGGGTGTAGAGCACGTCGTACTCGCGCATGGCCAGAACGTGATCCTTCCAGATGGTCTCGTCTGCGAAGCCCCGCATCAGCACCGCGTGCGCGGTGAGCAGCGATTCCCAGGCCAGATTGGCGAGGCGGATGTCGGTGGGCATGATCCTCTTCCTCTCGATTCGGTGAGGCCCTACAGCCCGAAGGCCGAGCCGGAGCGGGCCGCCGTGTCCTGGTAGGGCGAGCCGCCGGTCACGTTGTCGCCGCGGTTGGCGTTCGGCCGCGGCTGGCGCGGCTCGGCGTCGCCGTACTTGGCCTTGACCAGCAAGGCGTGCGTCGGCGTCTCCGGCACCTCTGGATCGCGGCGCGCGGCGAGCTCCTTGCGCAGCACCGGCACCACCTCCTCGCCGAGCAGGTCGAGCTGCTCGAGCACGGTCTTCAGCGGCAGGCCGGCGTGGTCGATGAGGAACATCTGGCGGTGATAGTCGCCGAAGATCTCGTGGAAGCCGAGGGTCTTGTCGATGACCTCCTGCGGGCTGCCGACCGAGAGCGGGGTCTGCCGCGTGAAATCCTCGAGGCTCGGGCCGTGCCCGTAGACGGGGGCCTCGTCGAAGTAGGGGCGGAACCCGTCCCACGCGTCCTGCGACTTCTTCGCGATGAACGCCTGCCCGCCGAGCCCCACGATCGCCTGCTTCTTGGTGCCGTGGCCGTAGTGCTCGTAGCGCTCGCGGTAGAAGTCGATCAGGCGCAGCGAGTGGGCCGACGGCGCGAAGATGTGGTTCGAGAAGAAGCCGTCGCCGTAGTAGGCGGCCTGCTCGGCGATCTCGGGGGTGCGGATCGAGCCGTGCCACACGAAGGGCGGCACGTCGTCGAGCGGGCGAGGGGTGCTGGTGAAGCCCTGCAGCGGGGTGCGGAACTTGCCCTCCCAGTCGACCACGTCCTCTCGCCACAGTCGATGCAGCAGATTGTAGTTCTCGAGTGCGAGCGGCAGCGCGGTGCGGATGTCCTTGCCGAACCAGGGGTAGACGGGCGCGGTGTTGCCGCGGCCGAGCATCAGATCCATGCGGCCCTTGGCCAGGTGCTGCAGCAGCGCGTACTCCTCGGCGATGCGCACCGGATCGTTGGTGGTGATGAGGGTCGTGCTGGTCGACACCTTGAGCGCGGTGGTCTGCGCCGCGATGTAGGCGAGCAGGGTGGTGGGGCTCGACGAGAAGAACGGCGGGTTGTGGTGCTCGCCGATGGCGAAGACGTCGAGCCCCACCTCCTCGGCCTTCTCGGCGATCCGGACGGTGGCGTCGATCCGCTCAGCCTCGCTGGGGGTGATGCCGGTGGTGGGGTCGCGCGTCACGTCGCTGACCGAGAAGATGCCGAATTCCATGAGCTGCTCCTGTGCTCGGGCGCCCCCGCTCATACGGAGCAGGGCGTCTATGTATATGCGTTTGCATATAACTACAACACCAGGATCCGGATCCTATTCCCGGCCAGCCGTTCGAGGCGAAGCAGCGCGGACCGGACGAGGGTCAGGCGAGCTCGACGACCTCGAATTCGAACAGCTCCGCTCCGCTCGCCACGGGCTTGCGGTCCTGCCCGGCGTGCGCATCCTTCGCGCGGCCGTCGCGCCAGCGCTCGAAGTCCTCGCGGCTCGCCCACGTGGTGACGACGAAGTAGCGGGACTCGCCCGCCGTCGGCCGCAGCAGCTGGAAGCCCTCGAAGCCCGGCTCCTGGTCGACGGCGTGCTTGCGGGCGGCGAAGCGCGCCTCGAGCTCGGGGCCCGCGCCCT
>JBFXIT010000025.1:0-16355 GCA_050175655.1 Leucobacter sp.
TTGCCGGCCTCGTCGCGTGCGCGCGGATCGGAGGTCACCCGCTTCCAGAACTGAGGCCACACGATCGCGTTGTAGGCGGCGTTCACGAGCAGCATGATCCCTGCGAAGACAGACATGGCTCAAGCCTAGTTGCCCCGCGCAGGGCGCTCGTCTGGCACGAGACCCGCAGGAGATACCCGGAAGATCCCCGGGACGATCGTGGGCGACACCGATGTGATCCCGGCGCGGGAGCCGCGCATTCCGCGCCCGCGGGTGCATGCTGAGAGAAGGATCGGCCCTGCGGCGTGCGGAGGTCGAGCTCTGAACGCTTGAACGGAGTACACATGTCTGCGAACGACCCCACTGTCACCGCCGAACGCCATGCGGTCGATTCGGTGCGCATCATCCTCGGCGTCGGCGGCCTCATCGCCGTCGCCCTCGGCCTGTTCGTGCTCTTCGCGCCGAACTCGTCGGGCAAGATCGCGCTGGTCGCGACGGCGATGCTGCTGTCGATCTACGCGCTGATCACCGGTCTCGTCTACCTCGGCACCGCCATCTTCTCGCGCACCCTCGGCGGCTGGGCCCGCACCGGGCGCGTGCTGCTCGGTCTGCTCTACGTCATCGGCGGCGTGATCATGATCTCGAACCTGCTCATGACCGGTGTGGTCGTGGCCGTGTTCGTCTCGATCATCATCGGCGTGCTGTGGCTCTTCGAGGGCATCCTCGCGCTGTCGATGCTGCGCAAGAGCGACAACAAGGTGTGGATGGTGATCTACGCGGTCATCAGCATCATCGCCGGCCTGGTGCTGATGTTCTCGCCGCTGATGGGCGCTGCGACCCTGTGGCTGCTGCTCGGCATCTCGATGATCGTGCTGGGCGTCGTGCAGGTCGTGCGGGCGTTCAGCGTGAAGGCGGCGTAGCGCGTCGAACCGCTGAGATGGGGCCGGGTCGTTCGCGATCCGGCCCTTCTCCTGTCTTCGCCCGGGCTCCCGTCGGCTCCGGGGCCCCTCGCCTGCCGGCGCCGGGATTCTCGCCGCAGGCGCAGCGCTTGCGTCAGCGCAGCGCCTGCACGGCCTCGGCGTCGATGGGCTCGTCGCCCAGCACGAGCTCGATGTACTTCCGCAGCACCACGAGCGCCGCGGAGCCCGCGTCGAACTGCGCCGCCACGAAGCGATCGGAGTGGATCAGCCGCAACGCCTCGGCGATCGGCATGATGGCGCCCTTGACCTGCTCGGCCTGGGTCTTCGGCACGGCGAGGCGGACCTCTGACATGGATGTGAACAGCGGCAGCAGCAGCTGGCCCCGGGTCGAGCGGATCGTGCGGATGCGCGTCGACTTCTTCTTGGGGGTGCCCGTCACGTCGACCACCAGGAACCCCTCCCGCAGCGAGGACAGGAACGCGGCGAGGTGCTCGTAGTCGGGCGTCGCCTGCAGGGCGTCGAGCGCGGCGCGCACCCCGCTGTTCGCGTAGTCGGCGGTGAGCCCGTCTGGAATCTGCGCTTCGGCCATGCGTTCAAGCCTAGCCAGAGACCGCGGGGTCCCCGTCGCCGTCAGTCGTCGAGGCCGCGGGCCTGCAGCGCCGCGCCCGTCTGCCGGGAGTGCGCCACCATGCGCAGCACGAAGGGGATGAGCAGCGCCCGCGGATTGCGCTCGAGGCCTCGGGCGCGAGCGGCATCGCGCGTCTCGCGGGCGAGCTCGAAGGCGAGAGGGAGGGCGCGGATCGCGAGCGAGAACGTCAGCGCCACGCGTTCGGGCGCGACTCCGAGCGGCCGCAGCGGCCGCAGCGCCCGTGTCACGGTGTCGAGCATGTCGTCGACGGCGGTCGACGCGGTCACCGCGCTCGCGGCGAGGATGAGCGCGAAGAGGCCGGCGACGACGGCGACGCCGAACTGCCAGCCCTGCTGCCAGGTCTGGAAGGCGAAGAGCAGGATGCCGACGAGCGCGAAGCCCCGGGCCAATCGGGCGAGCTCCCGTGAGCGAAGCCCCGCGACGAGCGCGAGCACGAGCGCGACGGCGAGCGCCACCAGGCCCGTGATCCAGCCGCGCGTGGCGACGACCGCGATGCCGAACGCGAAGAGGCCGAGCAGCTTCGCCCCCGGCCACAGGCGGTGCAGGAAGGTGCTGCCGGGCCGATAGGCCCCCGGGGCCTGGGCGATCATACGCTGGCCCGGTACCAGTCGATGGCGCGGGCGACCGCCTCATGCGGCCCGGCCTCACCGGCGGGGCCCGCGTCCGCGCTGTCGCGGGCCACGGCGCTGTCGTAGCTGTCATAGGCGACCGCGCCGTCGGCGATCACGATGGCGCGATCGCAGCGCGCGGCGAGGTCGAGGTCGTGCGTCGCCACGATCATCTGCTGGGGGAGGCCGAGCAGCAGATCCGACACGAGCCTGCTGTTGCGCAGGTCGAGCAGGGTGGTCGGCTCGTCGGCGACCAGGATGGTCGGCTCGGCCGCGAGAACCGAGGCGATGGCGAGCATCTGCTTCTGCCCGCCGGAGAGGGTGTGCACGCTGCGATCCGCGAGCGACTCGAGGTCGAAGCGCGCGAGCGCGGCACGGGCGGCGGCGACACGGTCGGCCTTGCGGGGGTGGGTGCGTCGCAGGGAGAGTGCGACATCCTCGATCGCGGTCGGCATCACCAGCTGCGCTGCGGGATCGGTGAACACGAAGCCGACGAGCCGGCGCACGGCCCCGCCGTCTCTCACGGTGTCGAGCGGTCGATCCCCGCGCGTCTCGGTGCCCGAGCCGGCGCGTCCTCCTGCTCCCGCGTCGACCGACAGCCGCACCGCTCCCGCGGTGGGCTCGATCAGCCCGTTCAGCATGCGGGCGAGGGTCGACTTGCCCGATCCGTTCGCTCCGATCAGCGCGATGCGCCGCTCGGCGAGGCGCAGCGACGTCGGCTGCAGCACCCGTACCTCGCCCGTCGCGGTCTGCGCGACGAACTCGGCGCGCTCGAGTTCGATCATTCGGTGGAGTCTACCGGTGCCTTCGCGGCCGGTGCGGCCGGATCGTTCGCCGTCGCCGGATCCTCTGCCGCCTTCTCATCGGCCGACGCCTGCGCAGCCCTCGCCCCGGCCGCCCGCCTGCGCGGGAGCAGCTCGGGGAACGCGCGGTGCACGGCCGCGGCCACGATGGCGGTCAGGGCGATCTTGGCGAGGTCGAGCGGTACGAACGCGATGTTCACCATGAAGGCCTCGCCCAGCGACATGCCCAGCATCAGCGAGAGGCCGACGATGCCCAGCCCGTAGACGAAGACGGCGTTGCCGACGAAGGCGGCGACGAAGATGAGCACGGTGTTCACGACGACATTGGTGCGGGGCAGGCGCTCCACGATGAAGCCCGTGAGCCAGGCGGCCAGGGGCATGCCGACGAGATAGCCGACCGTGGGCCCGGCGAAGGGGGCGAGGCCGGCCGCTCCGCCGGCGAACACAGGCAGCCCGACCGCGCCGAGGGCGAGGTAGAGCAGCACCGCGAGGAAACCGCGGCTCGCCCCGAGCGCGGCGCCGGCGAGCAGCACGGCGAAGGTCTGCAGAGTGACCGGGACCGGGCCGATGGGGATGGCGATCACTGAGCTCGCCGCGATGAGGGCGGCGAAGCCCGCGATGAGGGCGAGGTCGGTCGAGGTGCGGCGGCGGCGGGGCGCCTGGGTCGCGGTGGTCATTGTGAACTCCTACCTGAACGGTGTTCGGGTGAACGGTGTTCAGGTTAGCGGTAAGGTGATGCCATGCGCAATAGCCTCGCCGATGTCGTCGCGGCGGCGCTGCGGGTTCTCGACGAGCACGGCCTCGAGTTCTGCTCGATGCGCCGGGTCGCCGCCGAGCTGGGCGTGCAGCCCAGCGCGCTCTATCACCACGTGCCCGACAAGCAGACGCTGCTCGCCCTCATGGCCGACGAGATCGTCGGCGGCGTCGGCATGGTCGGATCCGGCGATCCGGCCGACGACCCTCGCGAGTTCTGCGCGGCGCTGCGCGATGCGATGCTCGCCGTGCGCGACGGAGCGGACGTGGTGGCGACCGCCTCCGCCTTCCGCCTCGGCGCCTCGGGCGTCGAGGCCAGGCTCGCCGGCCTCGTGGGGGCGGACGGCGCCCGCACGCTGCTGCTCTACACCTTCGGGCACGCCCAGTCGACGCAGACCCATCGCCAGGCCGCGGCGTTCGGCGCACTGCTCGATCCCTCGCGGCCGGCCGGCGATCCCGCAGACGCCGATCCCGCTGCTGCGGAGGCCGATCTCGACGCGTCGTTCGACCGTGGCATCGAGATCATCCTCGCCGGGCTCGCCTGATCGGCCAGCTGCCCCGCGACTCGGGCGAGAGATTCGGGCTCAACCGGACACTTCTGCAGGGATCGACCCGGCTGAGCCGGAAAAACCCGCCCGAACCGCGAGAGCCGCCGACCCGCTGGGGTGCGGGCGGGTAGGCGACGTGCGGTGCTGCGGGCTCAGAACAGCGTGTTCAGGTTCTGCATCCCGCGCATCGCGTCGTAGTCGAGCACGAGGCAGCGGATGCCGCGATCCTCGGCCAGGGTGCGCGCCTGCGGCTTGATCTCCTGCGCCGCGAACACGCCCTGCACCGGAGCGAGGCGCGGATCGCGGTTCATCAGCTCGAGGTATCGGGTCAACTGCTCGACGCCGTCGATCTCGCCGCGGCGCTTGATCTCGACCGCGACCGACACCCCCGACTCGTCGCGGGCGAGGATGTCGACCGGGCCGATCGCCGTCATGTACTCGCGCCGCACCAGCGTGTGCCCCTCGCCGAGCAGGTCGATCTGGTCGGCCAGAAGCTCCTGCAGATGCGCCTCGACGCCGTCCTTGATGAGGCCCGGATCGACGCCGAGCTCGTGCGAGCTGTCGTGCAGCGTGGCGAAGATCGAGACCACCAGCTGATCCGACGTCTTCGCGTGGGTCACCCGCCACACCTCCGCGACGCCGGCCTCGCGCTGCTCGTCATCCGGCTCGTCCGACACCAGCGAGCACGGCGGGCTCATCCAGTTGAGCGGCTTGTACGATCCGCCGTCGCTGTGCACGAGCAGCGAACCGTCGCTCTTGAGCATGAGCACGCGGGTGGCCCGGGGCAGGTGGGCGCTCAGCCGGCCGGCATAGTCGACAGAGCAGTCGGCAACCACGATTCGCACGTCGACAGCCTACCGGGTGCCGGTGGCCGGCCTGACCCGGGTGCGGCTCGCGAGCAGGAGGCCGAGCGCGGCGAAGAAGGGCAGCAGCCAGAACGCCTGCAGCAGGCCGAAGCGCTCGCCGATGAGGCCGAAGACCATAGGGCCGAGCAGCATCGAGGTGTAGCCGACGGCCGAGACGGCTGCGACGTCGAGCACCGCGGTCTCGGGGTTGTCCGCTGCGGCGGAGATGGTGACGGGCCAGCAGACGCCGGTGCCGAGGCCCCAGGCGATCGTGCCGAGCACCATGCCGGCGCCGGTCGGCACCAGGATCACGGTGAGCACGCCCGCGGCCGCGAGCGCGAAGCTCGCCCGCAGCACGACGACCCGCCCGAATCTGTTGAGGAACGCCGAGCCGGCCACCCGCGCCGCGACGACCGAGCCGAAGAACACGCCCAGCATCACGGTGCCGAACTCGTTGGACACGCCGCGGCCGTCGACCAGGGCGAGCGGCAGCCAGTCGGCCGGCGTCCCCTCGATCAGCCCGGCCGAGAGCGTGATGAGGCCGATCAGCAGCACCGTGGGGTTCCGCCAGGGGCTGTACCGGCGCTTGCCGGGCTCCGGCTTCGAGGCGGAGGCGGAAGCAGAAGCAGGGGCAGGGGCAGGGGCTGACTCGGGGGCGGGGTGCGGGGACGGTATGACGGGGATCGAGCCGGTGGTTGTGACGATCGCCTGCCGCGCTCCGGGATCGGTCTCGACCACCACCGCGGGCACGGGCCCGCTCAGGTCGAGGGAGCCCGCCTCCCCCCGGGCGCGCAGCGCCAGCTCGTCCTTGGGGATGCGCCCGAGCACCGCGAAGGTGCAGAGCCCGATGATCGAGAGCATCACGATGAAGTGCAGCTGCAGCGGCAGCTTCAGGGCTTCGGCCGCTGCGCCGAAGGCCATCGCCGCGACCGCGCCGATGCTGTAGCCGGCGTGCATGAGCGACATGCGCGAGCGCCGGTAGGCGCGCTCGGCGTTCGCCCCGCTCACGTTGATGGAGATGTCGGTGGTGCTGAAGTTGAAGCCGTAGGCGAAGAGGGCGACGAGGCCGAGCGGTGCCGCGCCCGCGAGCAGCAGGGCGACCGCCCCGGGCAGCGCGATCATCTGCGCGACGACGGTGACGGCGATGATGCGCCTCGGCCCGAACCTCTCGACCAGCCGGCCGGCGGCCAGCAGCCCGACCAGGCTGCCCGCGGCGAGGCAGAGCCCGTAGACGCTCATCTGCAGGGTGCTCGCACCGAGCTCGTCGCGCACCGACGGCAGCCTGCTGAGCCAGGTGCCGAAGCTGAGGCCCATCATCATGAAGACGACCACGATCGCGCGCACCCACCGCGCGACGCCGTGGGGGCTGAAGAGATCGCGGTCGTTCACTACTCGAGTGTATTCGGCCCGGGCGGCGGCCGACGGGGAATGGGGAATGGGTGTCGCCGGCACCCGGGCCGAAGCCGGGCCGAGAGAGCTCGGACGCGAGAAGTGTCACATGGTTCGGCAGCGACCCGGGGAGAACGCCGGAGATGGTGCGCTGAACGCACCGATCGTGCGCGATCTGCACGATCGGTGCGCGGATAGCGCGCGGAGCATGCAGGAAGCGAATACGATTTGCTGTGTGAAACCGCAGACCGCCCCCGGCGTCGAGGGGCTCGAGGAGCGCTCGATCACCGTCTACCGCCCGGGCGATCTCGCGCGCACCGGTGTGCGGGGGGTGGGCCGTGACTTGGGCATGGAGGCTCGGGTGCGCGCGTTCGGCGCGATCCTCGTGATCGGGGTGAGCGGAACCGGCAGCGAGTTCGAGCGCCGCCCGCTGAAGCCCGGCCTGCCCACCATCGACATCATCTTCGTGCAGGAGGGCGAGTTCGCCTATCTCGAGGACGGGCGGTGGATCGCCTCGCGCGGGCCGCTCATGGTCGCCCCGAGCGGGCTGCCGAATCGGGTGCGGTTCACGAGCGCGTGGAGGTTCGTCGTCGCCAGGATCCCGCGGGAGGCGCTGCTGCCGTTCGTGCCGATGCTCAGCGACAGCGTGCTGATCTACGACGAGCTCACTGTGCCCGAGCAGGCTATGGAGGCCTTTCTCACGAAGTCGGTCGAGAGCGACCAGGAGGTGTCGCCCGGCGACAGCCACACGGTCGACCGGATGGTGCTCGAGATGGCGGGCACGATGCTGCGCGGTCGCCAGGGCGAAGGGCTGCAGCTGGGCTCGCCGCACGCCGTGATGCGGGACCGCGCGCTCGCCGCCATAGCGAAGCAGAGCACCGACTCGCAGCTCGACCCGGCGAGGATCGCCCGCGAGGTCGGGGCTTCGCTGCGTCATCTGCAGGCCGTGTTCGCCGAGGCCGACACGTCGATCGCCGCCGAGATCCGCCGCGAGCGGGCGCGGGTGGCGCGCTCGACGCTGCAGGACGCGCGCTTCGACGAGTGGGGCATCGACGAGGTGGCGAGGCGGTCGGGGTTCGGGTCGAGCGTGAGCATGCGGCGCGCCCTCGACGAGGTCTACCGCCTGAGCCCTCGCGAGCTGAGGAACCGGCGGTCCGGCTCCGAGGCGGCGCTGCAGGGATAGGCGGCCGCGGATCCTGCGGGCCCGGTTCGTCGGGCCCGGTTCGTGCATGAACGGCTCGGATCGCGCAGATTCCCCGTCGCCGGTCCACAGATGTCGGCGGTCAACCCATAGCCTCTTCTCATGAGCATTCGAGGCAGAGGCACCGCGGCGACCGCGGCATGGTTCGTCGCGGGCGCCGCCGCCCTGGCGCTGCTGCTGAGCGGCTGCGGGCCGGCCGGCGGTGCGGAGGGGGATCGGGATCCCGCCTCCGCCTCGGCGATGAGCGCCGAGTGGCAGGCCCGCGAGTTCGCCGCCTACTACGACCAGGAGATCGAGTGGGTCGAGTGCGGTGAGGACGAGGGCCTCGACGAGTACCTCGCCGATGAGCTCGACGCCGCCGGTTTCGACCTCGACGGCATCGCCTGCGCCTACATCGCGGCGCCATTCGACTGGCAGGATCCGGCGAACGAGGAGAGCATCGAGCTGAGCATCGTCCACATCCCGTCGACGGGCGAGGATGAACCGCTCGGCACCCTGCTCGCCAACCCGGGCGGGCCGGGCGGCACCGGGGTCGACTTCATGCTCGGCATGGCCCTCGCGCCCG
The DNA here is from genome assembly GCA_050175655.1 of Leucobacter sp. Taxonomy (GTDB): domain Bacteria; phylum Actinomycetota; class Actinomycetes; order Actinomycetales; family Microbacteriaceae; genus Leucobacter. The sequence goes on from JBFXIT010000025.1 coordinate 8,261, forward strand.
GTTTCGACGAGGTCGCCGCGCACTACGACCTGCTGGGCTTCGACCCGCGCGGCATCGGAGGATCGACGCCGATCGACTGCGACGGCGGGGGATCGAAGCTGCCCGTCGTGCAGCTCGGCGTCTGCATCGCCGAGAACCCGCTCACCCATACGATGGGCACCTCGCAGGTGGCGCGCGACATGGAGCTGATGCGGGCGCTCATGGGCGACGAGCGACTCAACCTCCTCGGCTATTCCTACGGCACCATGCTGGGGGCGACCTACGCGAGCCTGTTCCCCGAGAACGTCGGGCGCATGGTGCTCGACAGCGCCGAGAACGCCGAGTGGGCGGGGCTGATCCACAACTTCGACCAGAAGGTGGCGCAGGCGAACGCCGCCATCGCTCTCGCGACCGCGTGCACCACCGAGTACGCGGGTCAGGTCGAGAGCTGCCCCTTCGTCGACGAGGAGACGCTGCTCGGCGTGATCGCGGAGCTCGACGAATCGCCGCTCATCGCGAGCGACGGCACCGGGATCACGGGCGCGATGCTGCGCGACCACCTGATCGACGCGCTCTACGAGAGCCACTTCGAACGCGGTCGCACGCTCGACACCGTCGCCCTGGCGCTGTTCGGCGACCAGGAGGCGATCGATGAGATCGCTGCGGGGTCCGGAGGCGAGGGCGTCGAGATGGGGATCACAGTGGTGACCTGCCATTCGTTCCCCGTCGAGCCCGACATTCCGGGGCTGCTGGCGCATATCGAGGAGACGGGGATGCCGCGCTTGTTCGGCGGTCCCGACATCGACGACACGACCCTCGCGCCCTTCATCGACCTCTCCTGCTACGCGCTGCCCGAGAGCGGGCTCGACTTCACGGAATCGTTCGGCGCTCCGGGCGCCGGGCCGATCCTGGTGATCGGCATCACCGGCGACCACGCGACGCCGTTCCAGTACGCACAGGTGCTCGCCGATGAGCTGGGCGATGCTCGGCTGCTGACCTTGGACGGCCAGGGGCATGTCGCATCGTATCTCGAGCGTTCCTCGTGCATCGATACTGCGACGACCGCCTACCTGCTGACAGGGGAGCTGCCCGCCGAGGGCACCGTCTGCACCGGCGACTGAGCCGGAGGAGCCTGGGCGGCCCGGCCACGGCTCAGTACGCGCGGCATCCGATCAGTTCGTGCTCGATCCCCGAACCCCACCCTCGATGTCGGTAGCATGACGAGGATGAAGAGAAGAATCGCCCCGCTCACCGTAGCCGCGACCGCCGCCGCGGCACTGCTGCTGAGCGGCTGCGCACCCGAGGGGAGTGCGCCCGCCCACAGCGAGAGCGCGCAGCAGCAGCGGGCGTTCCCCGCGATCTATGAGCAGGAGCTCGAGTGGCGGCCCTGCGGGGGTGACGAGGAGGCGGCCGCCGAGCTCGAGGGCTCCCTGCGTGCTGCGGGGGCGCGCATCGACGGCATGGGCTGCGCGACCATCGAGGTGCCCCTCGACTGGAACGATCCCGCCGGCGACGAGACGATCGAGCTGAGAGCGGTGTTCATTCCCGCGACCGGCGAGGGCGAGCCCATCGGCACGCTGCTCAGCAACCCCGGCGGCCCCGGGGCGAGCGGCATCGAGTTCACCGTCGGCATGACGATCGACGCGCACAGCGCGGCGCTGCAGGAGCAGTACAACTTCCTCGGCTTCGACCCGCGCGGCATCGGGGAGAGCTCGCCGCTCGGATGCGAGAGCGAGAGCTCGATCCTCGAACTCGACCTGGCGCGGTGCGCCGAAGAAGCACCGCTGGCCGAATCCATGGGCTCGGCTCAGGTCGCGCGCGACATGGAGCTCATGCGGCACCTCCTCGGCGAGGATCAGCTGCACTATGCGGGTTTTTCCTACGGCACGGTGATCGGCGCGACGTACGTCACGCTCTTTCCCGAGCGCGTCGGCCGCGTGATGCTCGACAGCGCCTGGCCGAGCGACTGGTCGAGCCCGCTCGGCGGCTACCAGCAGCAGGAGGCGTTCGCCTGGCTGACGGCAGACCTGCTCGAGCAGTGCGGGGTGCTGTATCAGGTGGATGCCTGCCCGCTCACGAGCGGCGACGCACTGCGGGAGAGGATGGCTGCTCTCGACGCGGCACCGCTCGTCGCGAGCGACGGCACCGAGGTCGACGGTCGGATGATCAACAACTATCTGGAGAGCGGTCTCTACAACCTGCAGGCCGGGCGCGAGCGGGTGCTCGATACACTGGCGCGCGCGCTCGCCGGTGAGCAGACGGCCGTCGATGCGCTCGCCGAGGCGATGGCAGACGGCGGTGCGAAGGTGGGGCTCGCCGGTATGGTCGTGCGCTGCCTGTCGTCGCCGCGCGACCCCGGAATCATGAAGCTCTACCGGCATATCGAGGAGCACGGTCTGCCCGAGGCGCTCGGCGGCCCCGAGATCACCGACGAGACGCTGAAGCCGTGGTTGAACCTGGCGTGCGACGCGCTGCCCGACAGCGGCGAGGACTACATGATGTTCTCGAACGCGAGCGAGCAGCCGGTGCTCGTGTTCGGCATCACGGGAGACCACGCGACTCCCTACGCGGGCGCGCAGCAGATGGTCGACGAGCTCGGCAACGCGACGCTCGTGACCGTCGAGGGCCGCGGGCACATCGCGACGTTCAACGGCCGCTCGGCCTGTGCCGACGAGATCGCGAACGCGTACTTGCTGCGGGGCGAGCTGCCGGCCGAGGGCACGGTCTGCGCCGACGACTGATGCCGTTCGGCAGCCGCCAGCGGGAATGAGGCGAGGCCGGGCTGCGGCTCAGGCGCCGAGCACGACCCAGTGCTCGCCTCGGGCGCGCAGCCAGAGGGTCGCGGCGCGCGCCGCCATGAACACGATCGCGAACCCGGCGGTGAGCGCGACCAGGGCGGCGCCGTCGCCCGGCACGAACACAGTGAGCGCCCACAGCACCGGGGCGTACACCGCGAGGTTCACGAGGCTCGTCCAGGCCAGGTAGCGGGCGTCGCCCGCCCCCATCAGCACGCCGTCGAGCACGAACACCAGGCCGCTGAGCGGTATCGAGACGGCGAGCACGAGCAGGGCGGCGGGCAGGATCCCGAGCACCGCATCGTCGCTCGTGAAGATGCGGCCGAGCACGGGGCTCGCCGCGGCGAGGAGCACCCCGATCCCGAGCCCGCAGACGAGGCCCCAGAACACGGTGCGGCGCAGGATCGCCCGTGCCCGACCGGCGTCCCGCGCTCCGAGCGCATCGCCGACCATCGCCTGGGCGGCGATGGCCAGGGCGTCGAGCGCGAACGCCGCGGTCGAGAAGACCGTGAACACGACCTGGTAGCCGGCGGTCGCCACGGTGCCGTGCGCGGCCGCGGCGCCGACGGTCAGCAGCAGGGCCGCGCGCAGGCCGGCGGTGCGGATGAACAGCCAGCCGCCGCTGCGGCCCGCGTGCGCCAACCCCGCCCGCTGCGGCCAGGGCGTCGCCCCGTGTGCGCGAGCGTGGCGGGCGACCACGGCCAGGTAGACGAGCACCATGCCCCACTGCGCCGCGACCGTGCCCCAGGCCGAGCCCGCGATGCCCCAGCCGAGCCCGTAGATGAACCACCAGTTGAGCAGGGCGTTCGCGGTGAAGCCGATGCCGGCCACGTAGAGGGGCGTGCGGGTGTCCTGCAGCCCGCGGAGCAGGCCGGTCGCGGCGAATACCACGAGCATCGCGGGCAGGCCCGCGCACGAGACGGAGAGGTAGATCTGCGCCTGCTCATGGGCGGTCGCATCGTCGCCGAAGAGACGCACGATCGGTCCGCCCGCCGCCCAGAGCGCGACCCCGAGCAGCACTCCCAGGGCGCAGGCGAGCCACAGCCCGTCGATGCCCGCCTGCACGGCCGCGCGCGGATCGCCGGCGCCCCGCCGGCGGGCGACGAGCGGCGTGGTCGAGTAGGCGAGGAAGATCATCAGCCCGACTGCGGTCTGCAGCACGGCGCTCGCAATGGCGAGACCCGCGAGGGGAGTGGCCCCCAGATGCCCGACGAGGGCCGAATCGACCACCAGGAACAGCGGCTCGGCCACGAGCGCCCCGAGGGCAGGCAGCGCGAGCGCCGCGATGCCCCGGTCGATGCCCCGGTGGGTGCCGAGGGTGGCCGGGTTCTGATCGGATTGAGTGGAGGGCGCCACCGGAACGCTCGCTTTCCATGCCGACTGCCAGAGGGATCCTTGCCCCTGATCGTAGTTCTCGGATACGAAACCGATGTAAATATCTGTTTTCTTCGGAATAAAGAAATTTAGGACTCCACAATATCCGTTTTCGAGCGTAGAGTGAAGCAATGGATCTGAGTATGTTCGAGAATGACGCTCCGGGCACCCTTGTCCCGATCCATGGCACCGACTCGCAACTGGGCGAGTGGACGCATTCAGCGTTTCTCCCAGAGCCGCTCGGCGCCGACACTCCGACGCTGTCGCCGGAGACGTACCTGGTCGTGCTGAACGCTCGTGCCGCCCTCGCCGCCCTCGATGCGACCGCACGCCAGCTTCCGAACCCCACGCTTTTTCGAACCCCGGCGCTCCGGCGAGAAGCGCAGAGCACATCCGCCCTCGAGGGCACCTACGCCCCGCTCGCCGAGGTGCTCACCGCCGACGAGGATGCGCCCTCCACACCGGAGCTTCTCGAAGTGCTCAACTACGTTTCCATGGCCAACCTCGGCTTCGCGCGGGTGGCCGAGGGGCAGCCGGTTTCGGTGGCCCTGCTCGGCGAGTTGCACAAGCTCTTGATGCGGGGGACTCCGATGCAGGAAGGATCGGGCAGAGTGCGCGACCGACAAGTGGTCATCGGACGACGTGCAGGATCCGATCCGTTCGGGTTTCCGGTGCATGCGGCCCGGTTCGTGCCTGCTCCCGCATCACCCGAACTGGAGATCCGGGTGCGCGACCTCACCGATTGGATGCGACTCGACCACACGGAGCGCATCGATCCCGTCATTGCGGCAGCGATGGCGCACTACCAGTTCGAGACGCTGCATCCCTTTCACGATGGAAACGGTCGCATCGGGCGTTACCTCGTCGTGCTTCACCTTCAGGCGCAGGGAGTGCTCGAAGAGCCTACGCTCACCGTCTCCCCCTGGTTCGAGGAGCGCCGCCCTGACTACTACGATCGCCTGCTCGCAGTGAGCACCAGAGGCGACTGGGATGGGTTCATCAGGTTCTTCGCACAGGGCATCCGGGTCGCCGCCGACACCACTCGTGGACAGATGCTCGGTCTGGTGCAGGTGCAAGAGCGGCTCGGTGAGCGACTGCAGCAGTCGGCACTCCGTGCGAGAAGCGCTCACGCGCTCGTGGATTTCGCCGTAGCGAACCCGTCGTTCACGGTGCGACGAGCCGCTGCAGGCATCGGTCTCTCATACGGCAGGGCGAACACGCTCGTGAGCCAGCTCGTCGAGCTGGGGATTCTTCGGATGCTCGGCCCGGAGAGCGCGTATCAGCGGCGCTTCTTCGCGCCCAGCGTATTGAATGTGCTCACCGGAGTCGAAGGCGGGTGACGATGGTCGGTAGTGTGATTCGCATGACCTCTTCACGCGCGACCGCACCCGGCAGCTACGGCCCCTCCGGCATCGACCTGGCAGAGCTCGACCCCGCGATCCGCCCGCAGGACGACCTGTTCCGCCACGTCAACGGCAGGTGGATCGAGCGCACCGAGATCCCGGCCGACAAGGCGCGCTACGGGTCGTTCGCCGTGCTCGCCGAGAACGCCGAGGAGGCGGTGCGCGACATCATCACCGGCACCACGGCGCCGTCGCCGGGGGAGATCTCGGGCAGCGCCGAGCGCGAGGCGGACAAGATCGCCGCGCTCTATGCGAGCTTCATGGACCTCGAGCGGGCGGATGAGCTGGGCGCCGACCCGATCAGAGAGGATCTCGACCGCGCGCTCGCCGTCGACTCGATCGAGCAGCTCGTCGAACTGGTCGCCGAACTCGAGCGGCAGGGGCTCGGCGGCTTCTACGGCATGGGTGTCGACAACGATCCCGGTGACCCGAACCGCTACATCGTGTTCGTGATGCAGGGCGGCATCGGCCTGCCCGACGAGTCCTATTACCGCGAGGACCAGTTCGCCGAGATCCGCGAGCAGTACCGTGCCCACATCGCCCGCATGCTGCAGCTCGCTGGCTTCGCCGAGGGCGAGGCGGAGCACCTCTCCGCGCTCTCCTACGACCTCGAGTCGCGCATCGCCGCCTCGCACTGGGATCGCGTCGCGAGCCGCGACATCCAGAAGCTCTACAACCTGCGCACCCTCGCCGAGCTGCAGCAGCTCACCCCGGCGTTCGACTGGGCGGCGTACCTGCGCGTCGCCGGGGTGCCCGGCGCCGCCTTCGACGAGGTGGTCGTGGGCCAGCCCGACGCGGTGGAGGGGCTGGCGGCACTGCTCGTGCACGACGAGCTCGAGTCGTGGCGCGCCTGGCTGGTGTGGCAGATCGTGCGGGGCTCCGCGGCCCTGCTCTCGCAGGAGATCTCGAAGGCCAACTTCGACTTCTACGGCACCGTGCTCACCGGCGCCACCGAGCAGCGCGACCGCTGGCGCCGCGGGGTCTCCTTCGTCGAGGGCGCGATGGGCGAGGCCGTCGGCCGGCTCTACGTCGAGCGGCACTTCGACGAGTCGTCGAAGGCCGAGATGGACGTGCTCGTCGAGCACCTCGTCGAGGCGTACCGCCAGTCGATCCTCTCCCTCGAGTGGATGGGCGAGGAGACGAAGCAGCGCGCGCTCGAGAAGCTCGGCAAGTTCACCCCGAAGATCGGCTACCCGGTGAAGTGGCGCGACTACTCTGCGCTGACGGTGGACGCCGGCGACCTGCTCGGCAACTCCCGCCGCGTCGCCGAGGCAGAGTTCGACCGCGAGCTCGGCAAGGTCGGCAAGCCCATCGACCGCGACGAGTGGTTCATGACCCCGCAGACGGTCAACGCCTACTACAATCCCGGCTTCAACGAGATCGTATTCCCCGCTGCGATCCTGCAGCCGCCCTTCTTCGACGCCGACTGGGATCCGGCGGCGAACTACGGTGCGATCGGCGCCGTCATCGGCCACGAGATCGGCCACGGCTTCGACGACCAGGGCTCGCGCTACGACGGCGACGGCAAGCTCACCGACTGGTGGACCGAAGAGGATCGGGCCGCGTTCGAGCAGCGCACGAAGGCGCTCATCGAGCAGTACAACGCGCTCTCGCCCGAGGGCGCCGACGGGCAGACCGTGAACGGCGAGCTGACCATCGGCGAGAACATCGGCGACCTGTCGGGGCTCGAGATCGCCTGGAAGGCGTACCTGATCTCGCTGGGCGGGCAGGAGCCCCCGGTCGTCGAGGGCCTTGCCGCCGCCGAGCGGTTCTTCCTCTCGTGGGCGCAGGCCTGGCAGCAGAAGTCGCGGCCGGAGGAGACGGTGCGCCTGCTCACCATCGACCCGCACTCGCCCAACGAGTTCCGCTGCAACCAGATCGTGCGCAACCTCACCCCGTTCCACGAGGCCTACGGCACGAAGCCCGGCGACGGGCTCTGGCTCGATCCGGCGGAGCGCGTCAACATCTGGTAGCCAGGGGCTCGCGCCGCGTCCCCGGCTGCTACCGTCTCTCGAGCACCTCTGCGAGCCAGGCGTTGCGCCGGCGTATGAGGCGTTGCATGTATCGCTCGAGCACCAGTCGCTCCGCGAGCCGCCCCAGCGCACCGAACGGTGCATCGAACTCGATGCGGTCGATCATCAGCGTGCCGTCGTGCACGGCATGGAACTCGTGCTCGTGCCACCAGCGCGCGAAGGGGCCCGATGTCTGCTCGTCGATGAAGCGCGTCGGCGGCTCGTACGTCGTGATGCGGGACGTCATGCGGAAGCGGACGCCGAAGTACCGCGCGCTCCAGGTCACGCTCTCCCCGGGGCCGATCTGCCCGCTCGTCGTGCCGGCGATGGCGCGCTCGCCGGACGGCGCCATCGAGTCGGTATGCGCGTCGATCGACAGGCTCAGGGCGAAGCAGCGTTCTACGGGCGCCTCGATGAGCGTCTCGATGGCGAAAGCGGTCACGCACGCAGTCTACGAGGGCCAGCGGCATCGTCTGCGCCTGCGGCCCGATGGAGACGCACGGCGCATCTGATCCCTCGGGTGCGGGCTAGG
>JBFXIT010000026.1:0-5255 GCA_050175655.1 Leucobacter sp.
GCGAGACTGCGGGTGACGCCGTCCTGATCGGGGAGCGAGAAGTCGGGGGCGGGCATTCCGGGCTCGAGGATCACGCGTTCCGTCATGGCTCCCAGCCTACCGGTCCGCGCGCCGCTACATTGATGAGCATGCACCAGAGCTCGCATTCGCACTCTCACTCGCATCAGCATCTCCCCAGCCGCGCGGTTCCCACCGCGCCGCTGGTGAGAATCATCACCGTCGTGCTGCTCGTGCTCATCGCGGCCGGCACGGCGATCGGCCTCGCCCTGCTCTGGCCGGACCCCGCGAAAGTCGAGCTGATGGCGGACCGGGCGCAGATCAGCGCGACCGGCATGAGCTACGAGCAGGGCGAGATCCTGAGCCTCGGCGGCGCATGCGATGCGCAGACGGGCGCAGCGGCCGGCCCGTCCACGGGAGCGGACGACGACGCGGGGGCCACCGGCACGGCGCAGAGCTGCCGCCTGATCAGCGTGGGGGTGCTGAGCGGCCCCGATGAAGGCCGGATGGTCGAGATCGCGCTGCGCGGCGGCCTGGCCGGGGCCGGCCTCGAGGTGGGCGATCACGTCGAGCTGATCGCCTACACCACCGCCGAGCAGCCGGTCGCCCAGCCGGGCGGGGGCGAGGAGAGCGGGGATGCTGCGGGAGCGGGCCAGGCTGCCGCGGGCGAGGCCTCCTACCGCCTCGCGATCAGCTACGACGTCGCAGGGGTGGAGCGCAACGTGCCCCTGCTCGTGCTGGCGATCCTCTTCGCCATCGTCGTCGTGGCCGTCGGCCGGTTCCGCGGACTGTTCGCGCTCGTCGCGCTCGGGGTGAGCGCCGGCGTGCTGCTCTTCTTCGTGCTCCCCGCGCTCGTCGCGGGCGGGCCCGGCCTGCTCATCGCCCTGGTGGGTTCGAGCGCCATCATGTTCGTGACGCTCTACTTCGTGCACGGGCCGAACATGCGCACCACGGCCGCGCTCATCGGCACGCTGTGCGGGATCGCGATCATGGCGATCATCTCGGTGATCGCCGTGCACACGACGCGGCTGAGCGGCGTCGGCGACGAGGCCTCGGGCCTGCTCTCGACCTTCACCACAGGCGCCGCCGGGCCGACGATCGACTTCCGCGGCCTGCTCACGTGCGCGATCATCATCGCGGGGCTCGGCATCCTGAACGATGTCACCATCACGCAGGCGTCGGCGGTGTGGGAGCTGCGCGCCGTAGCGCCGACGATGTCGCGCCGGGAGATCTACGCCCGCGGGATGAGGATCGGCCGGGACCACCTCGCCTCCACCGTCTACACGGTGTTCTTCGCCTATGTGGGGGCGGCCATGAGCGTCCTGATCCTGCTCTACCTCTACAACCGTCCCATGCTCTCGCTGCTGACGCGCGAGGACATCGCGGTCGAGATCGTGCGCACCCTGGTCGGCAGCATCGGCCTCGTGCTGGCGATCCCGATCACGACCGCGATCGCCACTCTGTTCGTGCCGCCGGCGGCCGACCCGGAGCCCGAGCAGCCGTCGGAGCCGGGTGGGCGGCCGGGGAGCCCGGAGCCCGTGGCGCCGGCTATCTGAGCAGGCGCCGCAGCGACTCCACTCTCCGCGCACCGGCAGCATCGAGGCGTCCGTCCTCGATCGCGGCGTCGAGCTCGCAATCGGGCGCATCGTCGGCGTGAGTGCAGCCGCGCGGGCAGTGCTCGATGATCTCGGCGAGATCGGTGAAGCCGCGCAGGATGCCGTCGCCGGTCACATGGCCGAGCCCGAAGGAGCGCACGCCAGGGGTGTCGATCACCCACCCGTGATCGCCCCCGGCCGCGCCCGGAGTCTCGGCCCGCAGGGCGACGGAGGAGGACGAGGTGTGCCGACCGCGACCCGTGACCTCGTTCACGTGACCGGTGGCCCGATCGGCATCGGGGACGAGCTCGTTGATGAGCGTCGACTTGCCGACGCCCGAATGGCCCACGAACACCGTCGTCCTGCCCGCGAGCGCCTCTCGGATCTGCTGCAGCGGCCACGCCCCCGGTTCGGACCGGAATACCGGGATGTCGAGCGCGGAGAAGTGCTCGAGGAACGGTTCGGGATCCGCCAGATCGACCTTGGTCACGCAGATGAGCGGCGCGATGCCCGCGTCGTAGGCCGCGACGAGGTAGCGGTCGACCAGCCGTACGCGGGGCTCGGGGTTCGCAGCCGCTACGACGATGAGCATCTGGTCAGCGTTCGCGACCATCACCCGTTCGAGGCGGTCGCTGTCGTCGGCGCTGCGGCGGAGCAGGGTACGCCTGTCTTCGACGCCCACGATGCGGGCCAGCGTGCCCTCCTCGCCGCTCGTGTTGCCCACGAGCTGCGCCCGGTCGCCGATCACGATGGGGGTGCTGCGCAGCTCGCGTGCCCGGGCCGCCGTGACGGAGCACTCCGAGGGGTCGAGGGGATCGGCGCCCTCGGCGATCAGCACCGTGTAGCGGCCGCGGTCCACGCCCGTCACCATGCCCACGACGGCATCGGAGTGTTCAGGGCGCCGCTTGGTGCGCGGCCGGTTCGCCTTCGGGTTCGGGCGCTGCCGCACGGCATGGTCGGCGTACTCGCCGTAGGGGACGTCGTCGTCCTCGTCGTCGGGCGGCAGCCAGCTCACGTCGAGGCGCCCTCAGAGCCCGTCGATGATGTCGCCGACGACGCGGAAGGTGCGCGCCGTGCCGCGGCCGATGGCGCCCAGCATCGGCGTCGCGTCGGCCGCGAGACTGCCGAGGAAGTTGCCGAGCTCCTCGTTCGGGCCGTCCCCGCGGCCCTTGCGGCGTTCCGAGGGCGTCGGGCCAGTGCCGTTCAGCATCGCGTCCCACAGCTCCGGGAACTGCGGCAGGGTCTTGGAGGTGCACTCGATGTCGTCGACCGCGACGTCGGCGATCCGCAGCCCGATGAGGGCGCCGGTGGTCGCCATCCGATGATCCTCGTACGATCTCCAGAGCCCGCCGTGCAGGGTCGCGGGGCGCACGGCGATGCCGTCCTCGAGCTCGACCGCGTCGCCGCCGAGCCGGTTGATCTCGGCGACCAGAGCCGCGATCCGATCGGTCTCATGCTGCCGGATGTGGCCGATGCCGGTGATCTCGCTCGCCTCGCCGTCACCCGCGCCGGTGCCATGGGCCGCGAGCGCTGCGAGGCCGAGCAGGGTCGGAGCGAGCTCGCCGGCCTCGGGGATGTGCAGCTTCGCACCGCGCAGACGCCCGTCTCCGGAGACCGTCAGGAGATCGCCCTCGAGCGCGGCGGACGCGCCGAACGCCGGCAGCAGCTCGCGCAGGCGGTCGCCCACCTGGGTCGTCGTGGAAGGCCAGTGCGGCACGGTCACGCTGCCGCCCACGGCCAGTGCCGCGGCCAGGAAGGGTGCGGCGTTCGAAAGGTCGGGCTCGATCGTGAGGTCGCGGTCGCCGATCGGCCCCGGGGCCACCCGCCACTCGCCGGTAGCCGGGCTGTCGGCCTCGACCCCGCGGGCGCGCAGCGCCTCGAGCGTCATCTCGATGTGCGGTGCGCTCGGCAGTCGCTCGCCCGTGTGCACGACGTGCACGCCCTCGTCGAAGCGCGGCGCGGAGAGCAGCAGCCCCGAGACGAACTGGCTCGACAGCGAGGCGTCGATCTCGACGCGGCCGCCGCGCATCGATCCCGTGCCGTGCACGGTGAAGGGCAGGGTTCCACGGCCCTCGTCGGCGATGTCGGCGCCGAGGGCCCGCAGGGCGTCGAGCACGGGGCGCATGGGGCGCTTGCGGGCGTAGGGGTCGCCGTCGAATGCCGTCGGGCCGAGTGCGAGCGCCGCCACCGGCGGCATGAAGCGCATGACCGTGCCGGCCAGGCCGCAGCCGATGCTCGTCGATCCGGTCAGCGTGCCGGCCGGGGTCACGCGCAGGTCGGGGCCGAACGGGCCGGCGGATCCCTGGGCCTCGATGCCGACGCCGAGGGCGCGCAGCCCGTCGATCATCAGCGCGGAATCGCGGGAGTGCAGCGGCGCCCGCAACGTGCCCGGGCCCTCGGCGAGGGCGGCGAGGATCAGCTCGCGGTTCGTCAGGGACTTCGATCCCGGCAGGGGCACCGTCGCGGCGACCGCCGCCTGCGCCACCGGAGCCGGCCATTCGGCCGGCCCGTCCGCCGCACCGTCGCTCTGCCCGGAGGGGTCTTCTTCGCCTCGGCCGTGATTCAGCTTGGCTTCGAGCATTTCGGGCGGCCTCCGGCGGAATACATGGGCATGATCGGTCGTTGTCGATTCTATCGGCAGGCGCTGACAGAGGGAGCAGAGGGATCGGAGACGAACGGTGACGCTACTGTTGGATATCGTGACCCACAGTTCCGAGGACATTGAGAACGCAGACGTCGCAGGCATCGGCGTCGAAGACGCGGGCGCCGGGGGTGCAGGCGCCGAGAGCGCAGGCCTCGGGCGCATCGCGCTCGAGCGGCGATTCGAGCGCGATGCGCTGCCGTACCTCGACCAGCTCTACGGCGCCGCCATGAAGATGACGCGCAACCCGCAGGATGCGCAGGATCTGGTGCAGGAGACCTTCGCCAAGGCATTCGCCTCGTTCGGCACCTTCACCGAGGGCACGAACCTCAAGGCGTGGCTGTACCGCATCATGACGAACGCCTACATCAACACCTACCGCAAGAAGCAGCGCGAGCCCTACCTGGGGGTGGTCGAGGATCTCGAGGACTGGCAGATGGGCGGCGCCGAGTCGACCACCGCGATGTCGTCGCGCTCGGCGGAGGCCGAGGCGATCGACCGCACGCCCGCGACCGTCGTGACCGACGCGCTCAACGAGCTGCCGGAGGATTTCAGGATGGTCGTCTACCTGGCCGACGTCGAGGGCTTCAGCTACCAGGAGATCGCCGACATCGTCGAACGGCCCATCGGCACGGTGATGAGCCGCCTGCACCGCGGGCGGGCCCGGTTGCGGCAGGCGTTGGGGGAGTACGCGAGGGAGCAGGGGATCGGATCGGCCGGTCCCGTCGCCGCCGCGAAGACCGCCACTGCGGGATCGAGCGAGAAGGAGGGAAACCGATGAGCGGATGCGGATGCGAGCACGCTCGCGCGAACCTCGAGGAACTGATCCGCGGCGAACTGTGCGCCACCGACTCGGCGCAGATCCGAGAGCACCTCGAGGGCTGCGGCGACTGCCGCGACGAGCAGCAGGTGTTCGAGAAGCTGACCGTGGCGGTGCGCCGCGCCTGCGAGGCCCCGGCGCCGCCGACGCTGCGCGAGGCCGTGCTGCAGAGCCTGCGCGAACTCGATTGAGCCGCTTCGGC
>JBFXIT010000026.1:5355-16303 GCA_050175655.1 Leucobacter sp.
GGGCAGGCGCGGGAGCGATTCGACGAGCCTGCGGGTGTAGCTCTCGGCCGGTCGGTTCAGGATCAGATCGGTCGGCCCCTGCTCGACGACCCGGCCCGCGCGCATCACGACCACGCGCTCGGCCAGCCGCGGCACGATTCCGAGGTCGTGCGTCACCGTGACCAGCGTGAGGCCCAGCTCCTGCCGGAGCTCGGCGAGCAGGCGCAGCAGCCGGCCGCGCACGAGCACGTCGAGGGCGCTGACCGGCTCGTCTGCGAGCAGCAGCTCCGGGCCGTGCACGAGCGCCCGCGCCACGGCGATGCGCTGGCGCTGCCCGCCGGAGAACTCGTGAGGGTAGCGATCCGCGGCGTCGGCCGGCAGCTCCAGTCGCTCCAGCGCCGCCCGCACCGCCTCCCGGTGATCTCCGGGGGCGCGGGTGGCGACGAGCGGCTCGGCGACCGTCTGCCCGACGGTGCGGCGGGGGTTGAACGACGAGTAGGGATCCTGGAAGACGAGCCCGACGCGGCTGCGCAGCCAGAGCAGGCGGTCGCGGCCCGGCAGGACGGTGCGGCCGTCGAATCGCACCGTGCCCGCGGTGGGGCGGCCGAGGCCGAGCATCAGGTGCAGCAGCGTCGACTTGCCCGATCCCGACTCGCCGACGATCGCCACGCTCTCGCCTCGCCGCACGGTCAGGTCGACCCCGTCGAGCGCACGGGTCACCCGGCCGCGCTCGAAGAGGCCCGCGCCCGGCACCCGATAGTGCTTGGCGAGCCCGGAGGCCTCGACGAGAGGAACCGCGGTCATGCGTCGCCTCCCTTCGCGAGGCCGGCCGGCGGGTCAACCCGGGCGGCATCGATCAGCGCCCGCGTCACCGGGTGCCGCGGCTCCGAGAGGATCGCGGAGATCTCGCCCTGCTCGACGATGCGGCCGCCCTCGAAGACGAGCACGCGCTCGGCCACCTCGGCCATCACCGCGAGATCGTGCGTGATGAACACCAGGGAGCAGGCGTCGCCCGCCGTGAGCTCGCGGAACAGCTCCAGCACGCCCCGCTGCACGGTGACGTCGAGCGCGGTCGTCGGCTCGTCTGCGAACAGGAGCCCCGGGCTCGCCGAGATCGCGGCGGCGATCGCGGCGCGCTGCCGCTGACCGCCCGACACCTCGTGGGGGTAGGCGCGCACGATGCGCTCGGGATCGTCGAGACCGACCCGAGAGGCCAGGCGCAGCGCTGCCTCGCGCCGCTCGGATCGGCTCAGCTCGTAGTGGATCGAGAGCGCCTCGGTCATCTGGCGTCCGAGCCGCCGCAGCGGGTTCAGGGCCGCCTTCGGCTCTTGGAACACCATGCCGATCAGATCGCCGCGCAGCGCCGCCAGCTCGTGCTCGTCGGCGCCGATGAGCTCGGTGCCGGCGACTTCGGTGCCGGCGAGTTCGGCCCCGGCCTCGTCCGCGCGGCTCAGGCGGATCGACCCGGTCGCCTCGGCGCCCGGGGGCAGCAGGCCGGCGATGGCGAGCGCGGTGAGGGTCTTGCCCGATCCCGAGCCGCCGATGAACCCCAGGCGATCGCCGGGCGCGAGCTCGAAGGAGATGTCGTGCAGCAGTGGCCTGCCGTCGATCGAGACGGAGAGGCCGGAGACGGAGAGATGGGGAGCGGTCATCGATCCTGCCCCTGCCGCTCGCCCGCCGCCCGTGCGCGCAGTCGCGGGTCGGTCGTCTCGCGCAGCGCATCGCCGAGCAGGTAGAAGGCCAGCACCGTCACCGTGATGGCGAGGCCGGGCCACACCACGATGAGCGGATGGACCGAGAGATAGGACTGGGTCTCCTCGAGCATGCGGCCCCACGACGGCACGCTCGGCGGCGCGCCGAAGCCCAGGTAGCTGAGCCCCGCCTCTGCGAGGATCGCGAGGCCCATCGACAGCGAGAGCTGCACGACGAAGACGGGGGCGATGCCCGGCAGCAGGTGGGTGGCCAGGATGCGCCCTCGCGAGAGCCCGGCGGCCCGCGCCGCGAGCACGTAGTCCTCGGCCGCGACCTGGCGCAGCTCGGCGCGCACCACCCGGGCGATCGACACGCCGAAGCCGATGCCGACGGCTGCCACGACGATCGCGAGACCGCTGCCGAATGCCGCGGCGAGCATGATCGCGAGCAGCAGCGTGGGGAAGGCGATGAGCACGTCGATGAAGATGACCAGGGGTTCGCGCGCCCAGCGCGGGCCGAGCGCTGCGGGGAGCGCCAGCAGGATCCCGAGCACTCCCGAGACGAGCGCGGCACCCAGCACCACGAGCACGGTCACGCGGCTGCCGGCGATCAGGCGCGAGGCGAGATCGCGGCCGCTGCCGTCGGTGCCGAGCCAGTGCTCCGCCGACGGCGGCAGCCAGGCGCGGTAGGCGTTCGAGTGGTTCGGGTCGGCGGGCAGCCATACGAGCGACAGCACGCACAGCAGCACCAGCACCGCCAGCACCGCGAGGGCGAACCGGCCGCGCGGGCTCCGCAGCAGCGCCCTCATCGCTCCTCCTCGACTCTCAGCCGGGGGTCGATCACGCGGTGCAGCACGTCGATGAGGGCGCCCAGCACCAGGATGACCGCGGTGAGCACGAAGAGCGTGCTCTGCACCTTCAGCAGATCGCGATTGCCCACGTCGCTCACCAGCATGCGACCGAGCCCCGGCAGGTTGAAGAGCTGCTCGATCACGACGGCGCCGACGAGCAGCTCGGCGATCTGCAGGCCCATCAGCGACACGACCGAGAGTCCCACGCCCGGAAGGCCGTGCCGCACGAGCGCGCCGAGGCGGGTGCGGCCCTGCGACATCGCGGTGCGCACGTGCTCGGCGCCGAGCGCGCTCAGGGTAGCGCTGCGCACGAAGCGGAAGAGGATCGCGCCCACTACGAGCCCGATCGTGAGGGCCGGCAGGGTGAGCGAGCGGATCGCGGCGAGCGGATCGGCCCAGCCCGTGCGCGGGAAGCCTTGGGCCGGCAGCCAGCCCAGCCAGTTCGACAGCACGATGATGCCGATGAGGCCCGCCCAGACGACCGGCACCGCCGCGGCGACCACTCCCAGCACCGACAGCAGCCGGCTCGACACCGCGTGCCGACGGTACGCTGCCAGCACGCCGAACGGCAGCGCGACGAGCAGCGCGACCAGCAGCGAGTAGAGCGTCAGCGGAACCGTGACCTGGGCCTTCTGCGCGATCTCCGCCGAGATGGGGGTGCCCGTCACCGCGGAGTCGCCCAGGTGTCCGGTGAAGATGCCGCCCAGCCAGTCGAGGTACTGCACGGGGACGGGGCGGTCCAGGCCGAGCTC
Organism: Leucobacter sp.; assembly: GCA_050175655.1. Classification (GTDB taxonomy): domain Bacteria; phylum Actinomycetota; class Actinomycetes; order Actinomycetales; family Microbacteriaceae; genus Leucobacter. The sequence goes on from JBFXIT010000026.1 coordinate 8,629, forward strand.
CTCGCGCAGCTCCGCGATCCTGCCGGGGGAGGCGGTGGTGCCGCCGATCACCTGCGCCACATCGCCCGGCAGCAGGCGCAGCGCCGCGAAGATGATGAGGCTCGCCAGGATCAGCCCCGCCGCGAGCGTCAGGGCCCTGACGATGAGGAAGCGGCTCACATCACGATCCTAGTTCTGCCGCTCCCCGGCGTCGTCCGCCGACGCCGTCTGCCGGTCGATATCGCCGTCAGCCGACGGTGATCCCGGCCAGCGGGATGCGCGAGTTCGTGTTGCTGCTCGGGAAGCCGTGCACGTGCGCGCCCACCGCGTTGGTCGGCGTGTAGTTGATCAGCCACTTCGCGGGGGCGTCCTCGGCGACGACTCGGGCCGCCTCCCGCAGCCGCTCCACGGCCTCGGCGGGGTCGGTCGCTGCGATCGACTCGTCGTAGAGGCGCTTCGCCTCCGGATCCACCGATCCGAAGTAGTAGCCGTCGGTGACGTAATTGACGAAGTCGTTCGCCTCGACGTGGTTGATGTAGCTGAGGTCGAAGGCCCGCGCAGTGCCGTCCTCCGGGGCTTCGTAGACCCGCTGGAACCAGGTGGCGGGCTCCACCACATCGACCTTCAGCGTGACGCCGACCTCGGCGAGCTGGGTCACGACCTGGTCGATGGCGTTCGTCGGGTAGATGTTCGGGAACGTCACAGTGAGCTGCAGCCCTTCGACGCCGGCCTCGGCCAGCAGCGCCCTCGCGCCCTCTGGATCGTAGGCGTTGATCGACGTGAGATCCTCGTACGCCGGCTCGATATCGGTGATGGGCCCGCCGAGCACCTTGCCGTCGCCGTAGAAGGCCTGCACGATGGCCTCGCCGTCGATCGCCAGGGAGAGCGCGGTGCGCACGCGGACGTCGTCGAGCGGAGGCTTCGCCGAGTTGTAGGCGAGGGTGAAGACGTCGGTGCTGTCGGCCTGTTCGAGCACGAAGCCGCTGTCGCCGTCGAAGCGGGCCTTGAGGCTCGAGTCGAGCACCGGCGCGAGCACGTCGACGTCGCCCTCGAGCGCCGCGTTCACCGCCGCGTTGGCGTCGGGCAGATAGCGCCACACCACCCGGTCGAGGCCGGGGGCCTCGCCCCAGTAGCCCGCGTCGGCCTCGAAGGTGATGCTGTCGCCCTGCTTCCACTGCGCGAGCAGGTAGGGCCCCGTGCCGTTCACGGTGTTGGCCAGGTCGCCGGCGTAGGCGCTCTCGAACACGAGGCCCGGACGATTCGCGAGGTGCCACAGCAGCTGGCTGTTGGGCGAGCCGAGCACGATCTCGACGGTGCCGTCGTCGGGTGCGGAGACGGAGACGGCGTCGTCGCCCAGCACGCCCGGGAGGGTGGCGCTGAGCGAGTCGACCACGTCGGCCGCGGTGAGCGCGTTGCCCGAGTGGAACCTCACGCCCTCGCGCAGCGCGAAGGTGTAGGAGAGGCCGTCTTCGGAGACCTCGGGCAGATCCTGTGCGAGCACCGGCACGAGCTCGTCGAGGGTGCCGGGGGCGAGGCCCACGAGGCCCTGGTAGACGTTGTCGATGAGGATCTGGTCGAGCGCGACGCCTCCGGTGCTGCGGATGTCGAGGTTCGTCGGCTCGAGCACGAGCCCGATCGAGATCTCGCTCCCGGCCGCCCCCTCGCCGCCTCCGTCGGCCTTCGTGTCGCGATTCAGCAGCGAGAAGACGATCGCCGCGACGACGGCGACGACCGCCACGATGGCGATCGTGATCAGGATCGAGGCCCGGGATCGCTTGCGCTTGCGGTACTCGGGGGCCGACGGCGACGAGCCGGGGTGGGTCTCTGACAAGAGGGGACTCCTCGGTATCGTGCGCGAGCGTATGCCGCGCGCGGATGATTCAAACGGCGGGCGGCTATGCACGGTCGTGAGTGGGAGACTACGCCGGTCCAGGCCCGCATGTCGCGCCCGGGCGGAGCTTGTTAACGTCTTGTTACAAAGGTCCGCAGCGTATCCGGGGCTGCGGCTATGCGCGCTTGCGCAGCTTCTCCATCGCGAGCGCAACCGTCCTCGATGGGACCGGGTTGCCGCACGCGCCTGGGAGGTGGGAGCTTGAGACCATGAGTATCCCCGAATCAGATCAGCCCACACCCAAGCGTCGGGGATTCCCGGCGTTCATAGTTCTTGTCGTGGTGGCACTCGCCGCGGTGATGTTCGTGTGGTTCCAAACTCCCGTGATTCAACAGGAATCATCGAGTTCCGGCAACGGAGAGTATTCGACGGTACGCTGCTCGAACGCTGGGCCCTCGCGTTGGAATCCGCCAACCGTGTCCAGGGGTCAGGAGATCTCTTCAGAGGCGAATATGATTCCGTTCAGCCTGCAGGTCATGAAGAACGACCTCGAGTCTCTGCATGCAGGGCTTGCTTGCGAGCAGGCCCGCGACGCACACACGAACACGTTGATCGTGACCACGTTCGCTGCCGGGACAGCGATCCTGATTGGCTACGCTGCACTCAATCGGCGACGGCAGTAGGTCGTCTGGCAGGGGAGACGGAGCGGATCGCGGCCGCGAGCTCGGTGGGAACCACCTCGTGGAGGTTGTGGGGCCCGGGCACGGTGCGCACCTGCGAGCCCGGCAGGCGGCGCCGCCACTCCTCCGCCAGCGAGTCGTCGACCAGGCCCTCGGTCGCCCGCACGAGCGCCACCGGCACGCCCGCCGCGTGCAGACCCTCGAGCGGCGCCCAGAGAGCGGCGAGCGGCGCCGGATCGCTCTCTTCGGTGATCGGAGCGCCGTCGAGGTGCGCGAAGTGGTGCATCCACTCCCACCTGCCGTCGGGGCGCCGGCGCGAGTTCAGCGCGACCCCCTGGGCGAGCGCGGCGCGGTCGGTGCCGATCCCGAATGCGATGGCGCGATCCACCATCTCGTCCTGGCTGTCGAAGGCGCGCTGGCCCTGGATGAACTCGACGATCGCCGCGGCGTCCTGCTTCGGGACGACCCCCGGCGTGATGTCGACCACGACGAGCCGGCCGAATCGATCGGGCCGCATCGCCGCCAGCACGATCGCCGTGAGCCCGCCGAGCGAGTGCCCGACCAGCTCGAAGGTCTCGGGCGCGAGGGCGTTGAGCACCGGGGCCACGTCGGCGGCGAGCAGATCCGGCCGGTAGTCCGCATCCGCGCGCCAGTCGCTGTGGCCGTGGCCCGGCAGATCGATCGCGAGGGCAGGGGCGTCGAGCGCGAGCGCGACCGGATCCCAGCCGTGGGCGTTGAGCCCCACCCCGTGCAGGAAGACGAACTCGGGCGCGCTCTCGGCCTCCTGCACCGAGGCGAAGGAGAGCGCGCTGACGTGCCGCCCCTCGCCCGCCTCGATCGACACTCTCGTCACCTCGGGCAACGGGGCGGTGCGGCCCACCCGGGCCGCGTCGCGCGGCAGAAAGCGGAACTCGTCGTCATCGGCCATGACGTCAAAGATACCCGCCGTCCTCCAGCCCCGCCTCGATCTCGAACCGGTTCTTCAGCGGGTCGCGACCGGCGAGCAGATAGAGGATCGGCATCGCCATGCCGTAGCGCCGCCACTGGGCGCGGTGCACCCGTTCGTGGCGCAGCACCGCGACGCTCACGTTGCGGTCGGTGAGATAGCAGGATCCGACGCAGCTGCCGCCGCGCCCGAAGGTCCACTTCGGCATGCCGGTGAAGACCCAGAGGCCGTCGATCCTGCGCACCTCGCCGGTGCTCCAGATCGAGCCCCAGACGAAGCCGACCGCTGAGGCATAGAGGTACCCGAGGCGCGCGAGAGGCCAGGGGCTCGCGGCGCTCATGCGCTCTCCGGCCCGGTGACGAAGTCGATGAGCTGCTCCACCCGCCCGAGCAGGCTCGGCTCGAGGTCGCGGTAGGAGCGCACGCGGCCTCGGATCCGCGACCAGGCGTCGGCGATGTCGGCGGGATCCTCCGACGGCCAGCCGAGCGCCCGGCAGATGCCCGCCTTCCACTCGACGGGCCTGCCGTCGATCGTGCGAGGGATCTCGGGCCAGGCCGCGAGCCCCAGCCGCTCGGGCCTCACCGCCGCCCAGATGTCGACGAACGGGTGGCCGACGATCAGCACATGCGCACCGCCGGGGCCGCGTGCGACGCGCTCGGCGATCCTCGTCTCCTTGCTGCCGGTCACCAGATGATCGAGCAGCACACCGGCCCGGCGCCCCGGCCCTGGGCCGAATTCGGCCAGCACCGCCTCGAGGTTGTCGGCTCCGTCGAGCAGCTCGACCACGACGCCCTCGACGCGCAGGTCGTCGCCCCACACCTGCTCCACCAGCTCTGCGTCGTGCCGGCCCTCGACGAAGATGCGGCTCGGCATCGCCACCCGGGCGCGCTGCTGCGGCGCCGCGATCGACCCCGAGGCCGTGACCCTGCGCTGCGGTGCGCGCTTCGGCAGCTCCAGGGAGACCGGCCGCCCGTCGATCAGGAACCCGTCTGCCAGGGGGAAGGATCGCACCTTCCCGCGCCCGTCCTCGAGCTGCACGAGGCCCTCGCGCGCACCGACCACGGCTCCGCACCACTCGCTCTCGCTGTGCTCGACCACGAGCCCGCGGGCCAGCACCACTCGCTCGCGCGCCACCGGCCCGCGCCGGGGCTTCATCGCGGCGACGGGGTCGCCGTCGTATCTGTCATCCCACACGCCTCCACGCTACCGGTTCGAGCGCGCGCCGATCCGTGCCCGCGCCGCGGGTGTAAGGTTCGAGTGATGGGCAGAGCGGAAGACGGCGAGGCGCGGCGACGGCGCAGACTCCGCGACCTCCTCGTCGACACCGCCCCTCTCAAGAGCAGCCCGCCCTTCGCGCGGCTCTGGGTCGGCACCTCGGTCTCGCAGATCGGCGCCCAGATGACCATCGTCGCGGTCGGCCTCCACATCTACGACATCACGCACTCCACCCTCGCGGTCTCGCTCGTCGCGCTCTGGGCGCTCGGGCCCATGATCCTCTCCGGATTCATCGGCGGTGCGCTCGCTGACCGCTACGACCGCCGCACGGTCGCCCTGATCACGGCCTGCGTCGCGTGGGCGAGCATCGCGTCGATGACCGCGATCGCGTTCCTCGGAGTCGAGGCGACCTGGGCCTATTACGCGCTCGCCGCGCTGAACGCCTCTGCGGCCACGATCCTCGGCGCGACGCGGGGCGCGATCCAGCCCAGGCTGCTCCCCAACCAGCTGCTGCCCGCGGCGGCGGCGCTCAACGGCATCACGATGGGCCTGGCAGTGACGGTCGGCCCGGCGCTCGCCGGTGTGCTCGTCGCGGCGGTCGGCTTCTCGTGGACCTACTTGCTCGACGCGGTGCTCTTCATCGGAGCCTTCGTCGGCATCCTCGGCCTGCCGCCGATGCGGCCCGAGGGCAAGCCCTCGGCCCCCGGCCTCCGCTCGGTCGTCGAGAGCCTGCGCTTCCTGCGACGCGCCCCCAACGTGAGCGCCACCTTCGTGTTCGACCTCATCGCGATGACGCTCGGAACGCCGCGCGTGGTGTTCCCCGCGGCGGGCGCCCTCCTGCTGGGAGGCGGGGCGGTCACCGTCGGCCTGCTCACGGCATCGTTCGCGGTCGGCGCGCTGCTCAGCAGCCTGGTCTCCGGGCCGCTCGGGCGCGTGCGCAGGCAGGGCCGAGCGGTCACGCTGTCGGTGGCCGTCTACGGCGCGTTCACGGCGCTCTTCGGTCTCGTGCTGCTCGTCGTCGGCCTCACCGGGGGCGCGGGGCCGGGCGGCGAGGCGATCGTGCCCGCGCTGGTCCTCGCGGGTGCTGCGCTCGCCGGGGCGGGAGCCGCTGACAACGTGAGCGCGGTCTTCCGCACCACGATCCTGCAGGCCGCCGCGCCCGACGAGGTGCGCGGGCGCATGCAGGGGCTCTTCTACGTGGTCGTCACCGGAGGGCCGCGCGTGGGCGACCTGCTCGCCGGCGCGCTCGCGACGCTCGTCGCGCTCTGGGCCCCGGCGCTCATCGGCGGGCTCCTCATCACCGCGCTCATGCTCATGATGCTGCGGATCTGGCGCGGCTTCCAGCGCTACGATGCGCTCAACCCGACACCCTGAGCCGGGATGGTCCCCGGTGCCACCTACAGATCGTCGCACCCGATAGACCAAGCCCGTGGGCGAATGGCAGACTGGTGTGATGTCCGCCGCCCGAGATCGCACCCCGGCAGAGCTGCCGATCGTGCTCGACCGGGCGGCCGAGGCACCCCTGCCCGCCCAGCTCGCCGCGGCGCTGCGCGAGGCGATCGACGGGGGAGCCCTGCGACCCGGAGAACCGGTGCCCGCGACCAGAGCGCTCGCGGCTCGGCTCGCGGTGGCGCGCGGAGTCGTCGTGACCGCCTATGAGCAGCTCACCGCCGAGGGCTATCTCGCGGCCGGGCAGGGGCTCGGCACCCGAGTCCATCCCGAGCTGGCCACGGGCCGTCCGGGCGACGCGAGCGCGGCCGGAGCCTCTCGTCCGGCAGGCTCCGCTCGATCGACCGTGTGTGGCGCGCCGAGGCCGCCGACCGCAGGCGCCTCGGGATCGCCGGCCTCCGGTGCTGCGGCCGCTCCGCCGTCCGGGCAGCTCCCCGCACCGCTCACCCCCGGCATCCCCGACACGACGGCGGTCGACACCCCCGCCTGGCGTGCCGCGTGGCGCAGCGCCGCCGCTCGGGCGCACCTCGAAGCGCCAGATCTCGGAGACCCGCGCCTGCGCGCCGAGATCGCCGAGCACCTGCGCCGCATGCGCGGCACGGCCCGGCCAGTGGAGGACGTGATCGTGACCGCCGGCACCCGCGAGGGCCTCGGCCTGCTGCTGAGCGCATTGGGAGGCAGTGGCGGAGGCAGCGGCCGCGGGCGACTGCTCGTGGTGGGCGTCGAGGATCCCGGCTACCCTTCGCTGCGGCGGGTCGCCGCCCGGCACGACGCCGAGATCGTCGCCCTGCCGGTCGACGCCGCCGGGCTCGACACGAGCGCCCTGCCCGAGGGGCTGCTCGACGTCGTGATCGTGACGCCCAGCCACCAGTACCCCCTCGGCGGTTCCCTGCCGCTCGCGAGGCGCAGACAGCTGCTCGACTGGGCCGAGCGCACCGGCGTGGTGATCGTCGAGGACGACTACGACTCCGAGCTGCGGCATACCGGCACGCCGCTGCCCGCTCTCGTCGCCCTCGACGACCCGGTGAACGGATCGGTGGTGCTGCTCGGAACCTTCTCGAAGACGGTCTCCCAGGCGCTCTCCGCCGGCTTCCTGCTGGCGCCCGCCCGGCTGCGCGCGCTGATCGAGCCCGTGCGTCGCGACCTCGGCGGGCCGGTCCCGGCGGTCGTTCAGGCCGCGCTGGCCGAGTACCTCGGCAGCGGAGAGCTGCGGCGGCACACCGCCCGCATGCGCCGACGCTATGCTGCGAGGCGCGAGCTGGTCGTCGAGCGCCTCTACGGCCTGCCCGGGGTGAGCGTGCGCCCCATGAGCGGAGGCCTGCATGCGGTCGTGCAGTTCTCGCCGTCAGGGGGAGCGGCAGCGGGAGCCGCAGGCGCCGCTCACCTCGAAGATGCTGCCGAGGCCGAGCGGCGGGTGGTGGCGGCCTGCGATGCTGCAGGGCTCGGGGCGGTCGCGCTCAGCGGATACTGGCAGCGGCGCGACCCGACGGATGGACTGCACGGCCTCGTGATCGGCACGGGCGGGCCGCACGGGGGCGAGGAGGCCTTCGATCGGGCGCTGGCCGAGTTGCGCGC